>CABUQV010000019.1 GCA_902493855.1 uncultured Collinsella sp.
CAGACTGAAGCCCACCGGCCTAATGGCTTGGCGTCAGCATGCCGCGATTCGGTCGCACGGAGAGCATTTCCCAGTTGACAAAACTATAGGAACACCCCCAGAATACCGACTTCAAATAAACTTTCAAACCAGATGTCAAAAAGGTAGGGGGCCCAGAGAGTCCCCTACAACTCGGAATTCTAACGAATCAGTATTACTTTCGATGGGCCCAAAGCGGTCAAACCGGAGATGCGATTTCCATAACCATCACTGTGCCAGAACAAATTTTCGCTCGGCGAATTGCCCCAGAAAAAGCCAATGTGGCTATCGTCCGCATATGGGTTGTAAGGATTGAAGAACACAATGTCCCCCTTACGAGCCAAACCACTACGCAGTAACTCATCAATAGAGTTGAAATAAGTCACGTTCGCGCATGTATCGATAGCGTAGCCGTACCAACGATAAGCGTTTACGCAGCCGCCCCTTCCGGGGCCCCCACTCCAAGGGGAATGGCTCTGCTCGGCGGCAATGGGAGCTAAATTCCCGCCCGCTTTCATATATGCATGCGATACAAATCCGCCGCAGTTCATACCGGTATACCCGTCCCAACGAGGATCACCCTTTGGATACATGCATGTTTCTTGGCTAAGATGCGTATCATAGCGTGTTCCACGGTAATAGACGTCGTTTTCGTGGCTCATAAGCCAATTGACCAGACTGGACCTATTGACCCCCAAAACAGAACCAGACGTATTCAACCATACACCACTTGCATTGAAGTAGTAGTCAACGCCATCGATTTTCAGCCACCCATTAGCAAACATGGCGCCCGATGGCTGGAGCCAGTACCACGTACCGCCGTCATTAAGCCATCCAGTTTTCATCTTGAATGTAGAAGGGTCCATCCAATACCACGCACCGTTGACATATTGCCAACCAGACTTAAGGACACCATTGGAAGATGCGTAGTACCAAGTATTGTCGTTTTCGTCAGAAGCGTCATTCGACATAATCCAACCAGATGCCACATTAACGACACCGTTTGCGTCCGCATAGAAAACCGCGTCTCCAATATGAATCACACCTGGCAACGAAGACGAGTCGGCACGATCAGCGATTATGGGAGATCCATCAGATGAAGTAGGCAACGGCTCGCTCAGTGCTCCAGACGAATTCGCCCATGACATACCGTCGCTCAAGTTAATCCAGCACGAAGATGCCCTCGCACCGGAATCATAAGAATAATAGCGCGTGTCGCCTACCGTATATTCACCAGTACGCATTGCGCCGGATACATCATCAAGGTAATACCAGGCGCTTCCGGACTTTATCCATCGCCCTCGTTGAATAGCTCCGTTTGATGCGGCGTAATACCAAATATCATCAACAAGTGCCCAGCCTGTTGCCATGGCACCTGAACTCGTAAGGAAATAGGAGGTTGTACCCACTTGCACAAAGCCCGTGAGCATAATATGGCTTCCTGGATCCAGGTAATACCAAGAATTCCCTAGAAGTAACCAGCCTCCATGCAGCAAGCCGTTGGAGTCAGCGTAATACCAGTTGTTGTCAATAAATGCCCACTGGGAGGAGAGCATGGCCCCTGATCCGTTAAAGATATGAGGGATTCCATTGCATGCATTCAGCCCGGTGGCCATAGAACCGTCCGCAGGATCAAGCCAATACCAACGGCCCCCATCCGAGAGCCAGCCTTTTACCATGGCGCCAGAACCGGAGAAATAACGCCAAGCAGAAGTGGAGCCCGTAGAATCTAGGTACCAGCCAACACGCATTGCACCCGAAGAGGAGAATCCATAAGTCGCACCCCCGACTTGAACCAACCCATCCTGAGCCATTCGACCTTCGTCGTCGAACCAATACCAGCTACCGTTTGTATGTCTCCAAGAAGAAACAGCGATTGTTCCGTCAGACAAGCCCCAACGCCAGAAACCAGCCCCCTCTTCGGGCGGTATCCATCC
The DNA here is from genome assembly GCA_902493855.1 of uncultured Collinsella sp. Classification (GTDB taxonomy): domain Bacteria; phylum Actinomycetota; class Coriobacteriia; order Coriobacteriales; family Coriobacteriaceae; genus Collinsella. The sequence continues at coordinate 1,956 of CABUQV010000019.1, forward strand.
TTGATGCCAAATAATTTGATTCGAAACCTCAGAAGGGGTCTCATTATCCACCTGAGAGTTCTGCTCGGCAGCGAAGGTCGATTCGCGCTGAGCATCAATGGCTGACTCAACAGAAGCAATAGCAACGTTAGATGCGGAACCTTCGTCAGTGTTATTCGAATCAAGGGCGTATAGCATCGAGGACGAACTCAAAAGGAGCCCCAAAGAAACAAGGCCGGAAAAGACCAGCACCCCGAATGAGCATTTCTTCATAGCAGCACGGTATCCAATCACGCAGCGACCCCGTCACCTCAGGGCAACGGGGTCTCAATCAAAACTAACTCAGTAATGTGCTAGCCAATTTGCTGGCAGTTTTTGCACTCTCGTGAAGCACCACGCCTCTGGGCCTCCTGAATAGAGATCTGCGAATAGCCCTTTGCGTCCTTACCAACGGTACGGCACTTATGCGTATGGTAAACATCGCTACCGTTCTTATACCAAACTAGGCCGTAGCCCGGAATCCACTTGCCGTCCTCGCCGACATAATAGGAGCCGACCCAGGCGTTCGAAGCCATAGCGCCGGAAGACTGGAGATAGTAGTCGCCGACCCAGGCGTCGTGGGCCATAGCGCCGGAACCGTTAAAGTAGTACCAGGCGCCGTCAATCTGACGCCAGCCGGTGGCCATGGCACCGGCGTTGTCGAACCAGTACCAGACTCCGCCAATGTTGACCCAAGAGTTAGAGGCCATAGCGCCAGAACCTCCGAGCCAATACCACGTGCCGCCATTGCTGAGCCAGCCGGTTGCCATGGCGCCCGAACCACTCGCATAGTACCAAGAGCCACCTGCCAAGAACCAGCCGGTAGCCATCGCGCCGGAATCGCCGACCCAGTACCAGGAGCCGCCCAAGCTGCACCAGCCGTTAGCAACCATGGCGCCCGAGCCATCGAGGTAGAACCACGTACCGCCGATATTGAGCCAGCCAGTGACCATCGCACCGGAAGCGTTGGCGTAGTACCACGTCCCCGAAACGTTGATCCAGCCGGTCAGCATGACACCATACTCGTCGAAATAATACCAAGTTCCACCGATATTATGCCAACCGGTCAGCAGTTCGCCACTGGAAGTCGCATAGAACCACTTTCCATAGATGGAGTCATAGAGCCAGTCGCTATGCTGCATGCGGCCATCAGCGTTGGCACCAGGGGTGTTCAGGAAGTAGTTCTTGCCGTCAATCTGAACTCGGCCGTATGCCATATCATGGCTTTCGGGATAGAAGTAATACTTGTCCCCACCGATAGACTGCCAGCCCGACACCGCGGTCCCGTCAGCGCCAAAATAGTACCAGACAGCTTCGTATTCGTTATGCCACTGGTTCGTAACCATGGCGCCAGTTTCGGGATCGAAATAGCGAAGGTTGCCGTCCTCGCACCGAACGAGTCCAGTCTTCGGACGACCGTCGGAACACCATTCCGTAATCGGTCCACCGCCTCCGCCACCGCCAGCAATATCAGCAAATGAGGGCGCCGGGGCAACCGTCATGCAGGCAGCGGCAAACGCAACAACCCCCAGCACTGTTAGTCCGCGCCATCTTTCTCGAAGGTTTTTCATACGACATCCTTTCTCCGAGATTTAAGGCTCTCTTAAGTTATTTTTAAACTATCAATTCAGTATTTCAACGGGAAATCGATAAAAGGTGTCTTTGTGACTGCAATTTAAATATGAGTCGCCACACCTCAACCGTTACGCTAAATAGCTTCTAAGGCAAACTTAGCGCATGAACGAACTGATTAAACGAGTGAACTGATTAATAAAGCAACAAAATACAAACCTTGGTCATCAATCACATCTACCGCGGGCCGATAACGCCCGCCTAATGTGCTGCGATATAATCAATCTCACTAAATGCCAAATCAGCAAGCCGAAGGAGCTAACGTGCCAACAATTCACTATGGTGATATGGAAAACGTTATTTACAACACGTCGGTTTACTTCGATAACGTCTATTCGCCCCAGTGGTTTCAAGACTCCTTTGCCCAAAGGGTCATTAAATCCATCGATAAAGGCACCGTGGTGGGCCCCAATGCAATCGATACCAAGATTCTAGGCGTCATTCCTCCCGAGAAACTATCCAGCGGCACCAAAACACTACTGCTTATGTACTTTATGCCGCAGAATATATATAACGCCTCAAATTGCGGTGATAATTGCGCCTACTGGATTCTGAGGATCGCCGCGCAAAAGGATCTAACAATCAATCTCTACCATTTAATGGATTTCGGAAACGGCAAGTTCACGGCAACCGTTGCAAACACGGGTGACGTCGTTCATACGATGTTCGACCTTGTCCCTATAGCCGCAAAATGCCTAAGGGAGAACTCCTGACACACCATTCGAAATCTAACAGTTTAGATAACAGGTAATTACCGGGGGCCCTGCGGTCCCCAAATGCTATGCCCTTCCCAGCCAAACAGAGAATTTGCCCGAGCGCCCACCCGGATCTTTGTTTGGCGACAATCCTTCCATGTGGGCGTTCAGGCGGATGGGACAGATCCATATGGGAAGAGCGAACCCCTTCAGGGCGCTCGTGACGGGCCTCACCGCCGACGAGCTCCTGCTGCTCAGAGAAGCCATCGACGAGAGGCGCTGCAGCGATGAGGTCGGCGCCGGCACGCTCGCCGAGACCGCGAGGCCTATCGGCAGGACCCGAAGTGCCCGGGTTGCGGCGCCCGCAGCGCTTGGAGGGACGGCTCAGGAAGCTGCTGCCGAAGGGCCAGGAGCTCAGGTTCGACCGGCTCGCGCCGGCCGACCTCGCGCTCGCGATGTCGCACGTGGATAGGCGCGCGGGGGCCGTTCGGCTGAGCCTAGGAAGCGGAGCCGAGGGGCTGGCGAAGCATGGCCCCGGACCCGTCGAAACACATCCCCACCGTTCCTTCAACTGGGAAAACAACGGCCCGGGGCCGCCTCGCACGGTCCAGGGCCGTTCGGCTAGGCGCGGAAACACGCTATCCGTTCAAAGTGCTCGCTGGGGCTGAAAATCAACCTACAAAAACAAAGGCATTTGCGTATTCCGACCGAGAGAAAACGCGTCCACGTGTCATCTCTTAGTCCGCGTAGGCACTTCCCTGTAGGCTTTTCTCTGTATGACGTTTATGAACGTTTCAGGCACCGCATGGCCCCGCGCTTAGTCTTTCCCTCAAATAAGCGATTCGAGTATAGCAAGAGATTTGCCAGCCTTCTTACATGCTACTGGCAACACAGCTGTAGCGGATGTGATTTGCCCCCGGTTAACACCCTATTTCAACCTGCGATAGATCATCCTGCCCCGAGACGTCTTGACGCTGTTGACCATGCAGAGGGTTTCGAGAAAACCGTCAATATATGGAACATATTATTTGTTATCCGCTAATAGCCGCTAATAGCTGTACGAGATGCTATATGCGTCCATACCAAATGGTAGACAAGTATTCGTTATAATTAAATTAATAACTTTGGCAATTATAGGAGTTCGTTATGCTGGAGTACATTGAAGATGCACGCAGGGCGCTAAATGCTAAAGCTTATTATTCAGCTCTATGTTTTTCTCTCACGCTGCCAGACGTCTGCGCTCAAGTCGAGTATCCAAACGAAAAAACAGTAGGAGATCGGTACAGCCGTTGGATCAACCAATTTGTTGACACTTCAGCTTTTATTCATGACCAAAGTATGCTAAACGGAAATGATTTCGGAAAGTTCATCTATAAAATACGTTGCTCAATTGTTCACAGCGGAAATTTGGATCTAAATTTGAAATCTGGGCACGAAGTCAACTTCCAGCTAATAAATTCAGACTTTGGAGACGGAAGGCCTTTAGCGATTAACATAGAGGCTGGCAATCCAATTATCGAATTACCCATTTGTGACCTAATCACTGAGCTACTTGATAGCGTTGAAGACTACTATTCCTCGCAAAATGATAAGACGCAATTTGCAAAACACTTTGTTAACCTAATAGATCCATTAATTATTGTAAAAGACTAGCCCAAAGGGCTAACGACTCGTCACCGTTACAGGCTCGTTAGCCCCCCCTATTTCTCAATGTCTTTCATATCAACAGACAGCCAACTCCCGAAGGACATTTCAGCAATCTAAAGCGCAAAGTACTCGCTTTCTGAGCTGAGGTTTGAGTTAAGCCATGGATCCTTGCCAACAAAGTACTCGGGCCAGCGTTGCATAAAGAGAGCCTGCTCGCACTTCCAGCGGCGCAGCTTTTCTTCGTTGGCCTCTTCCCTGCCGTACGAGGTGAACACGTAGTGGTACAGCTCGGCATACGGCGTAAAGATGGTGACGTCGCCCTCTCTCGACCTAGAACCGTTCGAGAATCTCCTCGGCATTCTCTCGCAGATAGATATCTAGGTCCGGCACGGCAAACTGCACGTAGCCCCTCTGTGGTGCCTGAATAACCTCTCTTTGTAGCAATTTTGCCCTAATAGAGCTGATCTCATTGGTCTTTTTACCCATGCGCCTAGCAATCTCGGATGATTTGGACTGTTGTTTGTCCTCGCACATCGCCAAAAGGTATTTGATATCGTTAGGCCCCAGTCCAGAAATCGCGGGCTCGTGAACAACATCGTGAAAACGAGCCTCTGCCAGCGCAATGCCTTCGGCAACATCGCGCTCGCTCACAATGGCACTTTTGGCACGATGCAAGTTGGCGCGCTGCCAAATGGAATAACCGACCAGTTGCACCAGATAGGCATAGCCCTTAGTGGCCTTAGCGGCTCTCGACAGAAGATCGTCCTCTATGGTCAAACCAGTCGCGACAAAGCTATCGCCCATAGAGAGCGCTACCTCCACCTGGTTGATAGGCGCCAGATCTTCAGGGAGGGCACGACGCAAGAACGTAAGCGCCTTGCCGTTAATAAGATCCATAACGCCGGCGGGTAAGCCGGCAAAGGCAAGTGCGATATCTACTTTTTCCCCTATCAAAAGCTGAACCGTAGACGCAATGGCACGCATATCGTCAATCGGAGCGTCCTGAACTTCATCGATGGCAATAAAAAGACCCTTGGATGACTTCGCTGCCGAACTCAGCAGCTTTCTAAGGCTCGACTCTTTGGGTGCAACATCGACTTTCGCAGAAACAAAGCCGGCGTTTACGCCGACCGAAGCATTGGCCTCAAGAGAAGAATCAGCAACCTGATCCCGCAAGTCCAACAATAGGTCAGGGCCAGCAGAAACAATAGCGGTCTTCCAACCAAGCTCTCGCGCACGATCCCTAAGATCGCAGAGCAAAACAGTTTTTCCGGAGCCCCTCGGTCCAGCAATGCGCATGAGCCTCGCAGGTGCACCAATTCCCGCATTCAAACTCTCGGTAAACTCAAGAGCGATATCATCGCGACCAATTATGCGCGGAGGCTCAGCGCCGGCAGTGGGACGAAACGGATTATGGAATGCTGTGGCGCTCACTTGTTTGCCTTTCTAGGGAATCGATTATTGGTCAATCTTAGCTTTAAAAGTTTATCGTAGACTATATCCGATTATATCCAGTTGTATAAGTCTGTATAAACGTATCGCGGAAGTATCGAGCTATCGTGATGCATTGCAGCAAATCGCCTAGACGCTGCTTTCTTCTCAGCTCATATCGTAAGTAAGTTGAGGACTTCCTAAAATCCATTTTCTAAAGCGAGAAATACTCGCTCTCAGCGGATAAGTTCGGCCCCAACCACGGATCGCCCGTCAAGAAGAACTCCGGCCAGCGCTGCATGAACAGCGCTTGCTCGCGCTTCCAGCGGCGCAGCTTTTTCTCGTTGGCCTCTTCCCTGCCGCGCGAGGTGAACTCGTAGTGATACAGCTCGGCATAGGGCGTATAGATGGTTCGATAGCCCGCCTCCCACACGCGCAGACAAAAGTCCGCGTCGTTAAAGCCGACGGCGAATTCCTCGTCGTAGCCTCCGACCCGCTCAAATACGTCGCGTCGGACCATCTGACAGGCACCCGTTACGGCGCTAAAGTTGCCCGGGCGCACAGCGCGGGCAAGATAGCCCTCGCGCTTTGCCGAGAAGTCCTGGTTGGCATGGGCAAGTGCGTCACGCACGCCAACCAAAATGCCGGCATGCTGCACCAGATGATCGGCAAAGTAGAGTTTGGCGCCCACCACGCCCGCATCGGGACGCTGCAGATACCCCATCATCTCTTCGATAAAGTCCGGACTTATGACCTCGGTATCATTGTTGAGCAGCAGCAGGTAGTCGCCCTTGGCGTGCTCCACACCAAAGTTAATGATTTTGGAGTAACTGAACTCACCCGGCCAGTACACAACGCGCGCGATACCCTTGCCTTCGGATGCCGCAGCCACGCGTTCCGGCAGGGTTTCGTAATACGCAAACGTCTCCGGGGCTTCGCTGTTGTTCTCCACCAAGACAATCTCGTAGTTGGCATACGTTGCCTTCTGGGCGATCGACATCACACAGGCGTCAAGCGTCTCAATGTGATCCTTGGTGGGAATCACAATGCTCACCAGCGGCGCAGGCTCCGGCAGCGCATGGCGCATGCGGTAGACAAACGGCGTCTCGGCCTCCTCGACCGTTCCGCAAATGCCCAGCGCGTTAAAGTGGCGCTGAAGCGCAAGGCGCCCGGCTTCAATAGCATACGGCTTGCTATCGGCAGAACCGTCGGCGGTTGAACCGGGATGCACGCGCCAGTGATACAGTACGTGCGCAACATGTTCAAACCGCGCGCCCGCCGCAAGGCAGCGGAGCGTCAGGTCGTAATCTTGGGCGCCCGCGACGTCTTCCGGCGACATGCCAATGCGATCAATAAGCGCCTTCTGCACCATCAGGAAATGCGTCACGCAGTTATGGCTATAGAGCAGGTCGACGTTGAGCTTGGTCTTAAAGACCGGCTGGCCCCACTCCCCCGTTTTCTGGAACATGTCCTCGTCGCAGAACAGGACCTGGGGACGCTCGCCCTCGGTCGCCTTATTCAGTGCGGAAACATACTGGAATAACGCGTCCGGTTCCAGAATGTCGTCATGGTCCAAGAACGCGACGTAGTCTCCAGTCACCTGCTGAATACCAGCGTTGGTGTTGGCCACAATGCCGCCGTTGCCGGGAAGCTCGATGCGACGGATGCGCTCGTCGTTGGCGCCTGCCGCAAGATTGGCAACCGCGTCCCATTCGGGCGAGGCGTCCATAAGCAGCAATTCCCAGTTGTCATAGCTTTGGACCAGCACCGAGTCCAGCAGCTCGCGCAGATAGACCCGATCGGTCTTGTAGCACGGCACCACGATGCTCACGAGCGGCCTATAGGCAAAGGCCACCGAAGCGACACGCTGGCACGCTAAATCGCCCGGCTTTGCGCGATGTTGCTCAAACCAACGTCGATAAGCTGCGTCATCTGCACGCGCGTCCTTCATGCGGTTCCAGCTGTCGTCGACCATGCCGTTGTACAGGCGACCATCCATGGCGCAAAAACCGCTCTGGATTAGGCCCGTGGGATCAGCCGCAATCGCAACAAAATCACGTATATCCTGGGGCATCTCAACGCTCAAATACGTTTTATTGACGCGGCATCCGTTCTGCTGCGGCACATCGATCTGCGATTCAAACACATGCACGGTGACATTGATGGCATTCATATGCGTATCGAAGATCTGGAGCTCAGGTGCGCACTGGGGTTCTCCCGCCCAGGTAACCTCATAGCGCCACACCGCGCCGGCGTCTGCCGGTAAATAGCGAATGGCATCGATCTCGTAGCGACCGCAGCATTCGCCACGCTGCGCATCGCGGATAAGCGCGCACAGCGCAGGCTTTGCTTTGTAGTTAACCTTGGATTCCAGCTTGGCCACGCGGCTATCGAGGCGAATGGAGCCCAACCTTTGGCCACCGGATGCAAAAACGACATCCATCGACGAGCCATCCAAAAACGGAAGCACCAAGACGGCGAGCTCGCGCTCGTAATCGGAAACGGAAGGACAAAGCGCCAGCACACGGCCATGATCGACCGGGAGCACCAGCGACGGCACACAAGAACCGCTCGTCGTCGCATGGGCAAACGCCTGAGAGCCCTCCCGCTCAATAAGCGCGGCGACATCCTGACCGGCAAAACGAAGCAGCACAAACAGACGGCCCTGACTGCGGCAAAGCGCCAAACGCTTGATACTCATCTACACTTCTCGCTTTCCCAGGGCGTTCGCTGCCATGCGTTTGCAGGCACCCAGGCGCCCAAACCTCAAGACATCGTAATCGAACATGAGCTTTTTGCACTCACGGGCATTGGGGGCCTTGCTGGTAAGCGCCGCACGCACCATAACAGCAACAGAAGGAGCGCATTGTGCGAGCGCAGCATCGCTGCCAACAGCGAAGCCATCAAGCGCCGTGGCAACGGCAGCAAACACCTTGCCGCAGTCCGAACCAAGCAACCTGAGCGCGTCATACAGCACCAGATCACACAGGAAGTACGCAAGGTCATCGGCATGTTGTGCATCGAGACCGTCACGCTGCCAGTCAGCAAGCACCGCAGAGTAAATCTTCACGTGCTCCAGCAGACGTGTCTCGTCGTCGTAGCGCATGGTGTCCATGAGCGAACCCTTGCGCGCCACGCGGTAGTCATACAGCTTGTTCGAGATAAGCGCGGTCTTATGCGAACGACCGTACACGGCAAAATCGAAGACCTGGTCCTCGCCATACTTAACGGTTTCGTCGAACACGATCCCGTTGCCCAGCAAAAACTCACGCTTGCAGGCGGTGCGCCATGCAAAGGGGCGAGATGCTTCCTTAAACAGCAGGTCAGAGCTATAGCCTTCAAACGATACATCGCGCGGGCTCAGCACATAGTTAAGCCACGGATACCCCGCCTCCAGCGGATACGGATTCGCGCCAAAGGTCAAAACGTCGCAATCCTCACGCTCAAAAGCATCGACGATTACACGACACGCATCGGGCGTAAAGCGGTCGTCGGAATCCAAGAACGCGACGATAGGAGCCGAGGACGCGGTAATACCCGCATTGCGGGCGCTCGACAAACCACCGTTGGGCTTATCGACCAGCGTAAAGCGCGCGTCCTTTTCGCAATAGGCAACCGCAATATCGCGCGAGCCGTCCGGCGAGCCATCGTTGACCAGCACGCCTTCCCAATCGGGCATGTCCTGCGCAAGCAGAGAGTCCAGGCACCAGGCCAGGCACTCCTCCACTTTATAGATGGGAACGACAACGGAAATCTTGGGGGTAGCCATAGTCACTCGCTCCTACTGTGCGGCCGGAACGTCATCGGGGTGCGGGTTGTCGCCGTAGGTGCGCTGATACGTCAGCACGCGCCAGACCAGCGACAGGCCGCCAATCTTAAAGTAATGCTTAAACGTATTGAGCTTGCCCGGCTTCTTAAAGTCAAAGCGCGAATCGATATAGGCGCGGGGCGACTTGACCATCAGGCGCAAGTCGGTCTCGCCACGCGGATCAAACAGCGACAGGTCAAAGCGACCGGCATCCCAATCGGCCTTGAGCTCGGACGAGGCTTTCTTCCAAAACTGCTCACGCAGCTCATCGACCAGACGCTCATCATTCCAACGGTACGTATCGACCTTCATGCGCATTAAAATGCCCTGGAGCTGAGCCTTGAGCTCGGGACGCTCGTCCAAAAAGCGCTGCATCTCGGCATACTCGTCGCACACGCAAAACACCTTGTTGGGCGAATTAACGGAGCTCTTCTCGTTATCCTGGCGATAGCACAAAATGGGGTCCGCAATAAACGCGGCACGCTGGGCGCAAGCCCAAACCTTAAAGTTAAAACCCGCATCCTGATACGAGGCACCCGGCGTGGGAAGGAACCGAATCTGATTGTCGTTGAGGAACTCGCGCCGATAGATAGCCGACCAAATGGAAGGTTTGCGGTAGAAGATGCCCGGGCGATCGACGGGGCGATACGCGGCGCCCGTCATATGCTCGTCGATAATTCCAAACAGCTCACGGCGCTCGCTGGGCGTGGACCAATACAGGTAAAAGTCGCCCTTAACGACATCGGCATGCTCAGCATCGGCCTTGGCGACCAGCTTTTGGAGCGAATCCTCAAACATAAAGTCGTCGGACTCAAGGATGCCCACGTACTCGCCGCGCGCCATCTCCAGGCCGCGGTTCATCGAGTCGCCGTAGCCGCTGTTGGCCTTGTCGATCATCTTTACACGGGGGTCGCGCTCCATGTACTCGCGGATGATATCCGGCGAGCTATCGGTAGAACCGTCGTTGATGCAGATGATCTCGATGTCCTTGAGCGTCTGCGCCACAGCGGAATCGAGGCACTCACGCAGGTAGCGCTCAACATTGCAGATGGGAACAAGCAGCGAAACTTTAGGGGTATCAGAGTTCTGCAAGAGAACCTCCTGTTGAATAGCGTGTAACAGGGTTATTTTAGCAGCCGAGTTGCGGCGGGCGGCAGCGCTTGGAATTAGATAAAGCGCTCCAGGCAGGCTTTGAGACCGCGAGTCGAAAGATAGAACAGCGTGGCATCTGCCATCGAAACGCTCGAGATCGCTGCAACGAGCTTGTGGGCAACACGGCAAACGGCGCCCTTGGCAGGCATATCTGCCCAGTCCGTTCCCAAAAACGTCGCGAGGTCCATGTTGACGCGAGCCGCCACGCGATGGAAGTCATCGGCATCCAAGCGCGCCAGGTCGAACACAATTAGGTCCAAAAACCAAGTTATCAGCTCGCCGGGGCACAGGTCCAAAAGACTGTAGGCCGCCCAGTCCTCCAAGACCTCCTCGAGCATCCTCATGTGGGCGTCAAGCTTTTTGGCGCGAGCCTCGGCACTGTTGAACTCGTGCGTCGCCGATTCGCTCTCCATCACGTAGTGGTAGAACTTGTCCGGCATGACGACGGTCTTGCGGGCAAGCGCATAAGCCGCAAATTGGAAGACGACGTCCTCGCCCAAAGCCAAACCGGGGGCGAAGCGAATGCCTTCGCGATTGAGCAGCTCGCGCGAAAAAGCCGCACGGCAGGCATAGGGCTGCGCATTCGAATGGAACAGCAGTTGGGGATCACGGGCGCCGAAGATACCAGCTTTGGGGCTCATGAGTTGCTGGACGCGTTTGGGGGCAGCATCGGCAGGTTCACAGACGCCGCCAAAAACGGCGGCCTCGGCATCTGCAGACTCAATGGCATGCAGCACGCGCTCGACTGTCCGGGCATCGATGTAATCGTCGGCGTCCACAAAAAAGACGGTCTCGCCTCCGGCGGCATCGATACCGGCATTTCGAGCGCACGAGACACCCGCGTTTTCCTGGTCAATCACCAGCACGCGATCGTCAGACTGCGCGATCCGGCGCAACACGTTCAACGAATCATCGGTCGAACCGTCGTTAACGCAGACAACCTGAATCGAGCGCTCGGACTGCTCCAACAGCGAATCGAGGCATCGCTGAAGAGAACGCGCAGAGTTGTAAACGGGGACGACAATGGTAGCTTTAGGACACGAGACCTCTCCCATGCCGACCTACCCCCTCAGCGATTCGATAAGGAAGGCAGCAACCACGCTTGGGCCTCCAACCGAGGCGTAATACTTAGCACGCCCCAAGGCACCATCCGTCGCAAAACTCGGATGCTCGTCAACCCAGCCCTCAGGATCTTTGAGGATGGCAGCGAGATTTGCGCGCTTCCACGGCTTGAGGTCGTCAAGCGAAAAGTCCCCGGCGTCCAAGGCCGCTTGGAACTCCTTGGCCATCTGAACCAGGAACTCCTTATAGAACTTAGGCGCCAGGCGCACGTAGTTCCACATGTACGAATCGTACTTAATGAGCTGATTGAACTTGAGCATGCGCGCGACGTCATCACCTGCGTGGTCACGGGCATAATCCTCTCGAATCCAACGCTCAATCTCGGCATACTCGGTATTGACGCAAAAGACCTTAGCCGAAGAATTGACCGAGGAATTCTCGTTGTCCTGGCGATACGACAACACGGCATCATGCAGGTAAACAGCCTTATCGGCGCACGCGATCACCTTAAAGGCGAATGACGTGTCCTGAAAGGATGCCCCCGGAGTCGGCAGGAACGTAATGCCGTTGCGCTCAAGAAAATCGCGACGGTACACGGCCGACCAAATCGACGGCTTTTGCTTAAAGAACTGCGTCGTATCGCTCGGGTGCACCGGCTTGTCGCAGTCCTTGGCCTTAAACATCTCGTGCAGCGAACGGCGCTCCTCGGGCTTAGACCAGTAGAAATCAAAGTTCGCCTTCGCAAAGTCGGCATTATTGCTATCGGCGGCCGAGACAAGCTTTTCGAGTGCGTCGGGCGCCATAAAGTCATCGGACTCCAAGATGCCAACGTACTTGCCACGCGCCATCTCCAGGCCGTGGTTCATCGAGTCGCCGTAGCCGCTGTTGGCCTTGTCGATCATCTTGACGCGCCCATCGCGCTCCATATACTCGCGGATAATCGCCGGCGAGTTGTCGGTCGACCCGTCGTTAATGCAGATGATCTCAATATCCTTGAGCGTCTGCGCCAGGGCGGAATCGAGGCACTCGCGCAGGTAGCGCTGAACATTGTAAATGGGAATAAGCAGCGACAGAACAGGGCTGCCAGAGGCGTTAGTAGACAAATGTGCTCCTTAGGAAATACCTGTCGTTTCATGGTATCAAAGGGTCAGCGCGCCAGCAGGCGTTTATATAATCTATGGAGCCTCTTGCGGGCAAAGCAGCCCCACGTCATGCGGCGGGCCCATGGCAGGTTCCTGCGTTTTATTCAAAGCTTGCCGCTAAGGTGCGCCGAGCCTTTACAATAGGACAGTCCCAAGGACGTATTCGATAGCTTCCGTGCAGCGCTCGCCCGCCGCGCGTGAAAGGATATATTGCCCCATGCCTTCAACCCTTCCCGCCCCCATCGATAAGCTCGCCATCGTCGTCGTTACGTACAAGCGCCAGGAACTCCTGGCAAATTTGTTCGACTCCATGACCGAGCTCACGGCAACGCCCTGGCGCATCGTGATTGTCGATAACGAGAATTCGCGCGAGACCGAGGCCATGTGCACCGCATTCAACGAGCGCCTGGCCAACCTGTGGGGCATCGACACCGAGCAGCCTGACGCGCAGGGCGGCACCGACCGTGTCATCTACGCCCCGCAGCTCGAAAACGGCGGCGGTGCGGGCGGCTTCTCCGCCGGCACTAAATGCGCCTACGACCTGGGCGCCCAGTGGTTCTGGGTGATGGACGACGACGTGCTCGTCATCCCCGAAGGCATCGAGCGTCTTGCCAAGTGGACCGACCGCTACGATGTCATCCAGGGTTCGCGCCTAGACTTTGACGGCGGCGCCTTCTTTTGGCAATACCAACTCATCCTTTCGCTCGGCATTCCCAACCCAGTCGCCAAGTGGGACTTGGGTCCAGAGGGTTATCGCGCCATGAACCAGCTGTGCTTTGAGGGCGGCATGTTCTCGCGCCGCGTGGTCGACAAGATCGGCCTGCCCGATGCGCGATTCTTCATCTACGGCGACGATGCCTGCTACGGCTACGTAGCCAGCCAACACTTCTCCGCCGCCGTTGTGGCCGACGTGGTTCTCAAGCGCGCCCGCGCCGTCTCTAACTGGGATATCGCCGGCAAGCGCCAGCTCAACTCTACGAGCGACACCAACCGTTACTACATCATGCGCAACCGAGGCTTCCTCGCTCGCTATATGCAGATCTACGGTGACTACCACCCCATGCTGTTCCGCCTGGGCAATGCCGCGACCTTCTGCAAGGAATTCATTCGCCTGGCTGCGGTCGATAAGTGCTTTAAGACCGGCATTCCGGCGCTGCGGCGCGGCATGAAGGACGCCCGCAAGATCATCAAGGATCCCAACTGGAAGCCCATGCCGCCCATGAAGGACACCGAGTAACGGAAGCCGGAAACACCTCGGCGCTTAAAGCCGTTGGCACACCGTAGCCACATGCTGCCCATCAAAACCGAACCCCCAGCGCATGCGGCCAACGCCGGGGCGTGGTACACGAATTTCGTCGATGCCGTCGCGCTCTATGTCGAGTAGCGACTGCACGGCCAGCAATTCCAACCCCAGCGCATCCACATCGGGGTCATACATCATATTGATCGTTATAAGCGGGCGCTCGTCCAGCATGCCAATCGTGTCTGCTACGTCGAGCACAGTGCCCGTAGGGAAAACCTGGATGTCCCAGCGACTCGCGCCACACTTTCGCCTCGAGGCAGGATTGGCATAGCCCGGCAAGCCAAAGCAGAGCCCCTGCAAGAGCAGATGATATGGCAGCGGCGTATCTGGGTCGGTCTCACCGATTCCCGCATCCCCCAGGATGCGACTTAGCGCCCGCCTCACGGTATCCTCGTTCCCACGGCACAGCCCGTCGCGAAACGCATCGACGTCTCGAATGTCTTCGGCAGCGCACTCAAACCACTCAACAATCACTAGACGCAAGGCCTGGCGAAGCTCGTTATTGGGCAATCGCAAAGCACGGAGCCGATCGCCATGCTCTGGCTCCTCAGTCATATCCGTCGTGAGAAAACCGGACAGATACAGCGCTGTCCACATGCCATCGTCAGGCGAGACATCTGGCTCTGCAGTGCCCAAACAAAGCGGGACCTCAGCACACCCATGGGCCTCGAGCAAATCAAACAAGACCGAAAGGCGGTCGAGATTCCACCCGGCAACTACCCTACTCAGGCAATCCGCATACCCATACAGATCGGCGCGCACAGGCGCCGTGCAACCTCGGTCCAGAAAACCGATCACACGCGCTGGACTCGAGCAATAGGCCCTACCAAACCGATATCCCTCGAGCCATTCACGCGCATCATCAAGGTATTCCTCGCGCCCAGCATGATTCAACAGAGCCTGGACCTCGGCATCAGAAAAGCCGAACCAACGGTCACACCACGTCGAAAGCGGCGTCGACAGACAATACGAACAACTGCGCGAAGAAAGCGCCGCTTCGGCAGGACCGGGACACTCCCCCATCAGACACGTCAGCCGCAACGAATCGCGCGCAGTGGCAATGGCGTCGAACAGCACGCGATCGAATAGCCCTGCCGGATCGGCGTCGGAAGCGTCCCTCGCGCTCGCACGGCGAGACCACGCCGCATCGTACCCATCAACGAGCAATACAACCTGCTCATCGCAGGCCATCTCCAGCAGCTCAATGAGCACACCGAGCACCGAGTCAACCTCGTCCGCGCTCGCCACGCCACGCGCAACACGTTCGATGTGACGCACCTTATCTCGAGCTAAATCAGGAGCCTCCAAGAGCGCCAACAAGCGAGCGCACTCGCCCGAAAGGGCATCGCGCACGACGTCGGCAATAGCGGCACCACGCCTCGCAGCGCCAGAAAAGTCCAGCGATATCACCGGATAGCAAGCATATTCATCCCGATAGCGCCCACCGTCTGCATCCCAAATCTGAGCATTGGCAAACAAACGCTGATCAGCGCGACCAACCGCTGGACGCTCCAGAAAAGCCCTGAGCGTCGACAAGTTCATGCTTTTGCCAAAACCCTCGGGTCGACAGCACACCACAACGGACGCGTCGCAGTCCAACACATCGGCAATAAACATGGTCTTGTCGACCAGCGTGCAGCAACCAAGAGCCTCCGCATAGTCGTGCATGCCAATGGGCAAAGCCGCATCGTCGGCACAGCCGATCAAACGCACGCCAAAGCCAGCAGCACAATCAACATTTGCCTGTTCAGACACCAAAACGTTCCCCCTAAATCGCAGCACGATGCCAATTGTAATGACCGCATCGCATGTACCGATGTCGCCGCGCAAACATATCGGGCAACGGTAGTAACAAGAGGTGTGAGGGGGCACAATTAATCGTTGCACAACAAAACGGGGCCCGATACATTCGCACCGGACCCCGTCCCGACTATTTAGTTATCTGGCAACTGAGAGCCTACTCCCCCGAGTCGTCCTCCCCAGAAGCCTTCTTCTGCTGATCGAGCTTATGCTTACCACTTACGATAGACGTAGCGCCCAGCGTGGCCAAGCTCGCGCTGGCAAGGCTCGCCATAACGATAAGGTCGCCCGTCTTGGGCATGTTACCGCCCGAAGTCTTAGTCGTTGTAGTGGTGGTTGTAGTGGTCACCGTCTTGGAGTCATTTTGCTCTTGGTTCTGGTTGTCGGTGTTGCCCTTACTGCTGTCCTCGCCCTGCTGCTTTCCGTCCTCGGTCTTGTCCTTGTTCTTGTCCTTCTCCTCAGATTCAGACTTCTTGTCCTCGTCCTTCTTCTGAGCGGACTTGTCGTCCTTCTCATCAGAGCTAGAACCCTTATCGGATTCAACCTTCTCGGAAGCCTTATCCTTGGAGTCGCCCTTTGCGGCTTCGGTCTTTTCCGTGGAAGCCTGATCAGAGTTGTCCTTGTTCTGGGCCGAGCCGTTATTGACGCCAGCCATCAGCGAAGAACCCAGCGTAGAACCAAGCTGCTCGGAGAAAGAAGGCTTCTTGTCCGGCGAAGCAACGGGAGCGTCCGGCGCCTTATTCGAGTCGTCCTTGGAAGCATCGGAATCAGGGGTTGCGTCAGAGCCAGAGCCGTTGTTAGAGCCGGTGTCAACGGACGAATCGCTCGAGCCGGTGGATGAGTTAGAGGTGTCAGCGTCGGTCGAACCAGAAGCGTCGCTGTCCGTATTGCCGGCAGAGCTTGAAGACGAATCGCCCGCAGCAGAGCCGTTCGAATTGGAGCCGTTCGAGGTAGAGCCGTCGTTGGTAGTGCCACCAGCAGAGCCATTACCGTCAGCATCGGTCGAGGGCGCATCCATCCTGTCATCGTTGGCATCGTCACTCGAGTCGTCATTCGAATCAGGTGTCGGCAAGGGCGCCGGTGTAGGCTCGGGCTGCACGGGCGTCGCAGCGGCAGCGGCCTCGTCCTCGGCGATATAAGCCAAGCAGTCCTTCAGCTCATTCTTATAACGGTTCTTCCAGCCCTCATGATACTGGGGCTGGCTCGAATACTTGGTGGCGACATTGTTGACCACGCTATTGGAGAGCGCCGTCACAAACTCACGGTCAGTCATATCATTAGAAAGATTCGCCCAGCGGAAGAAGTCCCTGCAGCCACCGGTGCCGCACATGTTGGTAATGCTCCACACCATGCCCTTGACGCAATCGGCACGGCCCGAAATATCAATACCAAGGCCGCTCTTGAGCCACGCCTCGGTCACCGCATAGTACGAGTTGTACGCATAGGCATCTTGAAGTGCTGAGAACTCAACAGGATCGGTGTTGTACGCACCTTGGAAGGCATCCTGAGCGATACGGCCCAACTCGGTGAGCTGGCCGTTCTCGTACATGGCATTGCTCGTGTTGGAAATCTCGCTGCCGCGATCAATCGCATCCTTGAGCATGCTGTATTTTTCAGGGTTGTAGTTGTAGGCCTGCTTCATAAACGGGATGAGCGACCAACGGCGGTCGAACTGGTAATAGCCCAGCGCGTTATAACCGTCGCCATACGAAAAGCCCTGGTTATAGTTGCCATGGCTCTCATATTTGGTGAAGTACTTCATCTCGGGAGTCACGTTGACAAACGAGACACCCTGGACCGACCTCAGCACGCCCGAGAAAGACTGCTGGGTGTAGAGACCCTTATCGATATCGGTGGCATCCGAGGCAACGCCTGGCGTGGGCTCCTCGGCAGCGGCGGGTGCCGGCGCGGAAACGGCGCCAAACGAAAGCGCCAGCGTCAGGCCCGCGACAATCGCAGAATGCTTGGGCTGCATAAGATCCTCCCTGCATTGGTGTAGTTAAAGTTCAGTTTGCAAAGATAAAAATAAGTATTGCAGCTCGCCCGTTGTTGCACAACAACCCCTCGGTAAACGGCAACAACCCTCCGCGAAATCTTAAGGAATTGCGCTCAACCTACAGCTTAATGTCAAAGTTGATCTCGGGGACGGCGGCCAAGTCGGCCAACGTCACGCCGTCGACGTACTTTTCGATCACGTCGTCCAGACCGCGCCAGAACTTGACGGTCGAGCACAGATCGCTGCGGGCGCAACTGTTGTCGATGCCGTCGCACGCCACCGGAGCCGTGCTGCCCTCGACGGCGCGCAGGATGTCGCCGGCACGCACCTCGGCCGGGTCCTTGGCCATCATGTAGCCGCCGCCCTTGCCGCGCACGCTCTTAAGCAGGCCCGCCTTCATAAGCGGACGAACCAGCTGCTCCAGATACTTTTGCGAGATATGCTCGCGGTCGGCAACCTCGCGCAGGGCAATCTTGCCCTCGGCGTCGCCCAGCGCCGCGATATAGATCATCAGTCGGAGGGCATAGCGGCCCTTAGAAGAAATGAGCATACCTACCCTCCCATCGTTACTGGGACAAAACCAGGCTTGTTTGCCCAAATCCTATGCACGCGGGGCAAACAAACCTGATTTTATGTCCCTCATCTAAAAAGTCGAGTGGATTAGTCGGGTTTTCCCTTGACTAACGCCGAACCCATAGTAACTTTATTCCGAGAAGATTCCTAGGGTTTAGTACACCTATGAGTACACCATATACAGAGAGGGACAGCATGAGCGCAAATCCGCTGCTTTCCATCGAAGGTCTGACCGCCTCCGTGGACGAGAAGACCATCCTCCACAACGTCAACCTCAACGTCGCCGCCGGCGAGACCCACGTTCTGATGGGACCCAACGGCGCCGGCAAGTCCACCCTCGGCCACCTGGTCATGGGCGACCCCGTTTACACGGTCAACGACGGCCGCATCGTCTTTGACGGCCAGGACATCACTGAGCTCACCACCGACAAGCGCTCGCGCGCCGGCCTGTTCCTAAGCTTCCAGGCCCCGGTCGAGATTCCGGGCGTGCCGCTGTCGAGCTTTTTGCGCGCCAGCATCGCCGGCCGCCCCGGCCTGGAGATGAAGGGCAAGGAGTTCCGCCGTCGCGTCAAGGAGCTCGCGGCCGAGCTCAACATGGATACCGCCTACTTCAACCGCGAGCTGGGCGTGGGCTTCTCGGGCGGCGAGAAAAAGAAGGTCGAAATGCTCCAGCTTCTGCTGCTGCAGCCCAAGCTGGCCATCCTGGACGAGACTGACTCCGGCCTGGACGTCGACGCCCTGTCCACCGTCAGTCATGGCATGGACGCCTACCGCAAGAGCTGCGACGGCTCCATGCTCATCATCACGCACAACACGCGCATCCTGGAGCACCTGAATGTCGACCGCGTCCACGTTATGGTCAAGGGCCACATCGTGCGCGAGGACGACGCCTCGCTGATCCCCTGGATCGACAAGAACGGCTTTGAGACCTTCGAGCGCGAGGCCGCCGAGCAGCGCGCCCAGGCCGAGGCCGCCGCTGCCGAGCAGCAGGCGTAAAGGGGCAACGCAATGAGCAAGAACCGCACCGAGGTCGCGGACATCGACCGCAGCCTCTACGACTTCACCTATGGCGAGGAGGGATTCGAGCGCCTCGACGCCGGCATCACGCCCGACATCGTGCGCGAGATCAGCGCCAAGAAGGACGAGCCGCAGTGGATGCTCGACCTGCGCCTCAAGTCCCTCGAGATCTTCAACCGCTTCCCCGACCCGACGTGGGGTCCCTCCATCGAGGGCCTGGACATGGACAACATCGTCACCTACGTCAAGCCCAACACCGACCAAAAGCACGACTGGGAGTCGGTGCCCGACGACATCAAGAACACCTTTGAGCGCCTGGGCATCCCCGAGGCCGAGCGCAGCTACCTGGCGGGCGTTGGCGCGCAGTACGACTCCGAGCTGGTCTACCACAACATGCAGGACACGGCGTCCAAGATGGGCATCGTCTACTCCGGCATCGAGGAGGCCCTGCACGATCCGCAGTGGGAGCCGCTCATCCACGAGAAGTTTATGACGCTCATCCCGCCCACCGACCACAAGTTTGCGGCCCTGCACGGCGCCGTGTGGTCGGGCGGCTCTTTTGTCTACGTGCCCAAGGGCACCAAGCTCGATTTTCCGCTGCAGAGCTACTTCCGCCTCAACGCCAAGGGCGCCGGCCAGTTTGAGCACACGCTCATCATTGTCGAAGACGACGCCGACCTGCACTTTATCGAGGGCTGCTCCGCGCCCAAGTACAACGTGGCCAACCTCCACGCCGGCGCCGTCGAACTCTTTGTGGGCAAGCGTGCGCACCTGCGCTACTCGACCATCGAAAACTGGTCCAAGAACATGTACAACCTCAACACCAAGCGTGCGCGCGTGGACGAGGACGGCGACATCGAGTGGATCAGTGGCTCCTTCGGCAGCCACGTGGGCTACCTCTACCCCATGAGCGTGCTCAATGGCCGCCGCGCCCGCTCGAGCTTTACCGGCATCACCTTTGCCGGCGCCGGTCAGAACCTCGACACCGGCTGCAAGGTCGTGCTCAACGCGCCCGAGACCTCGGCAACGGTCGAGACCAAGGGCATCTCCAAGAGCGGCGGCATCCAGACGTTCCGCAGCTCCATCGTGGCCACGCCCAAGGCCGAGGGCTCCAAGGCAACCGTGAGCTGCCAGTCACTGATGCTCGACGACCAGAGCCGCTCCGACACTATCCCCGCCATGGACATCCGCGCCAAGAACGTCGACATCGGCCACGAGGCCACCATCGGCCGCATCGGCGACGACAAGGTGTTCTACCTGATGAGCCGCGGCATCTCGGAGGAAGAGGCCCGCACCATGATCGTCAACGGCTTTGCCAACCCGGTCTCCAAGGAGTTGCCGCTGGAGTACGCCGTCGAGATGAACAACCTGATCAAGCTCGAGATGGAAGGAGCGATCGGATAATGAATCAGACCACGAACACCGCTGCTACCACCCTTGAGCAGGTCAATGCGATGCCGGCTGCCACATGGGGCTGGCTGAAGATGAATCAGACCAAGCTCGAGCTCTCTGACGAGCTTGCTGCCGCTCCCGCCGAGACCATTGAGGTTGAGGGCTTGGACGAGCAGTTTGCTGGCGTGGCAGACGCGTTCGACGCCGCCATGGACGCCATGGCCGAGCGCTTCCCCGAGCGGCGCGCCTCCGCCCCCGGCGACGCCGCCGACCGCGCCCGCATCACGCCCGAGACCGAGCTTGACGTGCCCGCCACCTCTGTCTACCAGGCCGGTGCCATCAAGCTCGAGGAGGAGCTCTCCCCTGCTGAAGCCTTCGAGACCGGCATGGGCGAGGCTGCCTACGCCTACTTGGCCGAGCACGCCACCAAGCGCATCGTCATCGATGTGCCCGCATACAAGCACGCCACGGTTACCGTGCGCGTGAGCGGTGTCGATGCAGCCGCGGCCATCGCCGCCATCGACGTCGTCGCCCGTCCCCAGTCGACGTTCGATCTGCTTATTGCCCTGGACTCCCCCGTTGCCGGCCAAGGCGTCGTGGGATCCGTGCTACGCGTGTGCGCCCATGAGTACGCCACCGTCAACG
Source organism: uncultured Collinsella sp. (assembly GCA_902493855.1). GTDB lineage: Bacteria > Actinomycetota > Coriobacteriia > Coriobacteriales > Coriobacteriaceae > Collinsella. The sequence goes on from CABUQV010000019.1 coordinate 23,269, forward strand.
TGACCTGCACGCAGACGCTCGACGATAGCTGGATCGCGCTCGACGACACCGGCCTGTTCCTGGACGAGGGCGCGCGCGTCAACGTGCAGCACACCGTCCTGGGTGCCGGCGCCAGCGCCACCGGCCTTGCCGGCGACCTGCTGGGCGATACCGCCAAGGTCACCATCGATACTGACTACCTGGGCGCCCGCGAGCAGGTGCGCGACTTTAACTACGAGCTGCGCCACCGCGGTCGCAAGACCGAGTGCGAGATCGACGCCAACGGCGTGCTGACCGGCACGTCCAAGAAGGTCTACCGCGGCACCATCGACCTCGTGCACGGTTGCAAGGGTGCAACCGGCACCGAGCGCGAGACGGTGCTTTTGGCCAACAAGGGCGTCGACAACAAGACCGTTCCCGTCATTCTCTGCGACGAGGACGACGTCGCCGGCAACCACGGAGCCACCATCGGCCACGTCCGCGACGAGCAGCTGTTCTATCTCGCCTGCCGCGGCCTTGACCAAAATGCCGCCGAGGACCTGTTCATCCGCGCCAAGCTGGAGGACGCCGCGCTTTCCGCGACCGACGAGCGCACCCGCGCCGCCGTCGTCCGCTTGGGCAACAACCTGATCGACAACTTTGAAGAGGAGCTCGCATGATCGACACCGAGCACGTTAAATGCGATACCTGCACTGCCCCCGAGCCCATGGAGCTCGACGCCAGCGACGAGGCTTCGCGCGGCTGGCCCACCGTAGACATCGAGACCAACCCCTACAAGGCGCAGTTCCCGCTCTTCCAGCAGCACCCCGAGATCGCCTTCCTCGATAGCGCCGCCACCGCGCAGCGCCCTGCCTGTGTGCTCGACGCCGAGCGCGACTTCTATCAGCGCATGAACGCCAACCCCCTGCGCGGCCTGTACTCGCTGTCCGTCGAGGCAACCGACGCCATCGCGAAGGTCCGCCAGCAGATCGCCGACCTCATCGGCGCCTCACAGGCCAACGAGGTCGTCTTCACCCGCAACACGAGCGAGTCGCTCAACCTGGTCGCCAAGAGCTTTGCACCCACGGTGCTCGAGCCCGGTGACGAGGTCGTCATCACCATCATGGAGCACCACTCCAACCTGATTCCGTGGCAGCAGGTCTGCCGCGAGACCGGCGCCAAGCTCGTCTACCTCTACCCCACCAAGACCGGTCAACTCACCACCGAGGAGGTTCTGTCCAAGGTGGGCCCCAAGACCAAAATCTTGGCCGTGGGTCAGGTGTCTAACGTGCTGGGCGTCGAGAACCCGGTCAAGAATCTCGGCAAGCTCGTGCACAAGTACGGCGGCTATCTGGTCGTCGACGGCGCGCAGTCGCTGCCGCACATGCCGGTCGATGTGGCCGATCTGGGCGCCGATTTCTTTGCCTTTAGCGCGCACAAGGCCATGGGCCCCATGGGCATCGGCGTGCTGTGGGGCAAGATGGACCTGCTCAACGCCATGCCGCCCATGCTCACCGGCGGCGAAATGATCGATTCGGTCACCGAGCAGGACGCCGTCTGGGCGCCCGTCCCCGAGAAGTTCGAGGCCGGCACGCAGGACGCCGCCGGCATCTTCGCCACGGGTGCGGCACTCGACTACCTCGTCAACACGGTTGGCTACGAAAACATCCAGGCACGCGAGCAGGCACTCGTCCACTACCTGATGGGCGAACTCATGCAGCTCGACTTTGTTCAGATCATCGGCTCCATCTATTGGGACAACCATCACGGCGTCGTCAGCTTTAACGTCAAGGGTATCCACCCGCACGACGTCGCGAGCATCATGGACATGGACGGCGTGTGCATCCGTGCCGGTCACCACTGCGCGCAGCCGCTGCTTACCTGGCTGGGCGTCGAGAACCTCGCCTGCTGCCGCGCCAGCGTGGCCTTCTACAACGACAAGGCCGACATCGATAAGTTCATCGCCGGCCTGCATCACGTTTGGAGCACGTTCAATGGGTAATCTGTACACCTCCACCACGTTTATGGAGCACAACACGCACCCCGACTACAAGTACGAGATGGATGCCCCCACGCACGAGCACGACGGCATCAACCCCAGCTGCGGCGACGAGCTCACCTTGCAGCTGCGCGTCGAGAACGGCGTGATCGAGGAGGCCTCCTTTACCGGCCACGGCTGCGCCATCAGTCAGGCCAGTGCCGACATCATGGCCGACCTCATCACCGGCGAGACCGTCGAGGAAGCTCACCGCTTGGCAGAGCTCTTCCTCGCCATGATCCGCGGCGAGCAGCTCTCCGAGGAGGACTTGGAAGACCTGGACGAAGCCGCCCAGCTCCAGGACATCTCGCACATGCCCGCCCGCGTCAAATGCGCCGAGCTCGCCTGGCGCACCCTCGACGGCATGCTCGAGGGGCAAGCTAACCAGTAGCGTATGCTCCGAATCCAAGGTTTTTGATTGCCGAGCCGCCCGATACGGGCGGCTCTGTTTTTACCTAATGAGCGCGAACGCACAAAGTCCGCGCGTCCGGCGCCCCGTCTGACATTTGCCACACAGCCAGACACGAACACGGGCGTTTTCCACAGCACCAAAGGCCTGCGGCAGGACCCCGGGCCCGCCAAGCAATGCGCCAAGCCCCGTTCTGCGAAGCTCCGACTCGCTTCGCGCCTACCGCAGGCGGGTCCCATAGGGAGCGGCGTGCATTTTTGCGAGTATTCAGCACGCCAAGCTGTGTGTATACGCATCGAAAGCGTTAATCAACGTCTTAAGGCGCATATATATTGTGTTTTAGAACAAGCATCGCGGTCTGACGGGACGCAGGCACGTGCTTCGGGGGCGCAACGGCGGGGATCAATAGCTTCGGAACCCGTATGTTGCAAGATTGCAGCGGTGCCGACAGCACTACGATGCTGAAAACTCCGTTTTTTGCACGGCGCAGACGGGGGTAGGCACGGGCAAACCCGGACTGAGTCGTTAATTTATGCAAGATGGCGATTGTTCTATGCATATTAAGAAGTGCAGTTACCGTACCAAGCTTTTGAACGCTGGTTGCGGCGTATGGACGACCCCAGCTGCGGTGAACAGGCGACCTTACATCACGTTTCCGCCAGCCCGCATCGCCGTTCGCGCGCGGGCGCGCACGATACGAGAGACGGTACTTTTGCCAATCCCGGTATACCGCTCAATCTGGCGCACCGTAAAGCCGGCATCGTGCAATCCAAAAATAACGGTATCGCGCTGCGCCGGCGGTGCGGCTTTAACCCCGCGAAGCGGAACCCCGAGTTCCTTCGCCATCTTGTCGGCAAAGGCGTGGCGTTCCCACTTCGTCTCCTTCATATCGCACAGCGCTGACTCACTGCCGACGGGCGTCGAAAGCGAATAGGCAATAAAGCCCTCGGCAGAGCCAAAAAGCTCAAGCACGCAAGAAGGATCGGAAAATCCCCTCGTGGCATCTGCCGCATCACTGTCGTAAGCGCGCAGATGCTCCGCAAAGCTGCTCCAGGGGTAACGCTCGATTAGGCTCATGCCCGCCTCCTGCGGATCGGCGTGAACGGAGCGAATAGCCTCCATCACCTGCCAGTCGGTATCGAGCGAGCGCCGGTCAAAACGGTTCTGGAACAGATGCCCCGTGCGCCCCGTGCGTTTATTGAACCGCCGCGCGTACGTCAAAAGCAACCGGTGCATCGCCGCGCTCATCCTGTCCTCGTAATCTGTAAGCACCAAATGCACGTGATTGTCCATAAGGCACCAGGCGATAACCGTCACACCCTCCTCGCAGCAGCACTCGCGCATCAGCTCCAAAAACTCCCACCGGTCTTCATCGCCCTCAAAGATGAGCTGTTTGCCCACACCGCGAGCACAGACATGGTAAAAGCCGGTAACCGTTCTCCAAACGCGCTGCATGGCGCTCCCTTCGCCGGGATCTGCTTACCATCCAATACAGCACGATTGAAGCGTGCCATCAAAACATTCACGCAAAACAATACACTCGCGCGGCCAAAGGCAGCAAACAGGCGGCGAACGGCACCGTTGCAACAGGTCAACCACTGCAACGCTTGCAAGAGCGGACCAAAAGCTTGCCCAAGACGGACCCCCTCTACGGAAGCTCACGACCACAGAACATAGAGTTAAACCGTTTCAATTAAAAACTTCAGGACTTCTCGCTACGAAAACTGAGCCGTTCGCCGAATATTCCGTGCATTTCGCGGTATTATAGGGGCTGCATGTCATGTCCCTTTCGAAGGGTCGCCCGGCAATCGCCAGCCACGGCCCCCAGACGGGACGCCAACACGATAGAGAGGAGAGGCATGCAGTACTCACAGGAAGTGGAGAACATGTGCCCCGTTGCCAAGGGTGCATACCACGGCCCCGCACCCATCCCCGAGGAGGGCAAGTGGGTCCAGGCTAAGGAGATTTCCGACATCTCCGGTCTTACGCACGGTGTGGGTTGGTGCGCACCTCAGCAGGGCGCCTGCAAGCTCACGCTGAACGTCAAGGACGGCATCATCGAGGAGGCCCTCGTTGAGACCATCGGCTGCTCGGGCATGACCCACTCTGCCGCCATGGCTTCCGAGATCCTTCCCGGTAAGACCATCCTCGAGGCCCTCAACACCGACCTCGTCTGCGACGCCATCAACGTTGCTATGCGCGAGATCTTCCTGCAGATCGTTTACGGCCGCAGCCAGACCGCGTTCTCCGAGGGCGGCCTGCCCGTGGGCGCCTCCCTCGACGACCTCGGCAAGGGCCTTCGCTCTCAGGTCGGCACCATGTTCGGCACCAAGGCCAAGGGCGCTCGTTACCTCGAGCTCGCTCAGGGCTACGTCACCCGCATGGCTCTCAACGACAAGAACGAGATCATCGCATTCGAGTTCCTGAACCTCGGCAAGTTCACCGACGCCGTCAAGGCCGGCAAGACCCCCGAGGAGGCCATCGCTGGCGCTATGGGCCACTATGGTCAGTGGGAGAACGCTGCCAAGTACATCGACCCGCGCACCGACGAGGAGACTCACTCCGTCGCCAGCGTGTTCCCGGTTCACGAGTAGAAAGGGAGGGAAATAACTATGACTGTTACGTTCGAAGGTTACGAGCGCCGCGCTGACAAGATCAACAAGTGCCTCGCCGACAACGGCATCGCCTCCCTCGAGGAAGCTCTGCAGATCTGCACCGACAAGGGCTTCAACCCGCGTGAGATCGTCAACAACACCCAGTCCATCGCCTTCCAGAACGCCGAGTGGGCCTACACCCTCGGTTGCGCTCTCGCTGTCAAGCGTGGCGCCAAGTCCGCTTCTGAGGCTGCCGCCATCATCGGCGAGGGCATCCAGGCCTTCACCGTTCCCGGCTCCGTCGCCGAGGACCGCAAGGTCGGTCTGGGCCACGGCAACCTGGGCGCTATGCTGCTCTCCGACGACACCGAGTGCTTCGCCTTCCTGGCAGGTCACGAGTCCTTCGCTGCCGCTGAGGGTGCTATCGGCCTGGCTCTGAACGCCAACAAGGCTCGCAAGAAGCCGCTGCGCGTCATCCTCAACGGTCTGGGCAAGGACGCTGCTCAGATCATCGCCCGCATCAACGGCTTCACCTACGTGAAGACCCAGTTCGACTACTTCACGGGCGAGCTCAAGGTCGTCGAGACCATCCCCTACTCCGATGGTCCCCGCGCCGCCGTCAACTGCTACGGCGCCGACGACGTCCGCGAGGGCGTTGCCATCATGTGGCACGAGAACGTCGACATCTCGATCACCGGTAACTCCACCAACCCCACGCGCTTCCAGCACCCCGTCGCTGGCACCTACAAGAAGGAGCGCCTCGAGGCTGGCAAGAAGTACTTCTCCGTCGCTTCTGGTGGCGGCACTGGCCGTACCCTGCACCCGGACAACATGGGCGCCGGCCCTGCCTCTTACGGCATGACCGACACCATGGGCCGCATGCACTCCGACGCCCAGTTCGCCGGTTCTTCCTCCGTGCCTGCGCACGTTGACATGATGGGTCTCATCGGCATGGGCAACAACCCCATGGTCGGTGCCACCGTCGCCTGCGCTGTCGCCGTCGAGGAGGCCCTCAAGGCCTAATCGCGCCCGCGCGATGCTCATATAGTTGAGCTTTGGAGCCGCTACCTTTCGAGGTAGCGGCTCTTTTTGTTTGCGCTGGTGCAGGGTAGCTAATGCCGATATATCAGCTGGGGCGAAATACGAGATGTGAAGAGATGGAGCGTCAGAGCGTCCATGACGCCCACCTGCCATATTTGCCCTTTACCGATTTGCCGAGTCTTTGCGGCCCCATTGCCGATCACCCGTGCGACAATGCGCCGGACGAGAAAGGAATCTGATGGAATCGACTGATGTACTGGTAATTGGATCTGGCATTGCGGGCCTTTGCGCCGCCATCGAAGCGGCACGCACGGGTGCAACCGTCACTGTGGCAAGCGCCGGCAAGACTATGAGTGGATCGAGCTTCTTCCCCGGAACCTGGGGCCTAGGGCTTATCGGACCCGTTAACGAAGACGATGAACAGGACCTCATCGACACCATTCAGACCGTCGGCGGCGGCGTTGCCGACCCCGAACTCGTCCAAACGTTCGTCCACTGCATTCCCCAAGCGATTGGCTGGCTCGAACAGGATCTGGGCGTAGAACTCCAGCACCCGCAAAGCGCCGAGCGCGCCCAGCAAAAGCAATTTATCCCTTGCTTTGACCATAAGACACGTATGTGGCGCGGCCTCACCCGCAAGCCCCTTGAGGACGCTCTGACGACCCGGATCGAGTCACTCGGCATTCGCCTGCTCCCCCGCCATGAGCTTATTGACCTTGTTGAGGACACGAACGGCAGAATAACCGGAACCGTACTCTACGACCTTACCGAAAATCGAATCGTGCCCTTTGCTGCCAAGGCCACGATCATCGCAGCCGGTGGCACAGGCGGCCTGTTCGAGCGCAGCCTTACGTCGGCTGATGTGCTCAGCTCCTCGCAGGCCATCGCACTGGCGCACGGCGCATCGCTTGCTAATATAGAGTTCATGCAGATGATGCCCGGCTTCATCGAGCCCAAGCGCAACCTGGTCTTCAACGAGAAAACCTGGCGCTACGTACATATAGACCAGCCGGTAGATATTGCCGACGACAAGCTGGACGACCTGCTCGAGCAGCGCTCTGGATATGGCCCCTTCACGTCACGCTTGGCCTCCCGCGCTATCGATCTCGTCATCGATCAGGCAGGTGTCGAAGGCCTGGCACTCCACTACGACTTCCCCCGCGAGGATGTCCCAGAGTTTGTGCAGACCTTTGCCACCTGGCTGCAAGACGAGCACGGCATCGCTCCGACTGACGAGATGCGCGTTGCGATGTATGCCCACGCCGCTAACGGCGGCATCAAGATCGATAAGACCGCGTACACGGGCGTTGAGGGTCTCTACGCTTGCGGCGAGGCGACAGGCGGCATGCACGGAGCCGACCGCATTGGTGGCTTATCAAGTGCCAACGGCATCGTGTTCGGGCGCATCGCGGGCGCATCGGCAGCCCTTGCAGCGCAGAAGGAGCCTGAGGCAGCCCTGAAGGCGGATATCACCCTCCCCCAGTACGGCATTGCCACAACAGATGCCGAACGCCTGACACACAGCCTTAGGCACACGATGAGCACCTATTGCATGATCAACAGGACCGAAACAGGCCTATCCGAGGCCCTGCAACAGCTTGAAAGCCTGCAAGACAAGGCCATGGCGCTGAGCAAGCCGCATGCCGATGACAGCGAGATCGCAGCCCTCGCCCGCCTACAGTCGCAGATTCGACTAGCACAGGAAATGGTCAAAGCCATGCGCAAGCGAACTGAAAGCTTAGGTTCGCACTATCGAGCAGACTAAATCGATTCTCACTTTGAGTTTGATCACAACTTCTCAACATGCATCGAGTCCCGTAAGCAAGATTCCCCTAAGGAGAACGCGCCTACGGGGCTTTAGCCGTGTTTCCCTAAGGGAATCACGGTGCAGATCACTCAGCTCCGCGCCCTTTCGGGTTCGACCCCATGCGAGGTCAACAAAAAAGCGACCAGCCTGAGCCAGTCGCTTTAACAATCTTTGGGTGGGCCGTCAGGGGGTCAGCCTGCTGCGCAGGCGGCCGCTGCGGCGCTTTGCGCCTTGCGCGCTGCGCTGGTAAATGCTCACGCATTTCCTCAGCTCCGCGCCCCGACGGGTCCGACCCCATGCGAGGTTAACAAAAAAGCGACCAGCCTAAGCCAGTCGCTTTAACATGCTTTGGGTGGGCCGTCAGGGGGTCGAACCCTGGACCTTGGGATTAAGAGTCCCCTGCTCTACCAACTGAGCTAACGACCCGATATCAACACGAAGCAAGAACTGGGGTGGGTAAAGGGACTCGAACCCTCGACCTACGGGACCACAACCCGTCGCTCTAGCCAACTGAGCTACACCCACCGTGTCCTGTGCGCTTCGCGCTCGACTATTATTGCAAGGAACGCCATGCGATGCAAGCCCCAATTTTCAAGAATTTTGAAAAGAGTTTTTTAGATCCATTTCGGGCAAATCCTACCGGTTTCATAGGAGTAAACTTGCCCCACTGCAAATGCTCGAAAGGACCGGCATGAAAGAACTATCCAACCGCACGGCAACGTTTACCGATTCGGTCATCCGCCGCATGACACGCATCTCCAATAAGTATGGCGCTGTCAATCTCTCGCAGGGCTTCCCCGACTTCGATCCCCCGGCGCAGCTGCTCAACAGCCTCAGCGCCATCGCCAGCGACCCCAAGCCGCTCTATCACCAGTACTC
>CABUQV010000020.1 GCA_902493855.1 uncultured Collinsella sp.
CAGTATTTTTCACTCTTTTTCTCATTGTGTCAGAGTTTTTCACCGTATAAAGCCATCTACCTTGTGGTTTTGCTGTTAATCAAGTTTGACCATTCTTGAAGTTACCTGATTTTTTCTGAATTAATTTGCCGTTTATCGGTAAAAATCGACCGCTCACGGCTGACGGCGACGCAAGATGGAAGATACTTGCATGAGGAAAAGCACTGAATTCCCAGCGCCGATTCGAATGACGCGATTGGTGACGCGAGCGTCGACGGCCCGAATCTGCCGTCGGCCCCCACTAACCAAAAACGGCGCCGCTCACGCGACGCCGTCATATTCCCTGGTGCCCCCGGGCGGATTCGAAAACTCCCCCCCCCGCGGGGAAATTGGTGACGCGGGTGTCGACGGCGCTGAGCGCTCCGTGTTTTGGTATGTGGATATGGCAGCCATCAACCTTTCTCGGCATGTGAAACTCTAGGCACATATGAGCATACCTGAGCGACGCAACACATGCGCTCCATCTATCCCAACAAGCTCCAGCGGTACCCGCACTTCCCATTTCGTGTAGAAAAGGGCCTGTATATACTTCCCATTTCGTGTATTGAATCAGGTAACCACACTTCCCATTTCGTGTATACAGCAGCTAGATTGGGCAATCATGTCAGTATTCAGACGTACGGCCTACAATAAACTCCTCGATTGGAAAGCGAGCAATGGATCCCGAGCCATCATGCTCGAGGGGGCCCGCCGCGTTGGAAAAAGCACCCTTGCCCAAGAGTTTGCGCAGTCCAAATACAAATCCCACCTCGTGATCGACGAATCTGTTGCGAGTGAAAAAAGAAGACCGGAGACTCAACTGGTCTCCGGCCTCATTTCTAAAAAACGTCTCGTGGTTCTACTCGTGCTGTCGGGCTTCTACCAGCCTGCAGAAGTCGTTGACGCTCATGAGCCATTCCCTTTGCGCGGGCGTGTAGGTTTCGAACAGCGATGAGGGCACAACGAGGCTGAGCCTGTCCTTAGCCATAGCTCGTGTGTAATCCTCACTTACGGCGGGCTCAAGTGTTACAAGATGCTTGTCCTCGATTCTGTCAGCCTCATCAAGCACCTGACGCCAACGCTCCTTGATGGTTGTCTTGGCACCGAGCATCGTCAGTCGAGCGACAGGGAACTTGGGGTCGTGGTAATCGTCAATAGAGGGAAAGATGAAATCCGGCTTTGATTTGCCCTCGGTGTATTTCTGCGCCGAGTAGCGTATGCCCCTAGCATCGAATAGCATCGAGAGTTGATTCTCGAACGCCGTCCCCGCACGGGACTTGCGGCGCTGGAAGGCCGACATAGTGGTGCGCAGCACGCCATCAACATCAAGCGCCGAGCCAAGGTATGGCGCGAGGTCGCGCTCCAAGAGATGCCGCTCAAAGACGCGGAACAGCATCTCTTCGCGTTCGTAACAAGCGACCAAGCAGCCATCCGGGTCGCCCGTCCAATCGAGCTTTCCAAGGGTGGAAGCTGAGTAGGCTGAGAAGTCTGCCCCTTTGGGGAAGGACTCGCCGAATTTCTCGATCATACCGTCGAGGAAGTTCTCCGCTGCGATCGGCATGCTAACTTCGATGCCGATGGACTCCAAAATCCTTGCGGCGATCGACGTGATGCGCGTATCCTCCCGAGCAGAGGGCGTAAAACCCTTCTCGCCAACCCCGTCGAGCGCGAAGAGCCAGCGAACTTGAGATTCCGCCGTACTCCCCGCTCGGGCAAATAGGATTACGACCTCCTTGGCTTCGTGTAGGGCCAAAACCATGAGGTCGCCCGGACGGGCCATGCCCATGGCAGCATTATCGTTGTAGTAGAGCCTATACTCAGTTCTAGTTGGATGCTTCCTGCGGGCGTCGTACCAAGTGGTATAACCATGGTCGAATATAGGGTCTGCACCATCATCGAGATATGCGAAGGTAGTTCGCATCCCCTTTATGTCATCGTCTCCGAAAAGCGCGCGCAAAGGCCCCACGCCGTTGAATTCGTGCTGGTGGCTTTTATTGGCCCCCATGATGTCAACGCCCGCGAGGGTTTTCGCGACAGCACCGTCAAAATACGCGCCAAGTACTCCATAGTCCATCCTAGAACACCTCCATCATCAACTTCGCGACCGAGCGCACGACCGGCACGGTCACGGAGTTGCCGAACTGCCTGTATGCCTGAGTATCCGACACCGGGATGATGAACTCATCGGGAAATCCTTGCAGGCGCGCGCATTCGCGGGGAGTGAGTTTACGAGGGTTTTTTCCTTCCTGCCCGACCAGAATCTCGCTGCCATCCTTGTGGTACCGGGCGGAAAGCGTCCTTGTCGTGTCCTCTGGGCCGACCATCGAGTATCCAAAGCCGTGGCCCGCCGCCTCATGCTTTTCGCGATAGGCGCGCAGATAGGCCCATAGCTTATCCGAAATGGTGTAGCGTTCGTTTGGTTGCTCTTCGAGGATTTCCCCTAGCGTATGTCCCGGTCCCGGCACCTCAAGGTCATCCCACGAGAAGGGAACTTCCTCCCTGAACCCCACGATGTAGATGCGCTCCCTGTGCTGGCACGTCCAGTTTTTTGAATCAAGCACTTTCCAGAAAATATGGTATCCAAGGTCCTCCTCAAGCGTCTGTCGTATGACCTTGAAGGTCTTCCCGCCGTCGTGACTCGTAAGGTTCTTAACGTTCTCAAGCAAGAAGGCCTTCGGGCGCTTGTCGCGTATGATGCGAGCGACCTCGAAAAAGAGGGTTCCCTGCGTTTTATCCTCAAAGCCGGTGGGTCTCCCCAAAGATTGCTTCTTCGAAACGCCTGCAAGGGAGAATGGCTGACAAGGAAAGCCTGCGAGCAGGACATCGAAGTCCGGTATATCGTTTGATGCGACCTGACGGATGTCGCCCGCCGGGGTCTCTCCATAGTTCATCCGGTAGGTTTTCTGGGCGAACTTATCCCACTCGCAAGAGAAGACGCACCTACCGCCAAGCTCCTGGAACGGCATTCGTATACCGCCGATGCCCGCGAAGAGATCGCAGAAGGTAAAAGGCGCGTCGCTGCGCTCCCCTTGGTCAAATGGAGCCCCCGCATCGAGCGATGCGATAAAGGCGCATTCAGCCGCCGTTGGACTAGTATCCCCAGACTCCCAGCGCCGAACGGTGCGTTCGCCAGACGAGCCCATACCAAGGGCGGCGGCGAACTCCTTTTGGGTGAGGCCGAGGTCAATTCTCTTTTGCGCTATATCAGCTGCATTTAGTTGCATGGGACGCCTATCTTGGTTGAAAAACGGTCAAACTGTCCTGTATTTACCACAGCGTTAGTCTATCACCCCGAGCGGACATGTCTTCCCCTTGCTTCAGTCCGCCTCTAAACCCCGTAGCATCAACTGGGCTTTAGGGCTTGGACACTCTACCGGAGGGCTCTAGACGCAATTGGTGACGCGGGTGTCGACGGCCCGAATCCGCCGGCGGCCCCCGCAAACCAGAAACGGCGCCGCTCCCGCGACGCCGTCATATTCCCTGGTGCCCCCGGGCGGATTCGAACCGTCGACACCCGCTTTAGGAGAGCGGTGCTCTATCCCCTGAGCTACGGAGGCATGTTGTACTAGTGTAGCAGATTTGCCCCTTGGCCATGTAGCGCATGGCCACTCATCAAGAAGGCTCTGCAGCGAATTATCGCCGTAGAGCCTTCTCAATAACGGAAAATTATAACCCAGAATAACGCAAAATAATGGGATGGGGTTTCCTCTAACCACATGTAAGGGAAATTCCATCCCGGTATTCGGCTAAAAAATGGGACAAGCTTTCCCAACTGGCGCTCAAAAGGAAAATGCATCCCGGAATGAGAACGAATTCCGGGATGCATTTTCCGCCATCTATCGCAGACGACTAGTCGCCTTTGTGAAAGAGGCTTTTGATGGCAGCAGGGATGCTCTTGGCGCCCTTGGCCGTCACATCGATAAAGTCGGGCGAACGCACGAGCTTATCCTCGTCGACGTACTTGCGGACAGCACGAAGCGTCTCTTTGTCGTCGCGCGTCGAAAACGTAAAGTGACCGTTGTCCTTGGTGAAGATGGCAAAACGCGTGATCTTCTTGGTGCCGCGTAAAACCTCGGCGGCAATATAATCGACCTCGTCCCACGGGATTTGAATATAATCCTCGGGATTGCGCTCGTTGTAATACTCGAACGCCTTATTGCCCACCATCACGTTACCGTGGCTGGTAAGCCCCATCAGGCAGGTTGCCGGCGTTGCCAGATCGACCGTGCTGTTCTGAGATTGCGCCATGCGCGCCTCGCCCTCCAAATAAAACAATCGGACCGCATCCAGTGTACCCACCGGGTGCGGTCCGTTTCAATGGCTCAAAAGCCCTTGCCTAGCAATTCTCGGTCTTAAGCCGAAGCGTGCTTACATGAAGCCGCAGACGCGACCGATGATGCCGATGGCGAAGAGAGCCAGGATGATGACGATCGGGCTGACCTTCTTCTTGAGGAGCTTGCAGACCAGCAGGGTCAGGCACACGGCGGCAAGGCCGGGGATGAGCTGATCGAGGTTAGCCTGAAGTGTGGTGACCTTAACCGGATCAAGGGCGGTAGCACCGACGGAGTTGTACATCGTCAGCGCTTCCTTGACGCCCTCAGCACCGGAGGGCAGGTTAGCCCAGTCGATAAAGGCGCCAGCGGACTGCGTGACCTTGGAGACGACCGGGGTGAAGGAGATGGACACCCAGCGCTCGACCAGGGCACCGATGATAAACATACCCAGGATGGAAGCACCCTCGGTGACCTTGCCCATCAGACCACCGGAGAGGTCCTTGGCGATGGAGGAGCCGACCTTGTAGCCAAACTCCTGCGTGTACCACAGGAAGGCGTAACGGATGATGTTCCACGCGAAGAAGAACAGCAACGGACCGGCGATGCTGCCGGACAGGGCCAGGGAAGCGCCCAGAGCGCCCAGGATCGGGCGAAGGGTGAACCAGAAGGCGGGGTCGCCGACGCCGGCGAGCGGGCCCATCATACCGACCTTGACGCCCTGAATGGCGACGTCGTCAATCGGAGCACCGTTGGCGCGCTCCTCCTCGAGAGCGAGGGTAACGCCAATGACGGGGGCGGAAACATAGGGATGGGTGTTATAGAACTCCAGGTGGCGCTTAAGAGCGGCAATCTGGTCATCCTTGCTGGTGTAGAGCTTCTTGATCGCAGGGATCATTGCGAAGCACCAGCCGCCGTTCTGCATACGCTCGTAGTTCCACGAGCCCTGAAGGAACTGATGACGGAAGCAAACCTTCTTGCGGTCAGCCTTGGTGAGCTGAATCTTGTTCTCTGCCATATGTATCACTCCCCTCCTACTCGTAATCGTTCAGAATGTCGCCGAGCGGGTCACCGGAGCCGCCGCCCATGCCGCCACCCTGCTTGGCCAGATCCTTAAGGCCAAGGTAGATGAGGGCAAGGGAGATGCCGATGAGGCCAAGGGCGATCAGCGTGAGCTGAGGGATGGCAGCAAGGACAAAGCCGAGGATGAAGAACGGCCAGGTCTCCTTGGTGGCCATCATGTTGATGACCATGGCGTAACCGACGGAAGCGACCATGCCGCCGCCGACAGCCATACCGCCGGACAGCCAGTCGGGCATAGCGTTAAGCGCATTGGTAACAGCCTCGGCCGGGATGATGCACAGAAGTACTGCCGGGATGGCGATACGAAGGCCCTGCATGAGGATGGCAGCGTACTGCCAGCGCTCGATGCCGGAGAAGTCGCCCTTCTCGGCGCAACCGTCCATGGCGTGAGCGATAGCGGTAGCCAGGGTGCGGCAGATCATGGTCAGGAACAGACCAGCGACCGACAGCGGGACGGCGACGGCGATGGCGGCGGTAACAGCCTTGGCCGAATCGGTGGCGCCACCGTTGAGGGCGAGCACCATGATGATCGAAGAAGCGACCGAGGCCAGAGCGGCGTCAGGCGCGACGGCGGCGCCGACGTTAGCCCAGCCAAGGGCCATCATCTGGAGCGAACCGCCCAGGAGGATGCCCTCCTGAAGGTGACCGGTTACGAGACCGATAAGCGTGCATGCCACGAGCGGCTGATGGAACTGGAACTCATCCAGAATGCCTTCCATACCGGCAAGCAACGCGACAATCGCAACAAGCAGAATAGTGATTGCAGACATGTATCGGACCCTCCTTTACTATGCTTGAGCGGCCAGTTCGGCCTTAGCTTTCTTCAACATGGCGTCGAGATCCTCGGAGGAATCCGAAGGAACCTTGCGGACCTCGAACTTGACGCCCTTGGCCTTGAGGGCCTCGAGAGTCTTGACGTCGTCATCGCCCATAGCGACGGCGTTGGTGACGACGACCTTGCCCTTGGAATGAGCCATGGAACCGATGTTGACTTCCTTGATGTCGACGCCGGCCTCGATGGCCTTGAGCAGATCCTGCGGATTCTCAAAGAGCAGCATGGCCTTGGTGTCACCAAAGCGCGTGTCCTTGACGACCTCGGCCATCTTCTTGATGGGCACGACGTTGGCATGGACTCCCGGAGGGGCAGCCTGCTCGATCATGGTCTTGCGGAGCTCGTCGTGAGCAACGCCGTCGGAAACCACGATGATGCGGTTGGGGTTGATCTGCTTGGTCCACGTGGTGGCCACCTGGCCATGAAGCAGACGGGTGTCGATACGGACGTGGGCGATCTTGATGTGCCCATCGCCGATGACCGTTCCCGGAGGGATGGCGCCTGCAGGAGCAGCGGCGGCCGTAGCCGGCTTCTTCTCCTCGGGCTCCAGAGACTCGGGCTTGACGCGCACGCCAGCCTTAGCCTCAGTCACGAGATGTTTTGCGATCGCATGTGCAGTGTTCTTTGCGTCAAAGCGCTGCGAATATGCCTCGATGAGCATAGGCAGGTTGACACCGGTGACGATAGCCCAGGAATCGTGGCCCTCGATGAGCCCGCTGATCTGGTTGAACGGCGTGCCGCCCCACAGATCAACGAGGAAGAGCACCTGCTCCTGGTCTTCGAAGGAAGCGATTGCTTCCTCGACCTTGGCACGGAAGGCGTCGGGGCCCATGCTCGGCTCGAGCGAGACCACGGCAACAGACGGCTGATCGCCAAAGACCATCGAGCCCGTCTGCTTGATTCCAGCTGCCAAGTCCCCGTGGCTAGCAAGAACAATACTTACCA
This sequence comes from uncultured Collinsella sp., assembly GCA_902493855.1. Taxonomy (GTDB): domain Bacteria; phylum Actinomycetota; class Coriobacteriia; order Coriobacteriales; family Coriobacteriaceae; genus Collinsella. The sequence goes on from CABUQV010000020.1 coordinate 7,150, forward strand.
TCACATAACCTCCTTTTTGTCTACGTATTTCCTACACGACATGAAAGGAGTATACCTGTTTGGATTGTGGAATTATAGCTAAATTCGCAAAAGGTTGCATTATTTGTTTAAACGTCTAAGTTTGTTACAAATTGATTACGTTGCCGGTTTACAGCTCATTGCCTGCTAAAACGTGATTTGTGATTACTTTCAAAGACATATAAAGGTGCACTGTTCGTTAAGACCGCTTTTAGGTGGATCCCAATGCGCCTGCGTGCCGCCATTTTGTTTAAACAGACATGACTTGACTAACCGAAGCAAATATGTTTTGAACTCTAGCCCATGCAGTCATTGGATGTTAGGCGATGTGGAGAGGGTTGGCGGCGTCGACGGCGTCGGGGGCGTCGGAGGGGTCATCGGGAACAGTGTCTGCCGGGTCCTCGTCGGGGGTCTCGATCTGTTTGATCATGACCTCTTGGCCCTGCAGCAAATAGGTCTCGCCGCTACCGCAATGGGGACAGGTCTTGCCATGCTCGACCGTCGCATAGTCGTGGCCGCACGCCTCGCAATGCGTCACGGCGTTGACTGGCTCCACAATAAGCTCCGCACCCTCAGTGATGGACTTTTTATCTGCCGCCCAGCGCCAAGCGTCGAGCAGCAAGTCGGGAACGACGCCCGAAACTTCGCCCAGTAGCAACGTCACGCTCGAAACGCGACGCACGCCATGAGCGCGCGCCACATTCTCGACATCGCGAATGATGTGATAGACGATTCCGAGCTCGTGCACTTTTTCCTCCGCCGTTCCCGTTATGACTACTTACTTGCGACCGAACTTAATCTTGATGGCGCGCTTGAGCGCATACTTGCCCAGACTTGGGAGCTTTTGCTCGTATTTGACCATCGTGGAGCACTCGGGGCGATCGCGATCCAGGTGGATAGCGTCGAACGCGCACTTGGTGGTGCACAGGCCGCAGCCGATGCACTTGTTGGGGTCGACGATCGAGGCGCCGCAGCCCAGGCAGCGGGCGGTCTCGGCGCGCACCTGTTCCTCGGTAAAGGTCTCAACATACTCGCTAAACGGCGCAGCCTTCTCGCGTTCGCGGTCCACATGCGCAACCTCGCGGCTCGCGTTGTCGTAGCCCTCGAGCACAACGTCGTCGCGGTCAAGCGCGGTGTAGCGGCGCTGGTTGCGGCCGATGGTGAGCGTGGAGCCCGGCTGCACAAAGCGATGGATGGACACCGCGGCCTCGTGACCGGCGGCGATAGCGTCGATGGCAAAGCTAGGACCGGTGTAGACGTCACCACCCACAAAGATGTCGGGTTCGGCGGTCTGGTAGGTCTGGGGATCGGCAAGGGCACCCTGACCACGGCCAAGCTCCACCTTGGAGCCAGCCAGCAGGTCGCCCCACACGATGGACTGGCCGATGGACATGACCACGCGGTCGGCATCGACGCGGCGCAGATCGTTCTCGTCGTATTCGGGCGCAAACCGGCCCTCGTCGTCAAAGACACGCGTGCAGCGCTTAAAGGTGATACCGCACACACGACCGGCCTCGTCCAGGTGAACCTCCTTGGGACCCCAGCCGCAGCTGATGTGAGCGCCGTCCTCAACGGCCTCGCGACGCTCCTCCTCGCTGGCGGGCATCTGGGCCTCGCTCTCCAGGCAGAACATCTCAACATGCTCGGAGCCCAGGCGGCAGGCGTTGCGCGCGACATCGATAGCCACGTTGCCGCCGCCCACCACGATGGTGCGGCCGGGCAGCGCGTCGATCTTGCCGCTGTTGACCTCGCGCAAAAAGTCGACGGCCACGGTCACGTCCTCGGCATCCTCGCCCGGAATACCGGCAAGGCGGCCGCCCTGGCAGCCAATGGCAACATAAAAGGCCTTAAAGCCCTGCTCGCGCAGCTCGTCGAGCGTCACATCGCGACCGACCTCCACGCCATAGCGGAACTCGGCGCCCATCAGGCGAATAATCTCGACCTCTGCCTCGATGACGTCCTTCTGCAGCTTAAAGCTGGGAATGCCATAGGTGAGCATGCCGCCCGGGCGCTCGTTCTTCTCGAACACGACGGGCTTGTAGCCCTTCTCGGCCAGATAGAAGGCACAGGACAGACCGGCCGGGCCGGCACCGATGATGGCGATCTTCTGATCGAAGCCGCCAGCACGCGTCGGCGTCACCACGGGCGGGACATAGCGAGTCGCGGCATCAAGATCGCGCTGGGCGATAAACTTCTTGACCTCGTCGATAGCCACGGCGGCATCCACACGGCCGCGGGTGCAAGCATCCTCACAGCGGCGGTTGCACACGCGGCCGCAGATAGCGGGCAGCGGGTTCTCGCGCTTGATGAGCGCCAGCGCCTCGTCATAGCGGCCCTGTGCCGCAAGCTTCAGATAGCCCTGAACGGCAACGTGCGCGGGGCAAGCCGTCTTGCAGGGCGCGGTGCCGGACTCGTGCGTCTCGATACGGTTATCGTTGCGGTAGTTGGGCGACCACTTGGTGTGGTCCCATTTGGTGGCATCGGGCAGCTCCTGGCGCGGATACTCGGGCACCTGTCCGCCGGCCTTTTTGCTGCAGAGCTTCTGGCCCAGCTTGGCGGCACCGGCCGGGCACACCTCAACGCAGCGACCGCAGGCCACGCACTTGTCCTTCTCGACCTTGGCGACATAGGCCGAGCGCGACAGGTTAGGCGTGTTGAACAGCTGCGAGGTGCGCAGGGCGTAGCACACGTTGACGTTGCAGTTGCAAATGGCGAAGATCTTGTTCTCGCCGTCGATATTGGTGATCTGGTGCACAAAGCCGTTGTCCTCGGCCTGGCGCAGGATGTCGTAGACCTCGTCGCGCGTTACATAATGGCCGCGGTCGGTCTCAACCACATAGTCGGCCATATCGCCCACGGCAATGCACCAGTCGGCGGGGTCGTCGGCGCAGCCCTCGCCCATCACGCGACGGCTCGCGCGGCAGCTGCAGGTGCTGGCGGCATATTTGCCATCGTATTTGTCGAGCCAATGCTCGATATGCTCGATCGGCACCGAGGTGCTCGAAGCATCGATAGCCTTCTCGACCGGAATGACGTGCATGCCGATACCGGCGCCTCCGGGCGGCACCATCGGCGTGGCCTTGGACAGTGGTCCCTTGGACGCCTGCTCAAAGAACTTGGCATAGACCGGGTGCTCCTCGAGCTGGCTCACGCGCATGTTGAGGAACTCGGCAGAACCCGGCACCAGCATGGGCAGCACCCACTGCTTGGCGCGCTCGGGATTTTCCCAGTTGTACTCGAGCAGACCCGTGTAGCTCATGTCGTCGAGCATCTTCTCGATCTGGGCCTCAGGCATGCCGGTGAGCTTGACCATCTCGGGCAGCGTGTAGGGACGGCGCATCTTCATCTTGCAGAGCACTTCGGCCTGCTCGTCGGTCGCGGCCTCGGCAAACGACCAGTACTCGTAGCCCAGCAGCTCGTCGCGGTGCAACAGACGGTTGGTGCAGTGCTCGCACAGTTTGACGATGGCCTCGCGCGGATGCTCCGGCAGCGGCGGCACGAACTCCGAACCGATGTCGGGCTCGGTGTAGCTAATCCCCGGTCCGTTGAGAATCATGGTTGTCCCTTCTCTTGCCACAGCCCGGCGGGACCGCGGCGCCCCTCTTTTTTTGCAGGCCGGGCATGCCCCCATGCCGTTCACCCGCCATTGTTGACATTGTGTCAAAAATAGTATTGACGAACCGTCAACAATATTCAAGACTGTTAGGCGAACGGTCAGGCAAAAGAGGATGAAAGGCGGCAAAACATGGGCAACAACACAGCAGGTACCTCTGTGGTCGATGCCGTCCCCGCATCCGATAGCGCGGCAAAGCGCCTGACGGGCGACGAACGCCGTCGCGAGATCCTCGATGCCGTGCGCACCGTAAGCTCCGAGCTGGGCGTGTCCCACCTATCGGTATCGGCCGTGACCAAGCGAGCCGGCTGCACGCGTTCATTGTTCTACCACTACTTTGCCGATATGGACGCCGCCGTCACCGCCGTCATGGACGAGGCGATCGACGGCTTTATCTCCGAACTCGAGCAGTGGAACGCCAACCGCACCGTCGGCGATATCGAGGGCGCGCTCGACACCGTCGCCCCGCTCTTTAAGCGCCTGGTCGCCAGCGGCCACGAGCTGCCGAGCACGCTCACCTCGAGCAGCGGCGCGCTCTACGGCGGCTTTTTGCACAACGTGGTCCAGCGCGTGGCGCAGTATATCTGCGACACCACCGTGGTGGATTTTGTCGCCCATCATGAGCTACGCATCGACCATGTCTACGAGACGTTCTACACCCTCATCATGGGGTTGTTGATGTATATCCGTACGCACCCCGATGTGCCCGACGAGACGGTCAAGGAAATCATCGCCTCGACGCTCCACATCGAGGGCTATACCGCCAAGTATCCGGAGCGCAAGCCCCAGAACTGACGACATTTGGCCAAACTGCCCGCGATCAGAAGAGGGGCCGCGGGCGTGTGAAAGGAGAGCAGCATGCTGTTCGACGTTTGGGGTAGCGATACCCTTATCCACTGGGCTGGCTGGGCCATGGTCTTTATTGGCCTGATCGTGCTCAACGAGGTCGGCCGCCGTACCAAGCTGGGTGCGGCAATCATCTTTGGCGTGGCTCCGCTGGCCATGACCATCTACTGCGTCGCCATCGCCGTGGGCGTTTCGCAGGGTGCCGAGTGGGCGCTCACCAACCCCACCCACGTGTACCAGAACAGCTGGTTCCACTACGCCAAGGTGTACGCGGCGCTGGCCGGTTGCTGGGGCTTCATTGCCATTAAGTACCAGTGGGGCAAGATCGGCAAGGCGCATTGGTTCCGCGCGTGGCCGTTTGTGATCGTCGCCATCAACATCTTGATCGCCGTCGTGTCCGACTTCGAGAGCGCCTATCACTTCTTTGTCCTGGGCGAGTCCACCTGGGTCACTTCCGAGGGTGCCACACAGCTTGCCGGCTGGAACAACGTGTTCAACGGCATCGCCGGTCTCATCAACATCTTCTGCATGACCGGTTGGTGGAGCGTCTACGCCTCCGAGGACAAGACCGACATGCTGTGGCCCGACATGACCTGGGTCTACATCATCGCCTACGATATCTGGAACTTCTGCTACACCTACAACTGCCTGCCCACCCACTCCTGGTTCTGCGGCTTTGCACTGCTGCTGGCGCCCACCGTCGCCGCCTTTATCTGGAACAAGGGCGGCTGGATCCAGAACCGCGCCTTTACGCTGGCCATTTGGTGCATGTTTGCCCAGGTGTTCCCCTACTTCCAGGAGGAGTCCATCTTTGTGACCCACTCCACGCTCGACCCCGGCGCCGCCACCGCGGTCTCGATTGCCGCGCTGGTCGCCAACGTCGCCGCGATCATCTACATCGCCTACCGCGCCAAGAAGCTCGGCCGCAATCCCTACAAGCAGGATGTCTTTGAGGGCACCAGCGATTGGGAGAAGGCTACCGCTCGCCGCGCCAAGGTGGATTACGCACACGCCGAGTAACGCGCCCGGCGCAGACATCGCTTGAATGTGAAGCCGCCTGGCCGACTCCGCGCAATGCAACGTATTGCATGCCCCCGGAAAGCGATTTGTCCGCTTTCCGGGGGCTTTTTGTTGTTACGCGCATCCACGCACATATTCAAAACCTCTCGCACAGATAAAATCAGATTTCCAATCGCCTGACAGCTCTATATGACTCTGTTTTTGGGTACATTGTTGTCCCGATATTGAGCTTGGGGGATGTATGAATGATGAGACGATGGGCCAAGAGGATGCGGCCCAAGATGCAGAAGCTTGCGCTGAGGCCTTGGAGAGCTTAGACCGGATTTCACTCGATGAGATTGCGTTTGACGATTCGGGCGTTGATGTGCAGGATGAGCCGGAAACCGAGGCGCAATCCGATGATCAGGATGCAGGCGACGTTGAGCCTGCCGAGGATGAGGCAGATCACGAAGGCACCGAAAGCGAGGCCGGCAACCAGCCCGAATCCGACACGGGCGAGGAAACCGTCTTGCTCGACAGCTTGCCGGCCGAGGATTCGCTGACTCGCGAGCTTCCTGGCCTGGGTTCCGCACCAGCCGTGGACGAGACCATCGCCATGGGCGATATACCCCTGCCGTCCGTTCCCTCGGCACGCGAGGCCGAGGTCCGCCATCGCAAGATGTCGCCCAAGCGCCGCAATCTGATGGTCGCCGGTGTCGTGGCCGTCGCGCTCGTCGCCGGCGGTGCAGGCTATGCTGCCTGGAACGGATATCAGCAAGAGCAGGCTGCCGCTGTCGCCGCCAATGCCCACACGATGATGTCGGTGCAGATTGGCGTGCATGCCGCGGGCCTCGACTGTTCCACTGGCTCCAAGATTCCCGTACAGGTGAGCGGGCAGGACTCCGACGGCTCATCCGTGAGCGAAACGCTCTACGTTGATGAGCACGGCCGCGGCATCAAACTGCTGCCCGGCGATTACACGCTCTCCATCGCTGCCTCCCCCATCGCGGCCGACGGCACCATCTATACCGTCCCGACCACCAAGACGCAGGCCACCGTTAAGAGCGATGGACAGGATTTAAGTGCCCAGGCTACCTTTAAGCTCAAGGTGCCTTCGGCCGACACGGTAACCGACGACCAGATCGATGCCGCCGCCAAATATGCCGAGGAGGGAGGCGCGAGCTCCGCCGCCACCGCCAAGGTGCTCCAGCAGGCAGCAACCGCGCGGCGCGACGCCGCCGTCAATGCCGTGAGCGCGCAAAAGGCACAGGCGGCCCGTGATGCCGACGCCCGTCACAAGGCAACCGACCTTTACCAGCTCGATATCCCCGTCGAGTGGTACGGCAAGGTCGAGACTTGGCAGAATGGCAGCACGCTATGCATCTATCTTGCCGGCGACAGCAATACGCCGATCGTGACGCTCGTCGCGGTGCGCGAGGGCGAGAGCTTTACGCCCGATGAGGGCGATACGGTTTTGGGTGCGGCCAATCTAGGCAACGGTTATACCGTCTACGCCAGCGGCCCCGTCTATCCGTACGTGGTGCCCCAGACCATCAACGGACGGACGCAGAATTCCGTGTCGACCTACCCCATGGACACGGCCATTGAGCTTGTCGAGCTTACGACCGGCAACCGCTACACCTATAGCCAGATCAAGAACGTACTGGTCGGCAAAGACGGCAAGGCCGACGCCGCGACCAAACTCGAGACCGACTACCTCGCCCAGGTTCTGATGCCGAGCATCAAGGCTCAGGACTAGCGCCAGGGGTCGGCTTCGAACATCGGCTCGCGCTCGGGGCGGCGATCGCTGTAGGGATCGTAGCCGTCATCGTCCTCGTTCTCGGCACGGATGTAGGGGTCGCACGGCTTGGGCGCCGGCTTAGGCGAAACCTTCGATGCGGCGGGCGCTGTCTCAGCCGCCGGTGCGTTAGCCTTGTTCTCGTCTTTCATCTGCATAGCTCCTTGCATCGTATCCGTTCAACATCATCGATTGTCGCACGAAAAAGGGCGGCGGACCCAATTGGATCCGCCGCCCTTGGCGTTTAGAGGCGGCTGGTAGATTTTAAGGCATGTCCCAAAAATCTACTCGGCGTCGGGGACCTCGTAGGTAGCCGCCGGCGTGTTGTCGCACACGACGGTAAAGCCGCCGTCCTTGTCGACATCGACTGTCACCTGATCGCCCTCGCGCACTGTGCCGTCGATGATGGCCGCCGCGATGGCGTCCACGACCTCGCGCTGCACCAAACGCTTGAGCGGACGGGCACCGAACACGGGGTCCAGGCCGCCCACGGCGAGCATCTGCTTGGCCGCCGGGGTGATAGCAAGCGTCATGCGCTCCTTGGCCAAGCGTGCGCGGACGTCAGCGAGCTGAATATCGACGATCTTTTCAATCTGCGCCATGCCAAGCGGATGGAACACCACGATATCGTCGATACGGTTGAGGAACTCGGGGCGGAAGGTCTGGGCCATGGCCGCGTCGACCTGATGGCGCATCTCCTCCTCGTCCTTGCCGGACAGATCGGCGATGGCCTTGGAGCCCACGTTGCTCGTCATGATGATAATCGTGTTCTTGAAGGACACCTGGCGACCCTGGCCATCGGTCAGGCGACCGTCGTCGAGCACCTGCAGCAGCACGTTAAAGACATCCGGATGGGCCTTCTCCATCTCGTCGAGCAAGATTACGGAGTACGGACGACGGCGCACGGCCTCGGTGAGCTGGCCACCCTCGTCGTAGCCCACGTATCCCGGGGGCGCACCGATCAGACGCTGGACGCTGAACTTCTCCATGTACTCGGACATGTCGATACGCACAAGCGCGCGCTCGTCGTCGAACAGGCACTCGGCCAGCGCCTTGGCGAGCTCGGTCTTGCCCACGCCGGTGGGGCCCAGGAAGAAGAAGCTGCCGATGGGCTTGTCCGGATCGGAGAGGCCCGCACGGCTGCGGCGCACGGCCGCGGCGACAGCGGAGACCGCCTCGTCCTGGCCGATGACGCGCTTATGCAGCTCGCCCTCCAAGCCCTTCAGCTTGTCGAGCTCGCCCTGCATCATCTTGGACACGGGCACGCCGGTCCAAGCGCTCACGACCTCAGCGATCTCATCGGAGGTCACCTGCTCGTTGAGGCCCTCGCCGTCCTGCTGCTTTTGCGCCTCGAGCGCGGCCTCGGAATCCTGAATCTGCTGCTGCAGGCCCGGAATCACGGAGTAGCGCAGCTCGGACGCACGACCCAGGTCGCCGTTGCGCGTCGCGCGCTCCTCCTCGCTCTTGGCCTCGTCAAGCTGCCCCTTAAGCTCCTGCACGTGGTCGATGGCGTTCTTTTGGTTGAGCCAGCCGGCCTTTTGCACGTTGAGCTTTTCCTGGACCTCAGCAATCTCTTGGCGCAGGGCCTCCAGACGCTCCTTAGAGGCGTCATCGGTCTCCTTCATGAGCGCCTGCTCCTCGATCTGCAGCTGGGTGAGCTGACGCGTGGTGGCGTCGATCTCGACCGGCATGCTGTCGAGCTCCATGCGCAGGCGGCTTGCCGCCTCATCGACCAGGTCGATGGCCTTGTCGGGCAGGAAACGGTCGGCGATGTAGCGATCGGAGAGGTCGGCGGCGGCCACGAGCGCGCTATCGGTGATATGCACGCCGTGGAAGATTTCGTACTTCTCCTTGAGGCCACGCAGAATCGAGATGGTGTCCTCGACGGTAGGCTCGGAGACCATCACAGTCTGGAAACGACGCGCGAGCGCCGCGTCCTTCTCGATGTACTTGCGGTATTCGTCGAGCGTGGTCGCGCCGATCGCGTGCAGGTCGCCACGGGCGAGCGCCGGCTTGAGGATGTTGCCGGCGTCCATGGAGCCCTCGGTGGCACCCGCGCCCACGATGGTGTGGAGCTCATCGATGAACAGGATGACCTTGCCCTCGGACTTCTGCACCTCCTTGAGCACGGCCTTCAAGCGGTCCTCGAACTCGCCGCGGTACTTGGCGCCGGCGACCAGCGCGCTCATGTCGAGCTCGATAAGGTCGCGGTCGCGCAGGGTGCTCGGCACGTCGCCGGCCACGATACGCTGGGCGATGCCCTCGACGATGGCCGTCTTGCCGACGCCCGGCTCACCGATGAGCACGGGGTTGTTCTTGGTGCGACGGGACAGGACCTGGATGGTGCGGCGAATCTCATCGGTACGGCCGATGACCGGGTCGAGCTTGCCGGCGCGGGCCAGATCGCAGATGTTGCGACCGTACTGCTCCAGAGCCTCAAACTGGGTCTTGTCCTCGGCAGACGTCACGCGGTCATCGCCGCGCAGCTCCTCGTAGACTTGCTCGATGCGCTCCTTGGTCACGCCGGCGTCGCGCAGAACGCGGCCGGCCTCGCCCTTGTCCTCGGCAAGCGCCATCAGCAGATGCTCAGTCACCACAAAGCTGTCGCCCATCTTGGTGGCCTTCTTCTCGGCCTTTTCGATGACGCGAACGAGCTCGTTGGACAGGCCCATCTGTTGGCCCTCGCCCGAAACCTTGGGCGCGTGGTCGATGGCATCTTGCGTGGAGCGTGCGAGCTGAGCCGGGTCGGCACCGATGCGCTCGATGATCACGGAGATATTGCGCTCGCCGGCACCGAGTAGGGCAGACAGCAGGTGAATCGGCTCCACCGCGCCGGCCTGCGCGTCGGCAGCCGTGCTCATGGCGGTCTGCAGCGCCTCGCGCGACGTCATTGCTAGCTTATCGATTCTCATGGAATCACCTCTCTTGGGGCGGCCGCCCTACGGGGCGGCTTCACGTTGTTCGAGAAGTATTGTTGCCAGCTTTGCGCGATCTTATACACAAATCTAAGTCTCTATATATAAGATTTTCTGAGTGATTAAGAGATAGGAGGCAGGCACGCTCACCCGCTACGGCCTCGTCCCCTTACTATCTCAATCTGTAACATCTAGCGACTGTTTATGGCTCCAGATGTTACAAATCAAGATGAAATGACCAGCGGCGCCCGTTCGTCTCAATCTGTAACACCTACTCGGCAAATTAGGGTCTAACTGTTACAGATCGAGACAAACCAAGAACCACCACAAAGGTGCCCGTCCCCTTTGTGGTGGTCCAGAGAAGAATCAGCCCCGATTAAAAGAGGCGACATCAAGCCCAGTCTACGTTTGGCGATCCCAAGACCCAACGAGAACGCAGCGATGGAATCGAGAACCGACAATAGCCCGTTCGCACAGATAGAGGCGGAGATTCAAGGTCAGAGCCCGGTTTAAACGGCTTAGCTATCGCACGCCACAATGTTCTCGTCGTCCTCCCTATCGTATTTATAGTGCTTATAGTGAAAATAGCGAGTTTAGTGAGAATAGTATCGCTCAAGACTCGTGGACTCAATTATTGACCTCCCGCCCAGAATGAGTGGGGCAATTATTTCTATTAGAGGTCAAATCGAAGCCCAATAGGGCCTTTTAGCCCTCTCATTCCGGGCGGTCGCTTTCTTTTGAATATTGTCGTAAGCTTGTATCATTTATCTTAATGATTGCATATTACATGAGAGGTGCCCCACCGTGAAACGCTCCACCTATATCGGCCTGCTCGTCTTAGCGTTTGCAATTACCGCAGTCGGCGTGGGCATTATCTATCTCGCATTTCTCCCTGCCTCGGCAACGCAGGCGGCGGTTGAAACCGTAAGCTACCCCATCGAAATCCTCACCGATATCGTCAAACCCGATTCAATCACCGTCGATTTCGACGGTACGCCCGCAGCGCTTGGGGTCAGTAACTATCCCCGAATCGAACTTGGAGCCACGCGCTATACCCAAGATGAGCAGCTTATCGGCAAGGCAACCAGTTTACTCAAAGGCAAGACGTTTAAGCGATGGTACGGCGCCGCAATATATCGAGCCAAGAAAGGCCAAATGAATGGCGGGTATTATTCGACCCTTGAACTCGATGCGGCAAACGGGAGCAGACTGTGCAACGTTTCATACGACCCCGGCTACGTGGACAACGAAGGGCCGGGAGTCTATATCTCGGATGGCAACGTGATCTACGTCATGGAAGGCGACCAGACGGCAGTCGTCGATTTTATGGATCGGTGTACCGAGGATGCCTACGAACAAACTTGCGAGCCCGATCCACAGACAGCGCGCGACAGTGGCTCAGCACGCACTTGGCTATTTGACGATGAAATAACCTGGGCCCCATCGAAATAAGGACCCGCCAGGCAGGCACCTTTGTGGTGGTTTTCGACAAAAAGAAGCCGCCCCGATAATAGGGGCGGCTTCAGGCAAGTCTATTTATTAGCGTCCCTCAAGACCCAACGAGAACGCAGAAATGTAGCCCGGGGCTTACCCTTTCCCGAACGCGACCCTCGCGAAGCGCGTGAGCGGGCGGGAAAGGGTAAGCCCCGGGCGGACAATTAAGTGCGTTACTCGGCAGCGGCCTTGAACTTGTTGTAGTTGATCAGGCAGCCGGCCTTGACGATGGCACGCTCTTCGGCCGTCATATCGGCAATATAGAGCTCAATATGCTCAACCGCACCATCGGCGCGCACCACGTAGGCGGCGATGTTCTTCAAGTCGCCATCGAGCGCGGCACGGATACCCGGCACAAAGACGTAGTCGCCCACCTCAAAGTTGGGCTCGGCCTCCATCTGGAAGGGCACCATGCCCCAGTTCATCACGTTGGAGCGATAGCGCTTGGTGGCGTACTCGTGGACGATGTTGGCCAGGCCGCCGATCACGCGCTGGCAGCTCGCGGCCTGCTCGCGGGCGGAACCGTCACCGGGCTTCTTGGCATAGAGCATGGAGCCGTACTCGGTCGCCTTGGCGTCTGCCGCGACACCCGCGCCGGCCAGCGCCTCAAACACGCCGGCAAGCTCGGCATCGAGTGCCGCCAGGTCGCCTGCTGCCTCGCCGGCAATGCGGCGCTTTTCCACCGCATCGACCTCCTTGGAGCGACCCACGTAGGCCGGATCGCGGCGGCTGAGCGTAAACTCGGCCAAGCCCAGCGGGTTGGAGCGGAAGGAGCTCGTCTCGCCCGAAGGAATGAGCTCGTCGGTCGTAGTGACCGGGTCCATAATCTTGGAGCACACCTTGAGCAGGATATCGTCGCCGAGGGGCTCCATCGCGGGCCACGGCTTAATGTTGGGGCCTTCGACCAGCTCGTCGGCAGGCTCCGCCTTGCCAAAGCCCCAGTACACGCGCTTTTTGTAGGGCGCGTCGTCAAAGGTGTACTCGCAGGCCTCGTCCCAAGTCTCCTCGGGCAGGTCGGTCGCCGGCGTCAGGACGCCGCCGTTGGCAGCCGTCGCCGCAATGGAGCGAGCGTCCATCAGGGCCACGGCGCTCAGCTGGCCATTGCCCGGCTTGGAACCCTCGCGGTTGGGGAAGTTGCGCGTAGTGTGGCGGATGGACAGGCCGTTGTTGGCGGGCGTGTCGCCGGCACCGAAGCACGGGCCGCAGAATGCCGTGCGCACAATCGCGCCGGCCTCCATAAGGTCGTAGATATAGCCGCGGCGTGTAAGCTCGAGTGCCACGGGCTGGCTCGTGGGGTAGACCGACAGCGAGAATTCGCCGCAGCCGGTGTTGGCGCCCTTGAGCACGCGGGCAGCCTGGACCACGGAGTCGTAGTTGCCGCCCGAGCAGCCGGCGATAACGCCCTGCTGCACGTGCAGCTTGCCGTCGACGATCTTGTCGAGCAGGCTAAAGTGCGTCTTGCCCTCGCCGATCTTAGCGGCCTCGAGCTCCACCTCGTGCAGGATGTCCTCGAGGTTCTCGTTGAGCTCGTCGATCTCAAAGCCGTTGGAAGGATGGAACGGCAGCGCGATCATGGGCTTGATGCTCGACAGGTCGACCTCGACGCAGCCATCGTAGTAGGCGACATCGGCGGGCTTGAGCTCGCGGTAGTCGTCACCGCGGCCGTGCATGGTCAAAAACGCGTGCGTGTCCTCGTCGGTGGCCCAGATGCTCGACAGGCAGGTGGGCTCGGTGGTCATGACATCGACGCCGTTGCGGTAGTCGGTCGTCATGCTCGCGATGCCGGGGCCCACGAACTCCATGACCTTGTTCTTGACGTAGCCCTTGGCAAAGACGGCGCGGATGATGGCAAGCGCCACATCGTGCGGGCCGACGCCGGGACGCGGGGCGCCCGTGAGGTAGATGGCGACAACGCCGGGATAGGCAACATCGTAGGTGTCACGCAGCAGCTGCTTTGCCAGCTCGCCGCCGCCCTCGCCCACGGCCATGGTGCCCAGGGCGCCGTAGCGGGTGTGCGAGTCGGAGCCCAGGATCATCTTGCCGCAACCGGCGAAGTTCTCGCGCATAAAGGAGTGGATGACGGCGATGTGCGGCGGGACGAAGATGCCGCCGTACTTCTTGGCAGCCGAGAGGCCAAAGACGTGGTCGTCCTCGTTGATGGTGCCGCCCACGGCGCACAGCGAGTTATGGCAGTTGGTGAGCACGTAGGGCAGCGGGAACTGCTCCATGCCCGAGGCGCGCGCCGTCTGGATGATGCCGACAAAGGTGATGTCGTGGCTCGCCATAGCATCGAAACGAATCTTGAGCGCCTCGGGGTCGCCGGACGTATTGTGTGCCTGGAGGATCGAATACGCGATGGTGCCACGCCTGGCATCCTCAGGTGTCTGCGTAATACCGCGCTCGGCAGCCTCGGCCGCAGGCACAACCTCGCTGCCGCCGCGCAGGTAGACGCCGTCCTCGTACAGCTTGACCATACTGTCTCCCACTCTGCCCGAAAGGCTCGGGCGCATAGCATACATTCGTTCAATATCGTGCCATAGAACAGTTGCCAGCGGGTTACGAATCTGCACGTTCACTTTATCTCGGTAAAGCATAATACGAGCCCGGTGTGGGGCCGGCAGATCTGGCGCAAGAGTGTCCCTTTCGACTAGTCATTTAAGAACGTCCCCAATGACTAATGAAAAGGGCAAGGCATAGACCTTCCGGTCATGCCTTGCCCTTTGAATGACAAATTGTCGCTCTGGGCGGCGCGCAGCGTCAACTGGTCCGCCGTTCGTTAGAACGGCGGAACCTAGAGATCCCCGCCCGTGCCCAGCAGCTTGCGCATGACTTGCTCGGGGTTGACCGAGCCATCGCGCGGGGCCAGAGCGGTGATCTTCTTTTGCATCTTGTACTCGTGCAGCTCGTCCTCGAGCTGGCGCACGCGGGCGCGAAGCTTCTCGTTCTCGCGCTCGCGCTCCTCGGCACGCTCCTTCATATCGAGGATGCGCACCACGCCGGCGAGGTTGATGCCCTCGTCGGTCAGTTGGTTGATGAGCTCCAGGCGCTCGATATCGGCACGCGAATACAGACGCGTGTTACCGCCCGAGCGCTGGGGGTTCACCAGGCCCTTGGACTCGTAGACGCGCAGAGTCTGCGGGTGCATGCCGGTCAGCTCGGCCGCCACGCTGATCATATACAGCGGTTTGTTCCTATTGTCCTCGGCCATGCTACCTGACCCCTTTCCGTCTCGCACATCTCCACCATAAGCCTGCGGCCAGCCCGTGGGCCACGCAGCCAAGCTAGAACGTCGCCTTGTAACGGTTGACCTTCTCGCGATAATCGCGCGTGTCGGCCTCGCGCAGCTTGGTCATGGCATCGCGCTCATCGTCGGACAGGTTCGCGGGAACCTGCACCTTGATCTCGACGAGCAACGCACCCGTGCGGCCGCGATGCTTAACGTCGGGCGCACCCATCTCCTTAAAGCGGAACTTCTTGCCCGTCTGGGTGCCAGCGGGCACTTTCAGACGAACCGTCGCGCCGCCGGGCGTGGGCACATCCACCGTGCAGCCGAGCGCTGCCTCGTAGACCGAGATCGGCACCTCCATGGTCACATCGGCACCCTTGCGCTTAAACAGCGGGTGTTCCTCCACGTGCGTGGTCACGACCAGGTCGCCACGCTCGCCTCCGGCAACGCCGTACTCGCCACGGCGCTTGTAACGCAATTTGCCGCCGTCGACCGCACCCGCAGGCACCGAGACCGTGATGGTCTGCTGCTCGCCCGTCGAGGGAATGCGGTAGGTGACCTTATGCGTCACGCCGCGAAACGCGTCCTCGGCCGTTACGTCGACAGTCAGCGACAGGTCGCCGCCCTTGCGCGCGCGATTGCGGCCCGCGCCCGCACCGGCATTGCCCGCGGCCCCGGCAAAACCCGAGCCCCAATCGCTGCCCCAGGCGCCGTTGCCGCTAAAGATGCTGTCGAAGATATCGCCCCAGCCGCTCGCGCCGGCACCGGCGCCGTAACCACCGCTATATGCGCCGCCCGCGCCCGGCATGCCGCCGAACATGAGCATCTGGTCGTACTCTTTGCGCTTCTTCTCGTCCGAAAGCGTCTCGTAGGCCTCGCTGATCTCCTTAAACTTGGCCTCGTCGCCGCCGGCATCGGGGTGATATTTTTGCGCGAGCTTGCGAAACGCGCTCTTGATCTCTTTGTCGGAGGCGCTCTTGGATACGCCCAGGATGTCATAGAAGGTTTTGCCTGCAGCCATCGTAGCTCCTCTCCTGTTACATCCGCCGTCCCTGCGGACGGCGGTTCATGCTGTCATATGGCACTTGGCCAGAAAGGGCCCCGGGTGTTGCCCCGGGGCCCTTCTCAATTACTCCTCGGTGCCCTCGGCCGTATCGGCCGCGGCATCCTCGGGCGCCGCTTCGGGCTCCGGTGCGGGGCGCTTCTCGCCACCGTAGGTCACCGTCACCATCGCGGAGCGCAGAATACGGTCCGCCATGCGGTAGCCCTTCTGGTACACGTCGTTGACGGTCTCGTCGTACTGCGATGCATCCTCGACACGCCCCACGGCCTGGTGCTCGAGCGGATCGAACGCCTCGCCCTTGGGGTCGATGGGCTCAACGCCCTCGTGCGCAAACACATCGAGCAGCTTGGCATGTACTGCGTCAACGCCATCGACGAACTGCTTAAAGTCGTCGGCAAGCTCTTGGCTGCGGGCATGGTCGATCGCTCGCTCGATATCGTCAATCACCGGCAATAGCGCGGTGACAAGCTTCTCGGTCGCGCGCTCGCGCTCGGCAATGCGCTCGTTGGCGGTGCGGCGACGGAAGTTCTCCCAGTCGGCCTGCAGACGGGCGGTGCGCTCGGTAGCGTCCTTCGCCTTGTCCTCGGCGGCCTTCTGAGCCTCTGCCGCGGCATCGAGCTCATTGCGCACGTCGGCAAGCTCCTTTTGGGCCTGCTCGAACTTGAGCTTAAAGTCGTTGTCGGCGGCTTCCTCACCGGCGCGGATAGCGGCTTCCACCATCTCGTCCTCGGTCATCGTCGCCTCCTTGTTGGAATCCTCTACCTGGTTCTCGGCAGCCTCGGCGGCCGGGGCCTCGTTGACCTCGGCAACGCCTGCGGCCTCTACGGGAATCTTCACGTCCTTCTCCTCAGAGTCAACGGAGGCGGCACCAACGGCGGCCGCCTCCGTGCGAGCTTTACGGGCGGACATGATTACTTGTCCTCGTCGTCCACAACCTCGTAGTCGGCGTCGACGACGTCATCGTCGGCCGGCTGGGCACCGGCGGCACCGTCGGTCTGCTGCTGAGCGTCGGCGTAGACAACCTGGGCCAGCTCGTAGGCCACGGACTGCAGGGACTCGCCGACGGCCTTGATGGCCTCGACGTCAGAGCCCTCGAGCGCCTTCTTGGCGTCGGCGATAGCGGCCTCGGCCTTGGACTTCACGTCGGCGGAAACCTTGTCGCCCAGCTCGTTGAGGGTCTGCTCGGTGGAGTAGCACAGGCTATCGGTCTGGTTGCGGACCTCGACCTCTTCCTTCTGCTTCTTGTCCTCCTCGGCATGAGCCTCGGCATCCTTGACCATACGATCGACCTCGTCGTCAGACAGAGCGGTGGAGCCGGAAATGGTGATCTGCTGCTCCTTGCCGGTGCCCTTGTCCTTAGCGGAGCCCTTGACGATGCCGTTGGCGTCGATGTCGAAGGTAACCTCGATCTGCGGCACGCCGCGGCGGGCAGCCGGGATGCCGGTCAGCTGGAACTTACCGAGCGACTTGTTGTCGCGGGCAAGCTCGCGCTCGCCCTGGAGCACGTTGATCTCGACGCTGGTCTGGTTGTCGGCAGCGGTGGAGTAGACCTCGGTCTTGGAGGTCGGGATCGTGGTGTTGCGGTCGATCATCTTGGTCATGATGCCGCCCATGGTCTCGACGCCCAGCGACAGCGGGGTAACGTCGAGCAGCAGGATGCCCTCGACGTCGCCGGTGAGCACGCCGCCCTGGACGGCAGCGCCGTCGGCAACGACCTCGTCGGGGTTCACGGACATGTTGGGCTGCTTGCCGGTCATGGTCTTGACCAGATCCTGGACAGCGGGCATACGGGTGGAGCCGCCGACGAGGATGACCTCGGTCAGATCGGAGAGCTTAAGCTTGGCGTCGCGCAGGGCGTTGGTGACAGGCTGCTTGCAGCGCTCGAGCAGGTCGCGGGTGATCTTCTCGAACTCGGCGCGGGTCAGCGTGTAGTTGAGGTGCAGCGGGCCGGACTGGTTCATGGTGATGAACGGCAGGTTGACGGTGGTCTGCTGGGCGGCGGAGAGCTCCTTCTTGGCGTTCTCGGCGGCCTCCTTCAGACGCTGCAGGGCCATGGGGTCCTGACGCAGGTCGACACCGTTCTCCTGCTGGAACTTATCGGCCATCCAGTCGATGACGCGCTGATCCCAGTCGTCGCCGCCTAGGTGGTTGTCGCCCGAGGTGGACAGAACCTCAAACACGCCGTCGGCGAGGTCGAGGATGGAGACATCGAAGGTGCCGCCGCCCAGGTCGAAGACCAGGATGCGCTGGGCGGAACCCTGCTTGTCCAGGCCATAGGCCAGAGCGGCAGCGGTCGGCTCGTTGACGATACGCTTGACGTTGAGGCCGGCGATCTTGCCGGCGTCCTTGGTGGCCTGACGCTGGGCGTCGTTGAAGTAGGCCGGGACGGTGATGACGGCGTCGGTGACGGTCTCGCCCAGATACTTCTCGGCGTCAGCCTTCATCTTGGCGAGCACCATGGCGCTCACCTGCTCGGCGGTGTAATCCTTGCCCTCGATATCGACGACGGCACGGCCACCCTGGCCCTCCTTGACCTCATACGGCACGGTCTTGATCTCTGAGGTGCACTCGGAGTACTTGCGGCCCATGAAGCGCTTGATGGAGAACACGGTGTTCTTGGGGTTGGTGACAGCCTGGTTCTTTGCGGCCTTACCCACGACACGGTCGCCGTCGGCACGGAAGCCAACAACGGACGGGGTGGTGCGGTCGCCCTCGGCGTTCACGATAATGGTCGGAGAACCGCCCTCGAGGACGGCCATAGCGGAGTTAGTAGTACCAAGGTCGATACCAAGAATCTTACTCATTAGAAATTCCCTCTCTCTTTTGCGTTCGCGCCGCCTCGACGGTCTGTCGCGCGGCGCTTCGGCTTGTCTTTCAGGATGTAGTGTATCCCCTTATGGGCCGGAATATACAAAATCTAAGTCAATTCATATAAGATTTCTTATCTCTGAGAGTTTAGGTTCTCAAATGCGCAGGTAGATGCACTGTTTGAGTTCTGGGCAGATCTATTGAGATCTATGTAGAGTTGACTGAGGTGCGAGCCTGGGGCGTGTGGAGCAGTCTGGGGTGGCCTTGGGGAAAGGGCGTCCCGTTTTGAGCATCGATTTCGGGATGCGGTTTCCGCAAGCACGCTCAATCGCCCTAGATTTCAAGTCACCTATAGCTAACATTTGCGCAGCTCAACGGCCTCACCTGCATGTTTTTTAGTAAGCCGCGGCATACTCGGCGAACGGTATGAAGATGCCGGCCAGAGGGTATTGCAAACGGTCGCTCCCGTGGTATGTTTTTGCCCGAATCAAACCGGCGCGCATCGCCTGTAGCGTCGGTCAACAGAGAGGAAACTACCATGGCTCATCCCGTAATTGATGCCGACGAGTGCATCGCTTGTGGCGTTTGCGTCGACTCCTGCCCCGCTGGCGTTCTGGAGCTCCAGGACGTCGCTACCGTCGCTGACGAGGATTCCTGCGTCGCCTGTGGCGCTTGCCAGGACGCTTGCCCCGCCGGCGCGATCACCGAGATCGTCGAGGAGTAACAACTCCCCCACTTGCACACTCACAAGTACACCGTGCACAAAAAGGAGGCCTCCGCATCGCCGTGGAGGCCTCCTTTTGTTTGTATAGGCAGCTAATTGGGGACGGGGCTACCTTGGCAGTTGCGGTGGAATAGTTCCCGATTCATTGCTTAGGTGCCGATTTTAGGAACTATTTCACCGCAACTTATAAAGACAGTATCGGGCTAAGAGAGATCGTCCTCGTAGGGCATGAGGTCCGCCAAGTAGCCTTTCTCCTTGAGCATGGCCTCGATCTCGTCGAGGGTTTGCTCGTCTTCCGCCGCAATGCGGTGGAAGTGATAGCCGCTGGTTACCGTCAGCAGCGGGAAGCTCTTGCCACTGGCAATGTCATGCAGATAGCGCTCGATATCGCGGCGGTTACGGATATCCAGATCGGCCGTGATCTTGCCGTACACGCGGTGGTTGACGATCACGTTGAGCACGGCGCCGCCCGCGTCGACGATGCTCGTGAGCTCATCGCCCGCCTGCTCCACGCTGTGGCGCACCTTGACCAGACGCGTGGGCACAGCCGGGCTGCTCGCCGCCTCCTGTAGTACATAGCCGCGATTGGTGGCGACGATATCGTGCCCGTCGGCGCGCAGCAGGGCGATGTCCTGCACCACGACCTGACGGCTCACACCCACCTCGTGGGCGAGCGCACTGCCCGAGACAGGATCTTTGGCTCCCTCGAGCACGGCCATGATGGCACGGCGACGCTCGCGGGCGTCCATTATTTACCGTCCAGCAGACGCAGGTGCTTGAGCGAGAGGTCGAGAATCGGCGCAGAGTGCGTCAACGCCCCCGAGCTGATAAAGTCAACACCCAGGTCGGCAAGCGCGCGGATATTGTTGACATCCACGTTGCCCGAGCACTCGGTCTTGGCGCGACCGGCGATAAGCTCAATCGCGGCGGCCATGTCGTTATGGGCCATGTTGTCGAGCATGATGATATCGGCACCGGCCTCAACGGCCTCGCGCACCATATCCAGGTTCTCGCACTCAATCTCGACCGTCGTGGTAAACGACGCATGGGCGCGCGCCATCTCGATCGCGCGTGCCACGCCACCGGCGGCGTCGATGTGGTTGTCCTTGAGCATGACGGCCGTCGACAAGTTATAGCGGTGGTTGCTGCCGCCGCCGATCTCGACTGCGGCCTTCTCGAAGACACGCATGCCCGGCGTGGTCTTGCGCGTGTCGACGAGCACGGTCTTGGTACCCTCGAGCGCCGTCGCCATGCTGTGTGTGTAGGTGGCGATACCGCTCATGCGCTGCAGGTAGTTGAGCGCCACGCGCTCGCCCGAAAGCAGCACGCGCGCGTCGCCGCGCACCTGGCCCACGTGGTCGCCGGCGTGCACCTCGTCACCGTCGGCAACATCAAAGAGCACCGAGCTCTGCGGATCCAGCAGCTCAAAGGTGCGGGCGAACACATCCAGGCCGGCGATGATGCCGTCGGCCTTGGCGATGAGTTCCACCGTGGCGGGACGCGCCGTGGGGCACACGCTCGCCGTGCTCACGTCCTCAAACGTAATGTCCTCGCGCAAAGCCTGCAAAATCAGATCATCGACGACGAGCTTCATGGTAATGGGATTCATGGTCTACTCCTCCACGGCCTGCGTGCCGGCGGCACGGGCCAAATCATCGATTGCCAGGGTATCGGCGCTCAGGGCGCGGTGACGCCCGTCAAGTGCGGGCTCACCGGCCTGCTCCACGGCCAGCGACTTGCCGGTGCGCATGTACCACGCGGCGCGGCGGCCCCAAACCAGAGACTCGAGCAGGCTGTTAGAAGCCAGGCGGTTCTTGCCGTGCACGCCATTGCAGGCCGTCTCGCCGGCGGCGTAGAGCTCGGGCATCGAGGTGCGGCCGTCCTTGTCGACCCACACGCCACCCATAAAGTAGTGCTGTGTGGGCGTGACGGGGATGGGCTCGTCCAGGATGTCGCGACCGTCCTCAAGACAGCGCGCGCGGATGTTAGCGAAGTGCCCGGTCACCACGTCGCGCTCGACGGGGGCAAAGCTCAGCCACTCGTGCTCGGTGCCGTCCTGCTTCATCTGCTCGCGGATGGCGGCGGCGACAACGTCGCGCGGCTGCAGCTCGTCGGTAAAACGCTCGCCGGCGGCATTGAGCAGAATCGCGCCCTCACCGCGGCAGCTCTCGCTGATCAGGAACGTGCGACCCGGCTGCGGCGAGAACAGGCCCGTGGGGTGGATCTGCACGTAGTCCAGGTGCTCCATCGTAATGCCGTGCTCCTGCGCAATGTAGCAGGCATCACCGGTGAGCTGCGGGTAGTTGGTCGAGTGGTCGTACACGCCACCGATACCGCCCGTTGCCCACAGCGTATGACGAGCATGGATCTTAAACGGCTTACCGGCGTGCACGCCCTCGGCGGCAGTTGCCAGTTCGTCGGCGGGACGAGCCGAATCGTCCTCGTCCACGGTGACGGCAACGACGCCGGTGCACACTGTGGCGCCATCGCGCTCGCCCGTCAGGATGTCGGTCATGGCCACGTGCTCAAGAATCTGCACGTTGTCCAGTTTGCGGACAGCCTGGAGCAGCTTGGTCGTAATCTCCTTGCCCGTAATGTCGGCATGGAAGGCGATGCGCGGGCGGCTGTGCGCGCCCTCGCGGGTAAAGTCGAGGCTGCCGTCGGCCTTGCGCTCAAAATCCACGCCCATGGCCAGCAGGTCGTTGATGACCGAACGGCTCGAGCGAATCATGATGTCAACACTCTCGCGGCGGTTCTCGTAATGGCCGGCGTGCATGGTGTCCTCAAAGAAGGCATCGTAGTCAGAACCCTCGGGCAGCACGCAGATGCCGCCCTGCGCGAGCATCGAATCGCACTCATCGACGGCGCCCTTGGAGAGCATGATTACGCGCGTGCTCGTCGGCAGATTGAGAGCCGCATACAGGCCCGCCACGCCGCAACCGGCAATGACGACGTCACACTCCATATCGGGGTATTGTTTGGTTTCCACAGGAGTCCTCTCCCTTGTAATGTGGCATAGGGGATGGTCCCTCATGTCACATTGGCTTAGCGCACCGCGTACTCGAGCATGCGGTCGAGCGTGAGCTTGGCCTGATCGGCGGCCGCATTCGACACGCCGATCTGCACCTCACCCTCGCCCGTCTCCAGGCAGTGCACGAGCTTTTCGAGCGTGATGAGATCCATGTTGACACAGGTGGGCTGCACCGCAGGGAAATAGAACTTCTTGCCGGTGCCCTGGCAGCGGCGCTCGAGTTCGTAGAGCACGCCGCGGACCGTCACGATGATGAACTCGTTCGCGTCCGACTCCTCGGCATACTTGATGATGCCGGCGGTAGAGCCGATGTAGTCGGCCTCGGCCAGGACGTCGGCCTTGCACTCGGGGTGCGCCAGCACGAGCGCGTCGGGGTGCGCCTCCTGCGCGTCGACGATCTGCTCGACGGTGATGATGTGATGGCGCGGGCAGTAGCCGTTGTTGAGGATGACGTGCTTTTGGGGCACCTGCTCGGCCACAAAGCGGCCCAGGTTCTGGTCGGGAATGAACAAGATGTGCTGCTGCGGCAACTCGGAGACGATCTTGACGGCGTTAGAGCTGGTAACGCACACGTCACTCCAGCTTTTGATTTCGACCGTCGAGTTGACGTAGCAGACGACAGCCAGGTCGTCGCCATACTCGGCGCGCGCCGCGTCGACCGTCTCGCGCTTGACCATGTGCGCCATGGGGCAGTCCGCGCCCGGCTCGGGCAGCAGCACGGTCTTGGTGGGATTGAGCAGCTTGGCGCTCTCGCCCATAAACTCCACGCCGCACAGCACAATGGTCTGCTGCGGCAGGCTCTTGGCGAGCTTTGCCAGGTAGAAGCTGTCACCGACGAAATCGGCAACGGCTTGGACCTCGGGCGCCACATAGTAGTGCGCCAGGATCACCGCGTCACGTTGGGTTTTTAGTTGCTGAATGGCCTCGACGAGCTCTGCGGGCACCAGTGCCGCGCGCTCCGTTGCCGTCGTTGCCGATGCCAGGCCGGCCGCGATATCGCGTGCAAGCTCCGATGCATCCATGTTCGCGCTCTGTGCCATCAAGGCCCCTCTCTTTTGGCGAATCTTGGGGCTTTAGTATGACACCTGGCTTTACAGCTGACAAGACAGCTGTAAAGCCAGGTGTAAAGTTGGAATAAAGATTCAATCTTGGGGCGGGTCCATTTTGGAACTGGCAAGCTGAAGATGGCCGAAAATGGACCCGCCCCATGATTCGAGCAGTCCGTTTTGTCCTGGACCAAGGGGCAGTGGTCAAAAAGGGCCAAATATGAGTACTGTCACCAAATTAGTAGCAGCGATTTTCCGGTCCAGAGCAGCAAAATCGCCTTGTTTGGAGCCCGATCGCGACTCTGAAGAACGAAAATCGATGCACTTTTGGCCTCTGGCACCGATTTTTGAGGCCATTTGGCTGCCACTAAATTGGTAACAGTACTCATATTTGGCCTTTTTTGACCACTGGGTTTCCGGCAGGCCCCAAAAGCGGGCCCGAATCGCTCGATCCGGGCCCGCTGGGGGTAGCGCGCACAATCGAGGTGTAAGAAGCAAGAGAGGGCCATCGCCCAGAATCGTCAGCGCCTAGATATTCGACGAGAGGAAAGACGATGGCCCGCAGCGACATTCTATCCCAGCCGGACCGGGAGCTCGGCCTCGACCGGCCCCAGACCGAGGCATTTCACCGACGAGTTCAAGAGGAAGAAAGTCGACCTTCACAACGCCGGAAAGCCCGAGCGCGAGGCCATGGACGAGTGCGACCTCGACAAGAGCACCGTGGAGAGGCGGGTCAAGCCGATAAACGCGACCGGCTCGCCGCGCGCCGCCGACAGCCGCGCGCCCGAGCAGAACCGGATCCTGGAGCCCGAGCGCGAGAACCGCAGGCTCCGGATGGAGGTCGACGTCTTAAAACAAGCGACGCCGGCATACGCTCGGAAGTGAGAGCCAGGCCCCCCGAAGAAGCGGTGGCGCCCCAGCGTCCGGCGGGCGATCCGCTCCCCCTCGGGGGTCAGGCGCACGTCCCGGGCAACCACCTCGGCGAGCCCGGCGGTGG
>CABUQV010000021.1 GCA_902493855.1 uncultured Collinsella sp.
AAGACGATATGAGAAAGCCATTTGGGTCGCCTCCCCCGCGGCGCAGCTTCTTTCCGCGGGCTCGGGATGCCACAATGGGCTTTGAGTATCGGCCCGTGCGGTAGCCCTTACCGCACCTGCGGGGAGGAGGCTTCCCATGCCCCATGTTACCTCCATCGGCCTGGACGTCCACGCGCGATCGGTCGCCGCCGCGGCGTTCAACCCCTTCACCGGCGAGGTGGTGCACCGTGATTTCGGGACGGACGCCGCCGAGATCGCGGAGTGGGCCCTCGGGTTCGAGGAGCCCAGGGCCTGCTACGAGAGCGGCCCCACCGGCTTCCACATGGCGCGCGAGCTGCGCGCGCTCGGCCTCGACTGCGCCGTGGCCGCCGTCTCCAAGATGCAGAGGCCGGCGGCGGACGCGCGCCGCAAGAACGACCGGCGCGACGCCGAGTTCATCGCCCGCATGCTCGCCACCCACAACATCGTGGAGGTCCCGCTGCCCGATGCGGCCGTCGAGGCCGCCCGGGACCTCGACCGCGCCCTCGACGACGCCGCGGTGGAGTACCGCCGCGCCAGGCAGCGCCTCAACATGTTCCTGATCAGGCTGGGCCACGTCTGGGACGAGCGCAACGCCGACGGGACGAGGAAGGGATCCTGGACGCGCGCCCACTGGAGGTGGATATCCGGGATCAGGCTCGAGGGGCCCCAGCGCGACGTGCTCGAGTACTACGTCACGGCCGCGAGGTGCGCGGAGTCGGACCGCCGGCAGCTCGAGAAGAAGGTGCTCGCCCTCGCCCGGACCGACCGGTGGCGCCCGGCCGTCGAGGCGCTCTCCTGCATCAAGGGAATCGACGCCCTGACGGCCTTCAGGCTCGCGGCCGAGGCGGGCTCCTTCACGAGGTTCCGGACGGCCCCGGCCTTCGCGAGCTGGTGCGGGCTGGTCCCGTCGGAGCGCTCGAGCGGCGAGACCGAGCGGCGCGGCGGGATAACCAAGACGGGCAACCGGCTCGCCAGGACGGCACTGGTGGAGTCGGCGTGGCACTACCTGACGTGCACGCCCCGCCCGAAGGCCCCGGCGCCCGGCGCGGACGTCCCCGCGGCGATCCGGGCGCGCGCCGACGACTGCACCGCCAGGCTCTGCCGCCGCCGCGAGGCGCTGGCGGCGGCGGGCAAGAGCCCGTGCAAGGCAAACGCCGCCGTCGCGCGCGAGCTCGCCTGCTGGGTCTGGGAGATCGGGCGCCGGGCGGAGGGGACCCTCGGCTGACCCCGTCGGACAACAGGCCTCCCGCCGGGAGGGCCCGCGCCTCGACGCATCGCCGGCGCGCGTTCACGAGCCCTTTTTGGGCAGCCCAAGGGCCGCGCCCGTGAACAAGACTGGTTTCGGACGAGCGCGCCGGACGGAGAATCGAAATGCGGTGGGGTGCGCGGACATACCGGGCTGACCGCCGGCAGCGCGCCCGCAAGAGCCCGCGGATATTAGCTTGCCAGGCAAGCGTCGACTAAACGTGCAGCGTGCGCGGGCCCTCCCGACGGGAAACGAAAAAGCCCGGTTTAAGACCGGGCTCGAACAAACACGCCTATTGACAATGGCTTTCTCATATTAAAGGGGTCGCCGCCGCTAAGGCGTTGACCCCTTAATCCAAGCAACGGCGCTGCCCAGCTTAGCAGAACTTGGGCTGCCGTCGACACTATTCTACCCACGAACGACATTTTGGACAATCGGTAATGCCGCTCCAAAAGACAGGCGGGATGTGGCAAAGGGACAGTCCCTTTGCCACATCCCAAATATTGCCTTTACGTGTTGATGCACACGGTGTGCAATAATACTCGCACTGTGCAATAGCGCACAGGCTGAGTAACAAGGAGGACGCTTGTCCCAGCTCGAGAAATGCGATCGCCGGTCCCTTCGCTCGCAGCGTGCCCTTCGCCAGGCGCTTGCCGGCGAACTTGCCGAAAGCGGCGATCTTTCGCGCATTAATGTCGCGTCGCTCACCGAGCGCGCTGGTCTTACGCGCCGCACGTTCTATTCGCACTACTGCGATATCCCCGACTTTATCAATCAAATCGAGGACGGCTTGCTGGCCGAGATCCGTGAGCGCATTGAGCTCATCACCGCAGCTCAGCTGCCTGATCTCTATCACAACATCGATGAGCTCGAGCCGGCGCCCGGTTCGGTTGAGCTGCTGCGTTATCTTGCGGCCAACCGCGACTTAATCGGTGCGCTGCTGGGCCCGGGCGGCGATCAGGCCTTCATTAAAAAGATCATCGACACCGCGCGTGAGGCCGTGGTGCCGCGTGCGCAGACGGGCATTTTGGGCCTGGCGCTGGGCACGTTCTTTGACTACTACGTCACCTACGTCGTGAGTGCCGAGGTCGGTCTGATCCAGCGCTGGTTTGAGCGTGGGCTTACCGAATCGCCCGAGGCCATGGCACGCATTATGACGGTGCTCGCTTTTGTGCGCCCTGGTGACCTGTATGGCCAACCCATCGATATCAACGTGCCGGAATACGGCATGAAGCTATTGAACTTGCAGCTTGAGGACGCGGCCGACACCGCCGCAACCGTTGAGTCCAACAACTAAGAGGAGAGACAATGAGCAAACTCGTCGAGGGCATTAAGGACCGCATGGTCGCTGCCGCACGCGAGGCCGCGCCCACCGTGATGGACGCCGCGCAGAAGGCCGCGACCGCCGCTGCCGAGAAAGTCGCTGAGGCGGTTGCCGATGCCAAGAACGCGGCAGGGGAGACGTCCGTCGTTAGCGAGCCTGTAGCCGCCACCGCCGCCCACGCCCCCGAAGGCGCGATCTTCAACCCCGGCAACGCCCGTGGCAACCTGCACCTGGGCATCGACGTGGGCTCCACCACGGTTAAGCTCGCCGTGCTCAACGACGACAACCAGGTCGTCTACGCCAAGTACCAGCGTCACCACACCGACGTCCGTGCCTGCGCCCGCGACTTGTTCGAGGGCGCTGCGACCGTGTTGCCGACGGCCCAAATGACCTGTGCCATTACCGGTTCGGGCGGCCTGCTGCTGTCCCAGTGGCTCGACCTGGAGTTTGTCCAGGAGGTCATTGCCAGCAAGCGCGCCGTCGAGACCCTTATCCCGGCCACCGATGTCGCCATCGAGCTGGGCGGCGAGGACGCCAAGATCATCTACTTTGACAACGGCATCGAGCAGCGCATGAACGGCACCTGCGCCGGCGGCACGGGCGCCTTCATCGATCAGATGGCAACCCTGCTGCACACCGACGCGAGCGGCCTCAACGAGCTCGCGGCCAACGCCACCACCATCTATCCCATCGCCAGCCGCTGCGGCGTCTTTGCCAAGACTGACGTGCAGCCGCTGCTTAACGAGGGCGCCCGCCCCGAGGACGTGGCCGCCTCCATCTTCCAGGCTGTCGTGACCCAGACCATCTCGGGCCTGGCGTGCGGCCGTCCCATTCGCGGCAACGTCGCCTTCCTGGGCGGCCCGCTGCAGTACCTCTCCGAGCTGCGCCACCGCTTCTACCTCACGCTCAATCTGGACGAGGAGCACCGTATCGTGCCCCAAAACGCTCACCTGTTTGTGGCGAGCGGCGCCGCCATGGCGCACGAGTCCAACAAGCTCAGCACGTTCCCGCAGCTCATCGAGGCCATCGACAGCTTGGGTGACACGCAGGGTGCCGAGGTCGAGCGCCTGGATCCGCTCTTTGCCACCGACGAGGACTTTGCCGAGTTCAAGACCCGCCACGACGCCGAGGTCGTCCCCAAGGGCAAGCTCGACGGCTACACCGGCCGCGTGTTCATCGGCATCGACGCCGGCTCCACCACCATGAAGGCCGCGCTCGTGGGCGAGGACGGCCAGCTGCTGCACACCTGGTACGGTAACAACAACGGCGACATCCTGGGCACGGCTAAGGTCATCATGGCCGATTTCTACAACCACATCCCCGCCGGTTGCACTATCGGCCACGTGACCACCACGGGCTACGGCGAGGCGCTGCTCATCGAGGCCCTCAAGGCCGATTCCGGCGAGATTGAGACCGTTGCGCATCTGCGCGGCGCCAAGGCATTCCTGCCCGGTGTCGAGTTTATCCTGGACATCGGCGGGCAGGATATGAAGTGCCTGCGCGGCAAGGACGGCGTCATCGAGCACATCATGCTCAACGAGGCTTGCTCGTCGGGCTGCGGCAGCTTTATCGAGAGTTT
This sequence comes from uncultured Collinsella sp., assembly GCA_902493855.1. Classification (GTDB taxonomy): domain Bacteria; phylum Actinomycetota; class Coriobacteriia; order Coriobacteriales; family Coriobacteriaceae; genus Collinsella. The sequence continues at coordinate 4,171 of CABUQV010000021.1, forward strand.
CGCCGTGTCTATGAACATGGATGTGCGTGCGTTCGCCGATGCCGCCATCCATGCCAAGGCTCCCGTCGACCTGGGCAGTCGCTGCACGGTCTTTATGAATTCGCGCGTCAAGCAGGCGCAAAAGGAAGGCGCCACGGTGGGCGACATCGCGGCCGGCTTGTCCTATTCCGTCATCAAGAATGCCCTGTTCAAGGTCATTAAGCTGCGCGACCCCAAGGAGATCGGCAGCCAGGTGATCGTCCAGGGCGGCACCTTTATGTCCGACGCCACGCTGCGCGCGTTTGAGCAGCTCACCGGCGTTCATGCCGTGCGTCCCGACATCGCCGGCTGCATGGGCGCCTACGGTGCGGCCCTGCTCGCCCGCGATCGTGCCGGCGCCGACGGCACTTCGACCATTCTTTCCGCCGAGGACATCGCGCACCTCACCGTGACGCAAAAACACGTCCGCTGCGGCCGTTGCTCCAACAACTGCCAGCTCACCGTCAACGATTTTGGCGGCGGCAGGCGCTTCATTACCGGCAACCGCTGCGAGAAGGGTGCCGGCCACAAAAAGCAAAAGACCGAGGCCCCCAACCTCTTCAAAAAGAAAAACGAGCTGCTCTTTAACCGCGAGGTGCTGAGCCCCGACGAGGCCCCGCGCGGCACCGTCGGCATCCCGCGCGCGCTCAACATGTACGAGAACTACCCCTTCTGGCACGCGTTCTTTACGCGCCTGGGCTTTAGCGTGCAGCTGTCCGACCAGTCGAGCAAAAAGACCTACCAGGCAGGCATCGAGTCCATGCCGTCCGAGAGCGTGTGCTATCCGGCCAAGATGAGCCACGGCCACGTGATGAACCTCATCGACCGCGATGTCGACTTCATTTGGATGCCGTGCGTGCGCTGGGAGCGCAAGGAGGATCCGACGGCTGGCAACTGCTATAACTGCCCCATCGTTATGAGCTACCCCACGGCGCTGGCACTCAATATCGACGAGATCCGCGAGCAGAACATCGAGTTCCTGTATCCGTTTGTGCCCTATCACGACAAGACCGAACTCAAGCGCCGCCTGTACCAGGTGCTCGCCGTCGACCGTGTGGCCGATTCGCAAGCCGGTCGCGGTCGCGTACGCGGTCCCAAGATCACGCGCTCCGAGGTCGATGCCGCTGTCAACGCCGCCTTTGAGGCCGATGCGCGTTTCCACGAGGACATCCAGACCATGGGCGAGGAGGCTCTTAAGTGGGTCGAGGACCACGGCGGTCACGGCATTGTGCTCGCCGGTCGTCCCTACCACAACGATCCCGAGATCAACCACGCCCTGCCCGAGCTTATTTCGAGCTTTGGCTTTGCGGTCTTTACCGAGGATTCGCTCGCGCATCTCGTGAAGCCCGAGCGCCCGATCCGCGTCGTCGACCAGTGGATGTACCACAGCCGCCTGTACGCCGTCGCCCGCTTTGTGACGATGCGCAACGACCTGGACCTGATCCAGCTCAACTCCTTCGGCTGCGGTCTGGATGCTCTGACCACCGACCAGGTGCAGGAGATTCTGGAGGCCAGCGGCAAGATCTACACCGTGCTCAAGATCGATGAGGTATCCAACCTAGGTGCCGCGCGCATCCGCATCCGCTCGCTCATGGCGGCGCTTAAGGACCAGGAGGCCGAGCGCTTGGCCGAGGCCACGGCCGCGGGCGAGGCCTACGAGCAGGGTGTTGCCGCGCCGGTGGCGCCCTCCACGGATGCCCCCGCGTTCGCGAGCCGCAAGTACACGTTCGAGGCTCAGCGCGAGAGTGCTTCGACCGCGTGGCCCAAGGTGCCCTTTACCGAGCAGATGCGCGAGGAGGGCTACACCATCCTGTGCCCGCAGATGGCGCCGATCCACTTTGACCTGGTCAAAGAGGTGTTCCGCGGTGCCGGCTACAACTTGGAGCTGCTGCCCTCGACTGACCACGATGCCGTCGAGGCCGGCCTGCGCTACGTGAATAACGACATCTGCTATCCGTCGATCCTGGTGACGGGCCAGATCATGGAGGCCATCGAGAGCGGTCGGTACGACCTGTCCAAGACAGCCGTGGTCATCAGCCAGACCGGCGGCGGCTGCCGTGCTACCAACTACATCGCGCTCATCCGCAAGGCCCTGCGCGAGAGCGGCCACCCCGAGATTCCGGTGATCTCGCTTTCGGCCGTGGCGCTCGGCGAGGACAACCCCGGCTTTAAGATTACGCCGGCGCTGCTTAAACAGGCAGTCTACGCGGTGCTTTTTGGCGACGTGATGATGCAGATGCTCTATCGTTGCCGCCCGTACGAGGCAACGCCCGGTGCCGCCAACGCGCTCTACGAGGAGTACATGGCACGAGCCCGCAAGCTGGCGCCCAAGTTCAACCGCCACAACTACACCAAGCTGTGCCGCGAGGCCATCCGCGCGTTCGACACCATGCCGCTCGTGGGCGAGGGCACCAAGCCGCGCGTGGGCGTGGTCGGCGAGATCCTGGTCAAGTTCCACCCTACGGCCAATAACCACGTGGTCGATGTTATCGAGCGCGAGGGCTGCGAGGCCGTGGTGCCGGGCCTGCTCGACTTCTTCCTGTACTCTATGAGCAACGCCGAGCTGCAGAAGGACGAGTTGGGCAGCTCTGCCACGACGCGTGCGGGCATGCAGGCGCTTATCAAGCTCGTGGACTGGATGCGCACGCCGGTGGAGGAGATGCTCGAAAAATCCCGCCGCTTTGAGGCGCCCGAGCGCATCGGCACCATGGCCGACAAGGCCCGTACGGTGCTGTCGGTGTGCAACAACATGGGCGAGGGCTGGCTGCTCACGGCCGAGATGCTCGACCTGATCGACCATGGCGCACCCAACATTATCTGCACGCAGCCTTTCGCGTGCCTGCCTAACCACGTGGTGGGCAAGGCCGTGATCAAGGAGCTGCGCCGTCAGCACCCCGAGAGCAATATTGTCGCGGTGGACTATGATCCTGGTGCGTCCGAGGTCAACCAGCTCAACCGTATTAAGCTCATGATCAGCGTGGCCAAGGAAAACATGCGCGCCGGCAAGGGCTTTAAGCTCGAGAAGGTGGCGCCGCTCGCGATGGACGAGGTCACCGGCCAGATGCGTGCCCACGATGGCTGCGTGAGCTGCGGGCCGGCCAGCGAGGAAGCCGTGGCGTCGGTCGCCAAGCGTCTGGGACGCGGCATTAAGAAATAACTGGCCTGTTTTGGGTTAGATATGAGACAAACGGGAGGTGGCCGCACCGGCTACCTCCCGTTTTTGCTGGACACGGAACCCTGAGTTAATGAACAAGTGTATCCGTTCGCCGCAAAATACCGTCCGTTTATAGAACCCACCCCCTGCGTGCAGCCCCCTTACGGTTGAATAAATACACATCTATGGAATTACGTAAGAGAGGACCGTTTCATGAGCTACAAGACCGTTTGTGTTGCCGGCGGCGGCGTGTTGGGAAGCCAGATTGCCTTTCAGGCTGCCTACTGCGGCTTTGATGTAACGATTTGGCTGCGCAGCGAGGGCAGCATCGGCCGCACCCAGCCCAAGATCGATCATGTGCGCGAGGAATACATCGCTGCTATCGAGGGCATGGCGGACGGCACAGACGAGTGGTGCGCCGGTATCGCCGATAGTGACCAGCCCTTCGACAAGGAGGCGGCACTCGCCGCCGTCGAGCGTGCCTATTCCACGCTCAAGCTGGAGCTTGATCTTGCCAAGGCCGTGGCCGATGCCGACCTGGTCATCGAGTCTATGGCCGAGGACACCCAGGCAAAGATTGACTTCTACAAGAAGCTCGCCCCGGTCCTCCCGCAAAAGACCGTCGTCGTGACCAACTCTTCCACGCTGCTGCCGAGCACCTTTGCCAAGTACACCGGCCGCCCCGAGAAATACCTGTCGCTGCACTTTGCCAACTCCATCTGGAAGAACAACATGACCGAAGTCATGGCCCAGGACCAGACCGACAAGCGCTACTTCGACGAGCTCGTCGACTTCGCCAACGACATTCGCATGCTGGCGCTTCCCGTCAACAAGGAAAAGAACGGCTACCTGCTCAACTCCATGCTGGTGCCGTGGCTGCTTTCGGGCCTTGACCTGTATGTCTCGGGTGTGAGCGATCCCAAGAGCATCGACCTCGCATGGACGCGCGGCACCGGCGCTCCCAAGGGCCCGTTCCGCGTATTCGACACGGTGGGCATCCAGACGGCCTACAACATCGTTATGCAGTATCAGAAGGTCCCGGGCCTGGTGAGTCCGCTGCTCAAAAAGATGATGATGCCCTACAACTTTAAGGCCATGGCCACCGTTCTCAAGAAAATGCTCGACGAAGGTAAGCTGGGCGAAAGCTCGGGCGAGGGCTTCTTCAAGTACTAAAAAGATCCCTTGGGACATTGGGAGCGTATCATTTGCAGCAGAAATACGCCGCATAGCCCGTGTGCCATTCCGACACATGACGCAAAAGCAAATGGGTGCGGGGATAGCGAGGAAATGGCAATGGATCGACAAATCGTGCTCAAGCGGGATATCCTCGACGCGCTTTCTGCCGTCGGCATGCGCGCGGGGCAGACGGTTATGGTCCATTGCTCGCTCAGCTCGCTTGGATATGTGTGCGGCGGCGCGCAGCCGGTGATCGAGGCGCTGCTCCAGACGGTGGGCGAGACCGGCACCATCATGATGCCGACGCAATCCTGGAAAAACCTGGACCCCGAGAGCGGCGTCCATTGGCAGGAACCTCAAGAATGGTGGCAGTTGATTCGCGATAACTGGCCTGCTTATGACAAGCGCATTACGCCTACCAATACGATGGGGGCCGTTGCCGAGATGTTTCGCACATGGCCGGGTATGCATAGAAGCGACCATCCGGCGCGCTCGGTGGCGGCAAACGGCCGGCATGCACAATTCTTGACGGAAAACCACGACCTGAGCAACATCTTTGGCGACGGATCGCCCATCGCGCGTCTGTACGATTTGGACGGCTATGTTCTGCTGGTGGGCGTTGGCTATGACAAGAATACGTCGCTGCATTTGGCAGATGCCCGTGCGCAGTACCCCGGCAAGCACGACTGTGTGGAACACAGCGCGATCATGGAAAACGGTCAGCGCGTGTGGAAGGAGTACCGAACACTTTTTGTCGACGGCGAGGACTTCGACGAGATCGGCGCTGCTTTTGAACGTGAATGCTCGGTGCGTACGGCGCCTCTCGGTAACGGGATGATCCGCTTTATGCGCCAACGCGAGCTTGTCGACTTTGCCGTGGACTGGATTGAGCGCTATCGCGGCCGCCCTGAATAAGTCGGGGGGTATCGCGGATTAGCTGCGCACCCTGCGTCTCTGCATTGCCATAAGCCTAAGCTACTCTTTGAGATCGCCGACGCCGTGACCGTGTCGTATGAGGTTGCCGGTCGAAAAAAAGACCGGTGACGTGCCCAAAGTTGCTGCGTTTCCCCGCACACCCCGCGGCAGCCAAAAAGAGCGAGGGCGAGCGCGTTAACGTCGAGGACCTCATCATCAAGATTGACGTGACGACTGGACGTGAGCAGCGCGCAGCGCGTCGGCGATTCGAGCAGTATGCTCGTGGCATCGGGCCAGGCCAAGACCTTTACCGAGTACGACCGCTACGGACTGCCCATTGCTACCTTTGAGATGGAAGCCGAGAAGTTCATCTACCGCGTGTACAAGTACGAGCTGTAGGGCCGCGCTTAGGTTTGACCAATGGAGTATGAAAACACACCGTTCACCGATGCCCCCTCCGCGAGTGGCAGCCATATGGTTTGATGTTGGAAACATATGACTGCCGCCGGGCTGCGGGTGACGTTTGCTCTGATATCGGAGGTCCCAAGTATGTTTCGCGCTCTGTTAAACAAGTATCGGGCTGGCTAGCATGGGCCGCCGCACTATCTCAATAACCTTTGCAGTGGTTTGCCTAGCTGTGCTCCTAGGCGCTATAGGGCAGTTCGCTATAAGTCGAGAAACATCCTATATGCAGGAATGCGCTTCCGAAGGCTTTGCCATTGATGGTTACTATCGGGATGACAAAGCAGGTTTGGAAACCCTGGCCTTTCTTGAAGAGGATAACCATCGATGGCAGTTGGTCGGCAAGGGCGGCGGCTGCGTTGATGGACAGTTCGAGCGTATGGACGACCCCAACATTCTGGTATTAAAGAATGAAAACGGCGAAATATTTGGTACGGTCCACGTGGCATATATTTCGCGCCGACGCGATCAGGGCTTGCTCTACCTATTTAGAGATACCAGGGTGACCCGTTTTTATCTGGTGAGTACCGGTCCGGCGTTTACAGTGGAGTCTGGCGATGTCGATCCGGCCAGTTGATTCACGGCAATAAAACGGCGAGCGGGGCGCGGGCGTGAACTGCACCCCGCTATTTGCTCGTGTCCGTATCGCGTCTGCGCCTCGTCGTAGCTTGCGTCCGTGCGAGCGTTCATCCCGCGCCGACATCACTTCACGTCAAACTCCACGCGGTCGACCTCGGGCACGTTGAGGTCGATGAGCTTGCGGGCAACGCGGCGGTCGTGCGCCCCGAGCGCCTCGCCTGTCGTCACGTGGGCGACAGTCTGGCGCTCGACAAGGCCCTCCTCGTCGCCCTCGGTGGCCGAGGTCTCGACGGCGACGGTGTAATCCTTAAAGCCTGGCAGCACCGCCGCAAGCTCGCGCGTGGTTTCGGTGACGCCGTAGCCGTCCTGCACGCCGGCCTGCGCCGAGCCAATAGACCCCGCCGTCATAACAATGCAGGGGATGGCAAAGATTACCGTGCCCACAATAATGCGGCGGCGCACCTTGCGCGATAGCTCGTCGACCTCGGCGTTTTCCTCGGCGGTCACGATGCCGTCGCCGTTCAGGTCGCGCTTGAGCGGTACGCGCAAAAGAAGCAGCACGGCTTCGGCAGCCAGTGCGATAAAGATCACGTTGATGCCAAACTCGTAGAGCGCCGAGAGAAACAGCGATCCGCTTCCGATGGCGATGCCGTAGCCCGCCGCGCACAGGGGCGGCATGAGCGCTGTCGCTACGGCCACACCGGCGATGAGCGTTGCGGGCTCCTGGTCGCGTGAGTTGCCCAGCCCGCCCGCAAAGCCGCCGGCGAGCGCGACAGCGAGGTCCCACACGGTGGGCGTCGAGTTGTCGATAATGGCGGCTGTGGTGGCGCCAAGGGGCGAGAGCTTAAAGTACAACGTGGATGTGACCAGGCAAAAGGCCATTTGCAGCGCAAGGCCGGCGACGGCTTCGACGGTAATCTCGCGGTCGAGCGTGGCGATGCCGTATGCCATGGCAAGAACCGAGCCCATGAGCGGGCAGATGAGCATGGCGCCCACGATGGCGATGTCCGAGTCGATATCGAGGCCGATGCTCGCGATCAACATGGCGATGATCAGGATGCACAGGTGCGAGCCGGTCAGGCGCGCCCCGTTTACAAAGCGTTTGCGGATCACGTGATAGGGTGCGCGACCCTCGCGAATGTTGAACGCCCGCTTTAGGAAGCGATGCGCCTGTTCAGCCGCTTCGCTGTGGGCGGGGCGGATGCCATGGCGCCGATGATGGCGCTCGCGCAGCCGCTTGATCTGTTGTTTGTCGAGTTCCATATCCACCTCGTATTGCCGCGGGAGCGCGGGTGTGTTCGCAGCATGTACTCTACACCGTGAGGGGCGGCGCGGTCATCTTGGCGTGGAACTTAAGCGAGTGGGAAAACGGGTGCGCGGCAAATGCGTTGCGGCCGAGGGTTTCGGCAGATACAAAAAAGCGCGGGATCGGATTGGATCCGACCCCGCGCTCTGCGCTGGTGCGTTGTTGTTCGGCCTATCCCAGCAGGCTCAGGCCCACGGAGACAAACGCCAAGATAACGCCGACGATGGACTCGCCACCGAGCAGGCCGCTGGCGACAACCAGGCCCTGTTCCTGGAAGGCGGCGTCCTTGGCAGCCCTCTCCTCGTCAGAAAGACCAGCGGTGGCGTCGCGGTGGGCGGACCACTTGTCGTAGGCGAGTTTGACGCAGGAGCCCAGGAATGCCGTGAGTGACATGTAGAACGGCAGGTACACGCCCAGGCCGATCATCATGGCCGGAATGCCGAGCCAGTACATGACGATACCGGCGATAAAGCCGCCAACGAACCACGGCACGCTCGGGATGCCCGAGACCATGGTGGCGACGACGCTTGCCTGCGCGGCAACAAAGCTCTTGTCGGGGCCAAAGGCGTCCGGGCCATAGGCGGTGACGAGCGCGACCATGACGGCTGCGGCGACCAGGGCGCCCACGATGCCGCCGATGGCCTGGCCGATCCACTGCGCACGCGGGTTGGTGCCCAGCACAGCGCCGGCCTTAAAGTCGTTCATGACGTCGCCCGCAAGGCCGCACGCCACGGCCACGATGCCGGCGATAAAGAACAGCTTGACCTGAGCGATCTGTGCAAAGGCAGCCACGATGAGCATAACGATGAGGCCAAAGATCTCCATGGGGTCGATGCCCGTCTGGCCGCAGCTCTGCGCGCTCATGATGGTGGTGACAAAGGTGAACAGCGTCACGATGACGGCCGGGACGGGGCCAAGGTCAAGCGCGATGGCGACGATCACGGCGATGGCGGCAGCGCCCAGGCCGATGATGCCGGCGTCGAGCTTAAGGGAGCCCGAGATGAGCGACTGCTCGTCGGTGTCGGTGGAGCTGTCGGCGGCTAGACCGCGGACGATGCCGGCGACCTGCGGCAGGATGTCCTTGAGGACGACGGCGACGCCAAAGCCCATCATGAGGCCCATGCCCAGGGACTTGACGATGCCCTGCGCAGCCACAACGTCGAACAGACCGGCAGCGGTGCCGCCCACGATGATGCCAAAGTTGCCCAGCAGGGCGCCAGCAAACCAGAAGGCGACGGGGGCGAAGCCCACGAGGAAGCCGACGGAGAGCAGCATGGGCGAGTTGTAGATGCCAAAGGTCACGCCGGGGATGTTGAGCGTGCACAGCATGCTGGGCACCACGCCCAGGGCGTCGCGCAGCACGCTATAGATGCCGGCGATGGCCATGGAGCCAAAGAGCTGCTTGCCGGTTTTGCCGCCGGCCTCGGTCGCGCGCAAGGTCTGAGCTGCGGCGTTGCCGGTGGGGAACTCAAGCGCGGCGTCCACGATAAAGTGACGGTGGATGATCGCGGTGGCCAGCAGGCCCAGGATGGTGCCGGCGAGCGCCACGATAAACATGTCGAGCCAGCTGATCTGGTCGGCATAGCCCAGCATCCAGGCGCCCGGGATGGTAAACGCCAGGCCGCCGGCGACCATGGCGCCCGCGGACATGATGGTGTGGGTGACGTTGGCCTCGTTGAGGCTGGCGTTGCCCATGAGCTTAAGGAAGAACAGCGAGATGACGGCAGCGAAGACGATCGGCCAGGGGAGTGCGCCCATCTTGAGGGCGGTGTAGGCCGAGCTTGCCGTGATGATCACGCAGCCAAGGACACCGATGACGACGCCACGCAGCGTGAGTTGCCCGCGCATCGAAGCGCGGTTCGAGGGATTGCTCATATAAAACTCCTTTGCGTATATCCGCTTCCCCCGGGAGCGCCGCTACGGATACGGCGCGGGAAGTCGGGTTACCAAGGGCCGCCGCGTGAGCTCGCAAACGACCGCGCACCAGTATAGCCGCAAGCTAGTCATTTTGGGATGACTGGTTTAGGTAGGCGATATACTGCTGGACAGACGAAAGGAGCGCCGACGATGCTTAATGGGTGCGCATATATATTGACGGTCGACGTGGGCAACACGTTCATTCGCTTTGGCCTGTTTGCAGAGGATTCGGCCGCGGCGCAGGAATGCCCGCTTGCGACGTGCGAGATCACCACGCCGTCGAGCATCACGGCCGACGAGGCGCGCATGAGGCTCGCGCAGGTCATGGGCGCGCTGTCAGCCGATGCGGGCATGCCGGGTGCGCTCGTTCCTGCGGCCGCAGTGCTGAGCTGCGTGGTGCCGGCGCTCGAGCGCCCGTGGAAAGCGGCGCTTTCCCGCACCTGCACGGGGCGCGTGCTCACCGTGGGGCCAGGACTTAAGACCGGCATGCCCGTGCACTACGACGACCCGGCCGAGATCGGCCCCGACCGCATCGCCGATGCCGTGGCGGCTCGTGCCGTCTACGGCTCTCCGTGCATCGTGATCGACCTGGGCACCACGACCAATATCGAGGTCATCGACGCGCACGGTACCTTTGTCGGCGGCGTCATCGCGCCGGGTCTGGCGCTTGGCGCCCGCTCGCTTTCGGCCGCTGCGGCGCGCTTGCCGCAGGTCGAGCCCTCGGCGCCGACACACGTCATCGGCCGCAACACGCGCGAGGCCATGCGCTCGGGCGTGGTTCTGGGCGAGGTGGCCCGCATCGACGGCATGCTCGATATGGTGCTCGCCGAGATGCGCGCGACCAAGGCCGCGGGGGAGGGCGACGTGCCCATCGTCATTACCGGCGACGACGCCGAGGCACTCGCGGCGTTGGTCGGCCACAGCCTGACGGTCGACGACGCACTGACGCTGCGGGGTCTCGCCGAGCTCTACCGCATCAACCAAAAGCCCCGCCGCGTGTAAAAGTGAGGGCGCCGGTGGGACAAACGCCTCCACCTTTCACCTGCTACAATGGGTCAAACTATTGCGATTACGGAGGTGTCTGCCATGTCGGACGATCTTCATCAAACTTCGTCAGGCAAGCGCCTGGACGTCATTAGCTGGGACGAGTTCTTTATGAGCGTGGCCATCGCCGCGCAGCGCCGCAGCAAAGACCCCAACACGCAGGTGGGTGCGTGCATCGCCAGCACCAACCACCGCATCCTTTCGGTGGGCTACAACGGTACGCCCTCGGCGCTCAACGACGACTTTTTCCCGTGGGGTACGAGCGACGACCCGCTGCAGGACAAGCACAACTACGTGGTCCATGCCGAGGCAAACGCCGTGCTCAACTACCGTGGCTCGCTCAAGGACCTCGAGGGTTCCACGGTCTACGTTACGCTGTTCCCGTGCCACGACTGCGCCAAGATTTTGGCGCAGGTGGGTGTGGGCGAGGTTGTCTACCTGGACAACAAGTACGCCGACACCGATGATGGACGCATCAGCCGCCGCATCCTCGACTCCTGTGGCATCAGCTACCGCCAGGTTATCGTCGATGTTCACATCGGCACCGAGGGGCAGGCTCAGCAGTAGCGCGTGGCAACGCCAGCTGGCGGCAAAACAGCCAAAAGAGACCCGTCCCAAATTGACCGCTCGTGAAAGTCGTGTCCGCACGCATGGCTGGCGCCTAAGCGGGTACATGGCTGTAGTAACATAGCCCCTGTCCGCGGGCGTGCCCGCGTTATTGTGAGAAAGGAGCCCCTGTGGCTGTTAACGAAGAGCTGCTTAAGAAGGTTCTTGAGGAGATTCGCCCCAACCTGCAGGCCGACGGCGGCGATATGGAGTATGTGGGCGTTGACGACGAGGGCGTCGTCAAACTGGAGCTGCAGGGCGCTTGCGCCGGCTGCCCCATGAGCTCGCTGACCCTGTCCATGGGTATTGAGCGCATCCTGAAGGAGCATGTGCCCGGCGTTACCCGTGTCGAGCAGGTTAATGCCTCCGGCGAGGCCGAGGACCTGTACGACGAGTACGCGCCGTTCTAAGATGCGAAAGCTGCGGACGGCATACTCCGCATAGACGTTACGCCCAAATATGCGGCTGCGAGCGCAAGGCCCGCGGCCGCATTTGTATGTAGGGAGTAGGAGGGTCGACATGCTCAACGACTTCTACCATATGCTTGATCCCGTCGCGATCTCGGCGGGCCCCATCACCATCTACTGGTACGGCCTGGCCTACGTGGTCGGCGCTCTGCTCACGGCGGTCGTCATGTACCGCACACAGCGTCGCTGGGGCTTTAACATCACGATTGACGACCTGACGAGTGTCGTGGTCGGCGTGGTCTTTGGCCTCATTATCGGTGCGCGCCTGTTCTACGTCGTCTTTTATGGTGATGGCTACTACTGGGCGCACCCGCTCGAGATCTTTGCCACCAACGAGGGCGGCATGAGCTTCCATGGCGGCTTGGTGGGCGGCATTATCGGCGGCATCATCGTGTGCCGCATGTATAAGCTCGATGCCTGGACTTTGGCAGATCTTGCCGTCATAGGCGCGCCGCTGGCCTTGTGCCTGGGCCGTTGTGCCAACTTTGTCAATGGTGAGCTGTGGGGCAAGCCGACCGATCTGCCCTGGGGTGTGGTCTTCGGTGGCACCGCGGGGGATATGCCGCGTCACCCCTCCCAGCTCTACGAGGCATTTCTTGAGGGCATCGTGCTCTTTTGCATTCTGCAGGTGCTCAGCCGCAAAAAGCCGCTACTGCCCCAAGGCACGTTTATGGGCGTGTTTGTGATGGGTTACGGCATCGTCCGCTTCCTCATTGAGTTTGTGCGCGTGCCCGATGCCCAGCTGGGCTATCTGCTGGGCGGCGTCATCACCATGGGTCAGCTGTTGAGTCTGCCACTCGTGATTGCGGGCCTGGCGCTCGTCATCTTTGCCCTCCGCCACAACCGTCCCCAGCGCATCTACCTCGACGCCTAACCACCACAAAGGGGGCAGGCACCTTTGTGGTGGTTCGCTGGGCAACGATGACAGAACAGTAACGTTTCCCCAGATAAAACCTGCCAAAATAAACCTGTCCCTTTTTGGCAGGTTTCTAGAAAGGCTCTTTGGACTGTGAAGGATTCCGATCTCTCCACAACGGCTGCGCGCGACGCTGCCCGCATCGTCTGGTTTAAGCGCTACCCCGCCAAGCAGACGCTCATCGCATTTTTGCTCGCGCTGTTGGCGACCACGGCGTTTTCCATCGATCCCGCCCCGGTGTCGAGCAACGCAGTCTTGGCGATTGACCCCAAAGCCTCGGGTATGCTGTACGTGTGCTACGAGGTGCTCCTCTCGTTTGCCGGCCATACCGACGCGGTCATGCTGCTTGCACTTGCCTGCCTGCTCACCTTGCCGTTTCGCTACGTGTTCTTTGGCCGTGGCGACACCTGGCGTCCATCGATCATTCTGCCGTCGCTGTTCTTCGCCATCTGCATGGTGTTCGGCCGCAGCTACGATCTCACCGACTCGGCCGAGATTGTCCTTGGCGACAAAGCCCGCATCATCTGCGCCTGGATTGGCGGCGCGGGCTGGATGCTCTTGGCGGTCGTTGCCTTCTACCTTGCCTTTGAGTGTCTAGATTGGCTGAGCTCTCGGCGCATTCCGTTTTCCGAGGCGCACTTTGGCCGCGTATGGCGTGTGACTCACGCCGTGCTCTCGGTCCATCCCTTTGCCGGGCCCTTCCTGGTGCTTATGATCGCCTGGGCGCCCACGCTCATCGCTTCGCTGCCTGGCCTTTTTATGGGAGATACGGGCGCGCAGATTCGCCAGTGGTTTAACTATCCCAACGGCACGAGCGACTACCTGCGCCTACTCAACCCCAACGTGCTGCTCAACGGGCATCATCCCGTAGTGCACACGGCCATTATCGGCTCGTGCGTTCAGCTGGGGCTTTCGCTGTTCAACAGCGCTAACGCGGGCCTCATCATCTATACCTGCGCTCAATTTGTCATCACGGCTGCCTGCATGGCCTATTCCATTTCGTCGCTGCGCAAACTGGGCGTGAGCCTGCCGGTTCGCGGTGCGATCCTGCTGTTCTTTGCGTTTATGCCGATGTTCTCTAACTACGCGGCGTTGCTCACCAAAGACGTGCTCTTTGCCGACGCGTTCTTGGTGCTGCTGGTACAGACCGTCAAGCTCGTGGCATGTGGCTTGCCCCGTCGTGATGCCAATGTTGAGCGTGCGGGCGAGAAAGCCCCCGTGCTCTTTGTGCGCCACGACTGGCTGTTGCTCGCTCTGGGCGCCATGGGCTCCACGTTTCTGCGCAATGGCGGCCTGGTGTTTCCCCTGGCGGCATGCGTAATCGCGGCGGCGTTTAGCGCATGGGACGCGCATGCGGCTCGTCGTGCAGCCAAGCAGGCTGGTGCTGCGCCTTCGGGCACCACCCCGCGTTTCCGCTGGGTGGGAGTTCTTGCGGTGCTTGCACTCTGCCTTGCCTCTAATATGTACTTCACCAAGGTCTTTATGCCGGCACACGACATCACGCCTGGTTCCAAGCGCGAAATCCTCTCGATTCCGTTCCAGCAGACGGCTCGTTTTGTCCAAAAGCACGACGGCCTCAACTCGGGCGTCAACCCCACGGTTAAGGAGGACGGCACCATCGTGGAGGCTCCTTGCGACGGTTCGGTGACCGACGAAGAGCGTGCCGTGATCGATCGCGTGCTCAAGTACGAGAACCTGGGCCGCCGCTACAACCCCGACAAGTCCGATGCCGTCAAGAATTGCTTTAACGAGTACGCCTCGCAGGAGGACATCAAGGCCTATTTTGAGGTATGGGCCCAGATGTTCAAAAAGGATCCCGAGTGCTATATCTCGGCGCTCATCAATAACTACTACGGCTACTTTTATCCGAGTGCCCGCGATGCGTGGGTCTACAGCACGGCGCGCAGTGCCGAGATTATGGCGAAGCCCGATAACCTTAAGTACTTCGACTTCCATCCGGTCGATAGCAAGGTTGTGCGCTGGTGCGACCACCTGATCAACCTGTATCGCGTGGCAGTACAACGCGTCCCGTTTATCTCGCTCACCATGAGCTCGGCCACCTATGTGTGGATCATGATCGCCGTGGTGGTCTACCTGCTGCGTCGTCATTCATGGCGTGCGCTGGCGATCTGGGTGCCGCTGCTGGGCGTGCTCGCCGTGTGCCTGATTGGTCCGTGCAACGGCTCGACCTACATGCGCTACCTGTATCCGGTCATCGCCTGCATGCCCTTCGCCATCGGCGCCACCGTCACCCGCAGTGACTTCCTCTGGTCCTAACTTGGTGCATTGGGGTCAGGTTTCTTTGCACCAAAGGGGTCATCATCACGACGCCTTCATTTTGGGGTTTATCTCGCAGGCCAGTAGGTATATCATAACGACGTTTGTTTATATTGCCCGAGCATCTGCGCTGGGCTTTAGGTCGAAACCGATAGGAGACACGTATGTCCGGACACTCTAAGTGGGCCACAACCAAGCATCGTAAGGGCGCGCAGGACGCCAAGCGTTCCGCCCTCTTCTCCAAGCTCAGCCGCAACATCACCGTTGCTGCCCGTCTCGGCGGTGACCCGCTGCCCGAGAACAACGCCAGCCTCGCCGCTGCCGTTGCCAAGGCCAAGGCTCAGTCCATGCCTAAGGACAAGATCAAGTCCGCTATCGACAAGGCTTTTGGTTCGGGTGCTGACGCCGCTGTCTACGAGAACATCGTGTACGAGGGCTACGGTCCCGCCGGTGTCGCCGTCTACGTCGACTGCCTGACCGACAACCGCAACCGTACCGCCGCTGATGTCCGTTCCGCCTTCTCCCACGCTGGTGGCAACCTGGGCACCTCTGGCTCCGTCGCCTTCCAGTTTGAGCGCAAGGGCCAGATCGTCGTCGCCAAGGAGATCCTGGACGAGAACGCCAAGAAGGAGACCATGATCGCCAACGGTGCTGCCGGTGACGAGGATGAGTTCATGATGGCCATCGCCGAGGCCGGTGGCGAGGACTACGAGGACGCCGGCGAGGAGTGGATCGTCTGGACTACTGCCAACGAGGTCATGGCTGTCTCCAAGGCGCTCGAGGAGCAGGGCGTCCAGGTCAAGGGCTCCGAGACCACCATGGTCCCGACCACCCCGACCGAGGTCTCCGGCGCCGACGCCAAGAAGGTTCAGCGCCTCATCGACCGTCTTGAGGAGCTCGATGACGTCCAGGACGTCTACAGCACCATGGACATGACCGACGAGGTCATCGCTGCCCTCGAGGAGGAGTAGCGCCCGCACGGGTTAAGCCGTGCATATCTGGGCATAATGAAGCGAGCATGCAAGCCTCGTGGAATAGATGAGCCGGATCCGCGTGCGTAGAGCACCGGACCCGGCTCTTTTATAATGATGCGAACCGTTTTGCATTTCGAGAGCCGAGATTTGAAGGGAGCGCCGCGTGCGCGTACTCAAACGAGCCCTAGCGATTGTGTATCTTGCCGCCGCCATCGTGGCGCTGGGTACGCTTGTCTGCCAGTTTTGGGGGCCGTATACGTATCGCTTTATGCTGCTGATGCGCGACCCCATGCCGCGCATTGTCGTGACGGCATGCGGCGGAGTTGTGGCGATCGGCGTGCTGGTAAGCTTCTTCCGCCTGATGTTTGCTCGTCGCGAGCCGTCCTGTGTACATCCGGCGGGGGAGCGCAATATCGAGGTTACCCTTGCGGCGCTTTCTTCGTGCGCCAGAGCTGCTGCCGAGCGCGACGACCGCGTGATGGTCGAGCATGTCGAGGCCCGCGTCCAAGGCTCCGACGATTCGCACGTCCGATTTAAGGTCGACGCTATCGCGCTTGACGATAAGGACGTGGCATCTCTGGCTA
Organism: uncultured Collinsella sp.; assembly: GCA_902493855.1. Classification (GTDB taxonomy): domain Bacteria; phylum Actinomycetota; class Coriobacteriia; order Coriobacteriales; family Coriobacteriaceae; genus Collinsella. The sequence continues at coordinate 20,566 of CABUQV010000021.1, forward strand.
CCGCGATGCAGCAGCGCATCGAGGAAGCTTGCGACACCATGCTCGGCACGCCGGGTACGACCACGCGCGTCCGTTTTTTGCCGTCCAAGACTACCGTCCAGACCGTGGAGGTTTCCGGTGAGTGATACCAATCAAGATAAGACCGCTCGTACGCCGCGCCTGACGATTGACCAGAGCGCCACGCCGGCGAGCGAACCTGTTGATTCCAAAGCAGAGGCAACCGAGTTGCAAGATGCGGCAGCCGCGGATTTTGACGAGGCTATGGGTCTCATCAAGGGTACGGGCGCTGCCATCTGGAGCTATGCTGTGCGTCATCCCAACACCACGCTCGGCGCCGTCGCTGGCTTTATCCTCGCTGTGTTGGTGCTCACGTTGGGCCTGTGGGACACGCTCGTCATTGCATTCTTCGTGCTGATCGGCGCTGTGATCGGCCAAATTCGCGACGGCGAGAACGGGATCGTCAACTTCTTCGGCCGTCTGTTTAGCGGCCGCTAATAATGTATTCGACTGTCGCATCCGCGGCAGGCATAAGGAGGAACCATGGCTTTTAATACGAAGGTCGATGTGGCCGATACCGAGCTCGAGGCAGACGAGACCGTCACCGCCGAGGCCGAGGACGTAACGCTCGAGGATGAGGCGCTCGTCGAGGCCGAGTCCGATGAGGATGAGGACGACGAGGAGGCGGACGAGTCCGAGGACTCGCTGACCTATTCCAACGGTGTGATCGAGAAGATCGTTGCCATGGCCACTCGCGAGGTTCCGCACGTTCTGGGCATGAAGGGTAACCTCATGCACTTTGTGCAGGAGCAGTTTGGTGCCGAGAATCTGACCAAGGGCGTGACGGTCGAGGTCACCGATGACAATCGTGTGGTCGTCAACATCTCCGTCATTATCGAGTACGGCGCCTATGCGCCCGCGATTTTCGACGATGTCAAGGCACGTGTCACCGAGCGCCTTGCCGCGATGACCGGCCTTGAGGTGGCGGGCGTCAACCTGCGTATCGAGGACGTCATCACCCCCGAGGAGTACGAGCACCGCACCAGCCAGCACGAATAACCTTCCAAAAAGACAGGTTTGTTTTGGCAGGTTTTATCTGCGAAAACGTTAAACGGCCGACCGCGCAAGCAAAAGCGTGGCCGGCTGTTTTTGTACGCTCCCGATATAGTCATACCGCTCGTCTAACTAAGGGTTGCAATCCCCACGTTCCGCGTTACGCTAATGAGCGCATTGTTTCCAAATTGTTAACGAGGAGTTGCCGTAATGGCCGACGAGCACGAAACAGAAAGCAAGGCATGGGCGATTGAGGCCGCCGCTGCAGAGGCGGCATCGCGTGCTGCCGAGGAGGTGCATCGTCCTCCCGTGGTGCCGATGGAGCGCGTGGTTGATCGCACCGATATCGAACGCGGCGAGCGTGCCGGTCAAAAGCGCAGCCAGGAGCCAGGCTTCCCGCGCTTTTTTGCCGAGCTCAATCTGGGTCTGATTCTTACGGCCTTCGCCATCGTTGCGTTTAAAACCCCTAATCACTTTGCTTTTGGCGGTACCTCGGGCGTGTCGGTCATTCTGTCCACGCTGTTCCCGACCCTGCCCGTCGGCGTCTTTATGTGGATTATCAACGCGGTTCTCGTCGTTTTGGGCTTTATCTTTTTGGAGCGCAAGGCAATCCTGTGGAGCGTCTTCGCCTCGTTTGCGCTTTCGGCCTATGTCTCGCTGTTTGAGCTCTTCATTCCGACCGATGTCTCTCTGACGGGCGATATGTGGCTCGACCTGTGCTTTGCCGTCATCTTGCCGGCGCTTGGCAGCGCTATTGTCTTTGACATCGGCGCCTCGACGGGTGGCACGGACATTCTTGCCATGATCCTCAAGCGCCGCACGACGCTCGAGATTGGCCGCGCCCTACTGCTGGTCGATATCGGCATCGTGACCATCGCGGCCTTTTTGTATGGCCCGCGTGTCGGTCTGTATTGCGTGCTCGGTCTGTTTGCCAAGACGCTTGTGGTCGACAAAGCCATTGAGAGCATTCACCTGCGCAAAGTCTGCACGGTCATTTGTTCCGAGCCCCTTAAGGTCGAGGAGTTTATCGTCAAGCATCTCAACCGCACGGCGACCATCAGCCGCGGCTACGGTGCCTTCTCGGGCAAGTGCGTGACGGTGATCATGAGCGTGCTGAGCCGTCGCGAGGCCGTGCAACTGCGCCGCTATGCGCGCGAAGTCGATCCGGGTGCCTTTATCACGATCGTTGACAGCTCCGAGATCGTCGGCAAGGGCTTCCGCGGAACGAACTAGCGCAGACGTATTCAACGAACCGCCTGCTGGCGCCGTGCACCTTGCAAATCGGTCATCTTTGAGTATTTGACCCCACATTGGGCAATAATGATGCTAAAGACATCGTTTGCGATCCAAGTGATTCGTTCAAGATACGAAGGGATGATTCTATGTTCTGCTCGCAGTGTGGCGCCCCCATGGGCGATAACGACAAGTTCTGCGGCGTGTGTGGTGCTCCTAATGCCGGTGCCGCTGGCCCCGCTCCCCAGGGACAGCCTCAGTCCCAGCAGTTTGTTCCGCAGCCGCCCGTGGCGAATGCGCCAAAGGGCTGTGTGGCTCAGGCGTTCCAAGATATGACCAAGACTCCGGGCGTGCTTCAGCGTGTATGCCAAATTGCGTTTTTGCCGGCGCTGATTTGCGTTGTGTCGGTGCTCGTGTTGTTTATTCCCGTTATTGGCGGCATTGCGGCTGCCATCGGCTTTTTGGCAGCTTGCATTGCGAGTGTGTGCGGTTCCGGCTTCGGTATCGAGTGGGGTCGCGATCTGTCGCTCAAGGTCGATGACGGCATGGACCGTCCACTCATGCGTTCCACGTCGTTTGGTCTCGGAGTCTTTTCGAGCGTTATTTCGGTCGTGCTCGAGGTTATCGCTGCCATTCCCGTTATCGGTGTAGTGCTTTCGCTGGTGGAGGGCGTGGTAATTGGCGCCGCGGGCTCGTATTCTTATTACGGCTCTTATGCGCTCGAAGCTGCGCTGTTTGGCTCGCTTGGCCTGCTTGTCCTGGCTCTGATTGCCTCGGCGATTCTGGGTGTCTTCTTTAAGATGTTCGCCGACATCGCCGTGATGCACTTTGCGGTGACCGGTCGCGTCGAGAGCGCGTTTTCGCTCGATAAGGTCTGGGCGGCCTTTAAGCACAACAAGACCAAGCTGTTCTGCGCTTCGTTCCTTCCCGAGTTTTTGACGGGCCTGGTCGCCAACGTTGTCACATGGATCTTGACGGTCGTCTTTGGCGCCATTGCCTCTGTCGGTATGTATAGCTACTACTATCGTCCTACGGGTATTGAGGCAATTGTTACCGGCGGTGGCGTCACGCTCGCGCTGTTCTTGGTGCTGGTCGCTTTTGTCACCGTATTTCTTACGGTCTTTGGCAAGATGCTCAAGCACCGTGCCGTTGGCTATTGGGCCGCACGCTATGCAAGCGAGTGGGCCGATGAGGATAAGGACGACGTCCTGACTTTTGTGTTGCCCTTCGAGAAGAAGTCCGCTCCCTCGGGTTACGGTGCTCCGGATGCTTCGCCGGCACCTGCACCCGCTCCCGCGACCGATCCTGAGCCGGCGCCCGAGCCTGAACCGGCGCCCGAGTCTGAGACGGCATCTGAGCCCGAGCCTGCGCCTGCGCCCGAGCCTGATCCTGAGCCGGCACCTGCACCTGAGTCGGTGTCCGAGCCAAGCTCCGACGAGGAGCCTCAGGACGAGTAGCCACGCCGCCTGCTATTTGGGGACGGGCTAGAAATAGCGCTTGAAGAATGAGCGGGGGCGGACGTTTCGATACGTCCGCCCCCGCTCTGCTTTAGCCAGGCTGTTATGGATGGGTGTGACGACTACTCGTCGTGCTTCTCCTCGCGGCGTGCAGCAGCGCGTGCGTCGTGGATGCCCTTGATCGCGGCATGGCGAGCCGTTCGGGCATCATGGATGGCGTCGCGAGCCTCGGCGGTCGTCGCCTTGGCAGAGCGCAACTTGGCGGCCAGGTCGGGGTTGGTTTCGGCGACCGCGGTAATCGCGGGGCCGTCGAGCTCCTCTTGCGTGGGCTCGGCCAAAAAGTCGATAGCATACTGGGCGGCCACCATGGAGCCCTTTGCCAGCACGGTCTCGTCAATCTTGTAAAAGCAGGAATGCTGGGCGTACGTGGCGCCAATCTTGGGGTTGCGCGTACCTACAAAGGCGAGTACGCCCGGTACGCGGCGCAGGTACTCCGAAAAATCCTCGCCCGAAAGCGTGCCGCGGTAATGGCCTTGACCGGTGGGACCCAGGCATTTGATTACAGCCTGACGACAACGCTCGCTCGAGGCGGCGTCGTTTTCGACCTTGTAGTTGGCGATGGTGTAGTCGGTGAGCTCTGCCTCGGCGCCCAAGGCGGCCGCGGTATGCTCCACGATGCGGCGCATAAGCTCCGGCATTTCCTCGTGGGTCGAATCGCCGTAGGTGCGCACCGTGCCGGCGAGGTAGGCCGTGCCGGCGATAACATTGCGCGCGGTGCCGCCGTGCAGCTCGCCGACGGTGATGACAGCCGGCTCATAGGGGCTGATCTCGCGCGAAACGATGGTCTGCAGGGCATTGACGATCTCGGCGGCCACCATGACGGCGTCGTGGCCGCGTTGGGGCATGGCGCCATGGCACGAGGTGCCGCGGACATCAATGCGGAACCAGTCGGTATTGGCCATGCGCGGACCGGGCTCGCAGCTTACGGTGCCGGCGTCAACCTCACTCCAGATGTGCGCGGCGTAGGCGCCATCGACGCCGTCGAGCACGCCCGTGCCGATCATGAGTTTCGCGCCCTGGCCGTTTTCCTCACTGGGCTGGAAGACGATGCGGACCTCGCCGTGGATGTCGTCGGTCATATGGCGCAGAATCTGCAACGTGCCGAGCATCATGGCGATGTGGCAGTCATGGCCGCAGGCGTGCATGCAGCCCTCGTTGACGCTGGCGAACTCCTCGCCGGTCTGTTCGGTGACGGGCAGAGCGTCGATATCCGCACGCAGCAGGATACGGCGGCGCGGCGTGCCGTCCTCGCGATAGGCATCCGGCGCGGTACCGCGAAGCGTTGCCACCAAGCCGGTCTTGAGCGGACGCTCGTAGGGGATATTCATGGCGTCGAGCTGGTTGGCGATGTCAGAAGTCGTGCGCTCCTCGGCGAGGCTCAGCTCCGGGTGCTTATGGAAGTGGCGGCGCTGCTTGATGATATAGGGTTCAAACTCGGTAGCGATATCTTGGATGGCTGCGGTGACGTCGTCAGCCGCGCGAGCCTCGGTCGCCGCCATAATCTGCTGTGCCTTGGTCTTCGTCATGGTCGATTTGCTCCTTGCTGGGTTGATCGCAAAATCGTACAGGCTCTCTTCAGTATGCCACCTGCCGCTAGGGCTGGTAAAGTTGCCGTTTGCCGCTTGGGGTTTTGTTACAAGGGCGGGGGAGTACACTCGGGGGTGTTGAATTTCCTGCCAGAGATGGGGATGCCCATGCAACATATCGATCGGATTATCCGCTCCAAGAACGTCTTTACCGCGCAAGACGGTATCGATACCGCCCGCGAGCTGGCGATTGCCATCGCAGGCGACCGTATCGTCGCAGTCGGTGCGCCCGATGACGTGATCGCCGCCGTTCCCGCCGCCACGTCGGTTATCGATTACGGCGAGCAGTTTGTCTGCCCCGGTTTCCATGACGCTCATCTGCACTTCTTCCATACCTCGGTCGGCTCCTCGCCGTACATGCTCATGGATATGGGCACGTCCGAGGCTGCGCTGGTGCAGCACGCGCTCGAGTTTTCCCGGGACCTGCCCGACGACGCTTGGGTTGTGACGCAGGGCTGGCGCGACTACCGTTGGGACCCGCCCGAGCATCCTACCAAGGCGTCGCTCGATGCGGCATTCCCCGATCGTCCCTGCGTTATGTATTCGGGCGACGGGCATACGCTTTGGCTCAACAGCCGCGCACTCGAGGCGCTCGGCGTCACACGCGACAGCGAGCCGCCAGCGGGCGGCAGCTACGACAAGGATGCAAACGGCGAGCTCACGGGCATTGCTCACGAGGCGGCTGCCATGCAGCTGCTACCGCGCTGCCTTGAGTGGCTGGGCGAGGATCGCATCGCAAGCGCTTACGCCGATCAAATGAGGCGGATGGCCGAGCAGGGCATCACCTCGATATGCGATATGTCGCTCATGCCCATGCCGGGCTGCGACTTTATCCGCGACGACGTCTACGACAAACTGCAGGCAGCCGGCAAACTGGGCATCCGAGCCCATCTATTCCCCACACTGCTGGATGACCAATCGCGCTTGGAAGAACTCCAGACCCGCTACGTGAACAACGCGCTGCTCTCGGCGCCTGGTTTTAAGCAGTTCTTCGATGGCGTGTCGAGCGAACACACGGCATATCTCACCGAGCCCTATACCAATCCGCGCTTCCCGGGCGACCAGGGCCGTCTGACGGTTCCCGCCGAGCGCATGCGCAAGCTGGTTCTGGCGGCTGCGGAGCGTGGCCACACTGTGCGTATTCACGTCATCGGCGACGGTGCCATCCATGCCGCGCTCGATATCTTTGAGGAGGCCGCCGACCTGTACGGCCTGCCCCAGCACGGTCATAACACGCTCGAGCATCTGGAGAACCTCTTGCCCGAGGACATCGATCGTCTACGCAAGCTTAACGTCGTTGCCTCGAGCCAGCCCTGTCACATTACACTCGACCCGGGCGGCCCCGAGCGCGACCTGGGCTTGGAGCGCAGCCGCATCATGTGGCCGTTTGCGACCTATAAGCAGCGCGGCATTCGCCAAGCCTTCGGCACCGATAGCCCCATAACAGCTGTTACCAGCATGAACGTGCTCTACACGGCTATCACGCGCCAGGACCCCAAAAGCCACTGGCCCGAGGGCGGCTGGTTGCCGAGCGAGCGCATCGATGCAGCAACGGCCCTGCGCAACTACACTCTGGGCAGCGCCTACGCGGCAGGCGACGAGCAAAACCTCGGCAGCTTGGAGCCAGGCAAATACGCCGACCTGGTAGTCCTGGACCAAAACCCGCTCACCGTTGACCCCCAAGAGCTCCAGGTCACCAAGGTTCAGGCCACCTACCTGGCAGGCAACTTGATTTACGAGCGCTAATATTCATGTCGTACCGTTAAACGCGGCTCGCGCAGCCTATTTTGGGATGGCGCTCGAGCCGCGTTTGCGTTTTGGTGGGGATCTGCCATGAGCGTCCCTGCTCTGTTGGATTTGGGTGCGGGGCGGAGGTGCTGCTGCCCCGCGATCAATTTGGACACCAGCAATGCTATCTCTTGGTGTTTTGCATACTTCCCATTACAGATTGCATAAAAAGGCTGGGATGTCCTTCCTGATCCTGATGTACCCCCGCCCGTGCCGTGCAAAAAACGGAGTATTCAGCACCGCGAGCTCTGCCGGTGCCGCTGCAGTCGGGTGGCATTGTGGAGGTCGACGTCATTTTGGGGTCCGGCGCGGCGCGAAGCATGCCTTTTTGTCCTGACGGGGTTTGCCTGCCGACTCAAATCGCCGGTCGAAGGCGTCCTTGGGACCAATATGGTGTGTCCGGCGTGTATGCAGCCGTCCTGGCTTGCTGAATACTCCCAAAAATGCACGGCGCTCCCCAGGGGACCCGTGCGCGCAGCGAAAACCATGCCCACGTCCCTATCCGCATCGCCATTTTGCTGCACTGACTTTTCTGAATGCCGGGACCGAATTAGTTAACCTGCCTCCCGTGTGGCTCCGGAGGGGCGGGGCATAAGGTTTATCGCGAGTTCCGCACGAGCCGAAGGCCACTTAATGTGGCCTTCGTGCGAGCAGGACTGCCCGAGCAGGAAACCTTATGCCCCGCCCCTCCGGAGCCACACGGGAGGCATCGCTAAGTTATCCTCCGGCATTCAGAAAATCTAAGTGCCAAAAAATAAGATTTTTTGACTCTGTGTTGTATAACCCGCCATTCGTGGGTACCATTCAACGCGTACGCAAACAAAAAGGGTTAATTCGCGTGGTATAACCGCGCGGCCCAAAAAGGAGGAGACAAGCATGTCGTCTTTGAAGCCGCTTGCAGATCGTGTTCTGGTCAAGCCCGACGAGGCCGAGCAGAAGACCGCTTCTGGTCTGTATATCGCCAGCAACGCTCAGGAGAAACCGCAGCGTGGCACCATCGTTGCCGTTGGCGCCGGCAAGGTCAACGACAAGGGTGAGCGCATCCCCATGGACGTCAAGGTTGGCGACGTTGTCATCTACGGTAAGTTCGGTGGCAACGAGGTCAAGGTCGACGGCGAGAAGTATCTGCTGATGCGCGCCGACGACATCTACGCCGTCGTCGAGGCCTAGTCTCGTCAGAATCTCTGATTCGTCTTTGAACGCGCCCGCCGCACAGGACTCGGAAGCGGCGACGCGAGTCACATTTCTTTTGGAGGATTACCTACCATGGCAAAGAACATTACGTTCAACACCGATGCCCGCGCTAAGCTTGCCAAGGGCGTCAACACTCTGGCCGATGCCGTTACCGTCACCATGGGCCCCAAGGGTCGCTACGTTGCGCTGCAGCGCACGTTCGGTGCTCCGACCATCACCAACGACGGCGTTTCCGTCGCCAAGGAGATTGAGCTCGAGGACAACATCGAGAACATGGGCGCCCAGCTGGTGAAGGAGGTCGCCACCAAGACCAACGACACCGTGGGTGACGGCACCACCACCGCAACCCTGCTCGCTCAGGCTATCGTCAACGACGGTCTGCGTAACGTCGCCGCCGGTGCCAACCCGCTGGCCATCCGTCGCGGCATCGACAAGGCTGTAAACGCCGCCGTCGCCGAGATGAAGAAGCAGGCCAAGCCGGTCGAGACCAAGGAGCAGATCGCTTCCGTCGGTACCATCTCTGCCGGTGACCCCGAGGTCGGTGAGAAGATCGCCGAGGCCATGGAGGTCGTGGGCAAGGACGGCGTCATCACCGTCGAGGATTCCCAGACGTTCGACATCACCATCGACACCGTCGAGGGCATGCAGTTCGACAAGGGCTATGTCTCCGCTTACTTCGTCACGGATAACGACCGCATGGAGGCCGTGATGAAGGATCCGTACATCCTCATCACCGACCAGAAGATCTCCAGCGTTCAGGACATTATGCCCGTTCTCGAGGCTGTCCAGCGCGCTGGCCGTGGCCTGCTCATCATCGCTGAGGACATCGACGGCGAGGCTCTGCCTACCCTGGTTCTCAACAAGATCCGTGGCGCCCTCAACGTCTGCGCCGTCAAGGCTCCGGGCTACGGCGATCGCCGCAAGCGTATCCTCGAGGACATCGCCGTCCTCACCGGTGGTCAGGCCGCTCTGGACGAGCTGGGCGTGAAGGTCGCTGACATCACTGCCGATATGCTCGGTACCGCTAAGTCCGTTACCATCTCCAAGGACAACACCGTCGTCGTCGGCGGCGCTGGCTCCAAGGAGGCCATCGACGCTCGTATCGCTCAGATCAAGGGTGAGATGGAGAACACCACCTCTGACTTCGACCGTGAGAAGCTCCAGGAGCGCCTGGCCAAGCTCTCCGGTGGCGTTGCCGTCATCAAGGTCGGCGCTGCTACCGAGTCCGAGCTCAAGGAGATCAAGCATCGCGTCGAGGATGCCCTTCAGGCTACCCGCGCTGCTGTCGAGGAGGGCATTGTCGCTGGCGGCGGCGTCGCCTTCATGGACGCTGCGCCTGCGCTCGACGCCGTTGAGCTTGACGACCCCGAGGAGAAGATCGGCGTCGACATCGTCAAGAAGGCTCTGACTGCTCCGGTCGCCACCATCGCCAAGAACGCTGGCTTTGAGGGCGCTGTCGTGGTCGACAAGGTTGCCGAGCTGCCCGCCGGCCAGGGTCTCAACTCTGCCAACGGCGAGTTGGGCGACATGATCGAGATGGGCGTCCTCGACCCCGTCAAGGTCAGCCGCGTCACCCTGCAGAACGCTGCTTCTGTCGCCAGCCTGATCCTCATCACCGAGGCTACCGTCTCCGATGTGCCCAAGAACACTCAGCTTGAGGACGCTATCGCTGCTGCTACCGCTGGTCAGCAGGGCGGCGGTATGTACTAAGGCCGACAAGGTCTAGAACTCCCACCGGGAATCCGGGGGCGTGACGGGGTTTCTCTCCGGAACGTCCTCGGACATGCAAAGAGGCTCCGCATCGCGCTTCGCGCTGCGGAGCCTCTTTGCGTCCTGACGCTCCTATTTGGCAAGGTGTTTTTTAGAAT
>CABUQV010000022.1 GCA_902493855.1 uncultured Collinsella sp.
CTCCGTCGCCAGGAGGAAGAGCTCGACCTTCTCCCTGCTGTACATGCGAACCTCCAGTCCGGACCGCCCCGCGGTCCAACTTTCTGTCCGCACCCCCTTTTGGCGCAAACAGACCGTATTTCACCGCAAGTTATAAAAGGGGCATCAGGGGCGAAGGCCTCCAAGGCATTCCAGGCGCTGGCGCCATGCCCCCACGCCCTAAAGTTTCAAGCGAATCGCATCGATGATGCGTGCGCAGCGCTGTGTGGCGGCTAGGGACATGATGGGGCTTTCGAGTTTCCCCGTCTGAATGAGCTGCGTCGCATGCGACGCCTCGCCGTAAAAATCATCGACCTCAAATGGTGTATCGATTTCGAGTACTCGACCGTCGGAATACTTCACATGGGCGAGCTCGGGGCGATGGAGACGCTCGATTTCCAATGAGCCCCGCTCACAGGCAATCGTTAAGCGGCTTTCATATGTTGCTTTGCCGTCGCACACCATATGAATGGGTATACCGCCGACGCTCATATGGATCTCGTCGGCCCAATCGACGCGGCCGCCCGATACGTCACGCCAGCGAACTTCACGGGACGAAACCTCGCACGCGCCCGCGAGCAAATCCTCAAACCAACCAACCGCATAGCAGCCCATGTCATATAGACAGCCGCCCTGCAACGGATCAAGCAGATAGCCCGAAGGAGACTCGCCGTAATCGAGCTTTTGTACGCTTTCAATCGAGACAATACGGCCAAGCTCACCCGACGCAAGCAAGTCTTTCACGCGAGCGTGCATCGGGCAAAACCGATTCTTCATCGCCTCCATAAACAGCACGCCGCGCTCGCGAGAGGTGGAGGCAATCGAGAGAGCCTCTTCCTCACTCAAAACGGCCGGCTTTTCGCACAGCACGGCCTTTCCGGCGCGCAGCGCGCGACAGGCCCAACGCGTATGCATGCCATGCGGAAGAGCCAAGTAGATTGCGTCGACATCGGGGTCGGCAATCAGCGCATCATAAGCCACATCGCCGCTATCGTCAGCCGTGGCATAACTGTGCGCGGCATCAATCGAAAACGCCCTGCAAAACTCCTCAACATGCGAAGGAGTGCGGCCGGCAGCAGCCACAAGCCGTGCCCCGTCCACCTCCTTGAGCGACGATGCAAATCGATGCGAAATGTGTCCAGCGCCCAAAACGCCCCAACAAACCTCACGCAAATCATCACATGAATCCCGATGACCCACGACAGCCCCCTTCAGTTGCGGTGAAATAGTTCCTGTTTGGCCCCTATTCTGCCGCAAACAGGAACTATTCCACCGCAAGTTATAAAAGGGTCATGAGGAGCGTGTTTTGCCGAAGACTTTAAGCATGGCCGTTACGGGGCCCGGCTGGAAGCGCCGGCGCACGTCATCGAGACGCTCGGGGATATCGATATGCTGCGGGCAGTGGCGCGCGCATTTGCCGCACTTGACGCAATTGCTCGCCAGCTTGGCCTCGCTTGTGCGCACCGCACTCGCCGTAAAGTATTGCGACAGCCCCGTAAACCAGCTGTGCGCATAGCTCGCGTTGTAGGCGGCAAAGCAGCCGGGAATGTTGATACCCTTGGGACATGGCATGCAGTAGCCGCATCCCGTGCAGGGCACGCGATTCGATTTTTCAAACTCATCCAGCACGTGCGCGATCGTGTCGAGCTGGTTGGCAGTCATCGAATTCGGCAACGCGAGGTCTGCCAGTGACGAGTTCTCATCCACCTGCGCGGTATCGGTCATACCCGAAAGCAGCATCGTCACCTGAGGATGATTCCACACCCACGAGAGCCCCCAAGCGGCAGGCGTATGCAAATGCCGATCGCATGCACCATCGAGAACAGCGCGCGCCCGCGGAGGCAATTTGCCTGCCAAGCGTCCGCCCAAAAGCGGCTCCATCACAAACACCGCGAGACCTCGCTCGGCGGCGGCCATGAGCCCCGCCGTTCCCGCCTGATATCGCTCTCCAGCGTAGTTGTACTGGATCTGGCAAAAGTCCCACTCATACGCATCGAGCATCGTAAGGAAGTCCGCCGCGCTGCCGTGGTACGAAAAGCCTATCTGACGAATACGCCCTGCAGCCTTTTGCTGCGCGATCCAGTCCTCGATGCCCAGCGCCACCACGCGCTCCCACTGCGCAGGCGAGGTGATGTTGTGCATAAGGTAATAGTCGATATGGTCGGTCTGCAGGCGGCGCAGCTGCTCGTCGAAAAACCGATCGAAATCCTCCGCGCATTTGCACGAAGCATGCGGCAGCTTGGTTGCGAGCAAAACCTGGTCGCGCAAGCCCAGGCGTTCAAGCGAAGCGCCCACGCAAGCCTCGTTGCCGGGATAGAGATAGGCCGTGTCCAGATAATTAATCCCCTGCTCCACCGCACGGGAGATGATGGCATCGGCCGTCTTCGCATCGGGGTGTCCCGGCGCACCGGGAAACCTCATGCAGCCCAGACCCAGAGCGGATATTCGGTTACCACTTTTAGGGTCAACGCGGTATTGCACGGCCCCTCCCCTCCCATCGAAACCCTGACAAGGCGAAACAAACCCGTCACGTCATCGAAACACATCGGAATCGCAATTGAGAACGTATCGTAACGCAGCAGAAATCGAGCCGTCACGGCACCGCTTTAACATCAGCAAAAAGCCCGATGAAAGGAGCCGGGCATGACCACGCGCGTGTCTTTGCGGTCTGCCCTGCAGCGTAGCGTCCAGGCAAACGTTTCTTTTTTATAACAGCCGCCCCGCGCACCCACCAATCACCCCGGCAGCATACAATCCATCAGGCGCCCCTTACGCGGGCGCCTTTTATATGGGGAGATGATTCACATGCAGATCAACAAGGTCACCTTTATCGGCAAGGGCGGCGTCGGCCTGCTCTACGGCAGCATGATTGCCAAGGCCCTCGGCAATGACGCCGTCGAATACGTTATGGATGACGCCCGTTTTGAGCGTCACGCGGGCGATGCGCTCACCGTCAACGGAAAGCCTTGCGGTCTCACGTCCGTCCGCGCCAGGGAGGCAGCGCCCGCCGATCTGGTCATCCTGACGGTCAAGACCACCGGTCTCGACCAAGCACTCAAGACTATGGAGCGCGTCGTGGGACCCAACACGCTCATCGCCTCGCTGTGCAACGGTATTACGAGCGAGCAAAAGATTGCCGAACGCTTTGGCTGGGAGCATACCGTTCTTGGTATCTGCCAGGGCATGGACGCCGTGTTTCTCAATGGCGCGCTCACCTTTACCAATGTGGGCGAGATCCGCTTTGGTGCAGCCGCCGACACCGACCCCGCGACCGTCGCCGCTATCGACGGGCTCTACACGCGCTGCGGCATCGCCCATACCGTCGAGCGCGACATTGCGCACCGCATGTGGGCCAAACTCATGCTCAACGACGGCATCAACCAGACCTGCATGGCCTACGGCGGGACCTACGGAAGCGCCACGGAACCGGGCTCCGAGCAGCGCCGCTGTTTTGTCTCCGCCATGCGCGAGACGCTTGCGGTTGCCAACGCCGAGGGCGTTGAGCTGACCGAGGCAGACCTGACGCAAATGGTGCACCTCATCGAGGGAATCGACCCCGCCGGTATGCCCTCGATGGCTCAAGACCGCATCGCAAGGCGCAAAACCGAGGTTGATGAGTTCGCGGGCACCATCTGCCGCCTCGCAGCCAAACACGATATCCAGGCGCCGCAAAACGAGTGGCTCTATCGGCGCATCCGCGATATCGAGAAAAGCTGGTAGCGCCAACGCGCCGCATTCAACAGCCTTAACAGCAAAACCGCCGCAAGGGAACCTTTCCCCCTGCGGCGGCCTTCATCTTCGTCTATGACCGGCGGCCGATCTCACAACAGTTAGCGTCGCGACCCCGGCACCTCGTCCTCATCGTCGCGACAAAGGACAACACCGGCGCTTCCCAGCAGCGTGGCCGCGATCAGCGCGCTGACCACAATAGGAGCAGCCCCGCATGTCCCCTGCATGCCCGCGACGAGCGCGACCGTGGGACCAAGGCAACCAAACGTCAGTGCAACGGCGGCAACGGCAATATCTCGAGCATTCACAAGACCACTTCCTCCAAGAGAAAGACCTTATTTCTCAAGAACCAGTGTGCCCCGCATCCATACGCCCAGCGTACCGCCACGGTAAGGGCTCTGTTAACTCAAACGCATACATAGAACGGACGTCCTTACGTTGCCCTAAAGCTCGGTAAAGACGCCCGTCCGCCAAATATCCGTGATGCAGAAAAATTACCAACCGGTGTAGTAGTCGGTGGTTCCGGCAGCGCAGCCGGAGTCATAGACCTTGCAATCACCCTTGGAGCCCGTAAAGGTCGAACCCTGGGCCATATCGCCCGCGGCCACGACATAGTAACCATCGGAATCGCGCCAAAAGCCCTCGGAATCCTGAGTCCACTCGCCCGTGCGATAGTGATAAAGCACATTGCTGCTGTAATAGGTCTCGCGGCGCCCGTTGTAGTTATTGACACCCGCAGAGCGCGTCAGGCCCGATCCGTTCGCGTAGGACGCGGCAGACGCGTAGGACGGAATGTAACCGGCGTTGCAGTACGAAGCCTGGGCGACCTCGGCAGCCTCCGCCTCGGCGGCAGCCTCGAGCGCTTCGTGCTTGGCATCCTCAAGCGCAGTGCGCAGCTCATCGAGCTCGGTCGACTTCGCGTCGACCTCCCCCATCGTCAACAGGCTACCCGCACCGTCGATACAGCCCTGCAGCACAGCGCGCTCGTCATCGGTGGCATAGTCACCATACATGTTTAGAATGATCTGAGCGCGCATCTCAAGGGAATCGCGCTTGGCCTCCATCGAGGCGTTCCACTCCTGCATGGAACCATAACCATCGCCGCGATAGTCAACGGGCTGCACCAGCGTTGTCTCGGACGGCGTAGATCCAACCGTATCGGACAGTGTTGCGGCGTGGGCATCAGTTGCACCGGCGCCCGCCAAAAGTGCCACGGTCAGAGCGGCGGAAAGGGCGGCGGCTTTCGGTTTTCGTGAATCGATCCTCATGTAGCTGGAAACCTCCGTAGTGCGTTTTTGCTGCGTTTGAGCTGCGTGTGATTCGATCGCGCTGCATAGTACCCCGAGCAAATCGCGACCTGCGGTTTTACTCAAAAGGCGCACGTCAATTGCGTAAAACTCACATCCTCTCAACAGGAGTTTTCCACAACTCGAATGCATAAAACGTGTCAAAAACCCTGTTTTTGCGCCCTCACTATGCAAAAAAGGCGCCTGCGCAACCATTGTTCGCACAGGCACCTTGAGCAGGCATTTTATGCAGTTATACCTATCGAGACGCAAGGGGTCCTTGCACAAGTCGCCTTACTCGTCCAGCGCGGCGAAGGCCTGCTTCAGATCCCAAATGATATCCTCGGCGTTCTCGGTACCGATGGAAAGACGGATCGTGGAGGGCGTGATGTTCTGCTCGGCGAGCTCCTCGGCAGAGAGCTGGGAGTGCGTGGTGGTAGCCGGGTGCACGACGAGCGACTTGACGTCGGCCACGTTGGCGAGCAGCGAGAACACCTGCAGATGATCGATGAACTTCCAAGCTGCCTCCTGGCCACCCTTAATCTCAAAGGTAAAGATCGAAGCGCCGCCGTTGGGGAAATACTTCTGATAGAGCTCGTGATCGGGGTGCTCAGGCAGGCTCGGGTGGTTCACCTTGGCGACGTGGCTGTCACCAACCAGGAACTCAACGACCTTCTTGGTGTTCTCGACATGACGGTCAACGCGCAGCGACAGAGTCTCGGTGCCCTGGAGCAGGACCCAGGCGTTGAACGGGCTGATGCAGGCGCCCTCGTCACGCAGCAGGATAGCGCGGACATAGGTTGCAAAGGCGGCGGGACCGGCAGCCTCGGCAAACGAAACACCGTGGTAGGAGGGGTTGGGCTCAGCGATCTGGGCGTACTTGCCGCTCGCCTTCCAATCGAAGTTACCGCCGTCGACGATCACACCGCCCAGCGAGGTGCCGTGGCCGCCGATGAACTTGGTTGCGGAGTGGACGACGATGTTGGCACCATGCTCCAGCGGACGGAACAGATACGGGGTGCCGAAGGTGTTGTCGACGACAACCGGCAGACCGTGCTTCTTGGCGATCTCGGAGATGGCGTCGATGTTGGGGATGTCGGAGTTGGGGTTGCCAAGCGTCTCGAGATAGATGACCGTGGTGTTGTCCTTGATGGCGCCCTCGACCTCGTCCAGGTTGTGGGCATCGACGAAGGTGGTCTCGACGCCAAACTGGGAGAGCGTATGCTCCAGCAGGTTGTAGGAGCCACCGTAGATGGTCTTCTGAGCCACCACGTGGTCACCGGCCTGGGCAAGTGCCTGCAGGGTATAGGTGATGGCAGCGGCGCCAGAGGCGACGGCGAGGCCAGCAACGCCACCCTCGAGCGCGGCGATACGGTCCTCAAAGACGCCCTGGGTGGAGTTGGTCAGACGGCCGTAGATGTTACCGGCGTCGGCAAGACCAAAGCGGTCGGCGGCGTGCTGGGAGTTGCGGAACACATAGCTCGTGGTCTGGTAGATAGGCACGGCACGGGAGTCGGATGCAGGATCGGCGCTCTCCTGGCCAACGTGCAGCTGCAGGGTATCGAAACCAAAGGTGTGCTCGGGATTGTTGATGAACTGGCTCATGATGATCTCCTTGATCGAACAAAAGTAATAAGAGTAAGAGAAGTGAGTCGCTGTCTCCTGATCACGCCGACGGGCGCAAACAGGAGCCCGGCATTCGTCTTGGTAAGCAATTCATATGCGGGCCTCCTTTCGCATCCCGGTTCCGTAGTTGGCTTAATTACCTACCGTCTTTGTGTGTTTTGAATAGTACGAGCATTGTTTTCCTCGGTCAATCACTTTAAAGCGCTAACCTGTTATCGGTTTTATAGATAACACTCGAAAGGACGGGCGCCGATGACCCTCCAACAGCTTCGCTTTTTGATCGCCGTGGCAGAGTCCGGTTCGATCAACGCCGCAGCCCAGCGCCTCTATACGGCACAGTCCAATATCTCCAATGCCGTCAAAAGCCTGGAGCAGGAACTTCATATCGAAATCTTTACGCGCTCCAGCCGCGGTGTTGCACTCACCAACGACGGCACCGAGCTTTTGGGTTATGCACGCCAGGTCGTAGAGCAGGCCGACATGCTCGAGGCCCGCTACGAGGACGGCGGTACCCCGCAAGCCCGCCTCGCCATTTCCGCCCAACACTACGCCTTTTCGGTCGAGGCCTTTGTCAACGTAGTCGAGCGCTGCCGCGACAGCAAGTTCGAGTTCATCATGCGCGAGACCACCACAGCGCAGATTATCGACGACGTGCGCGCGTTTCGCAGCGATATCGGCATCCTCTATCTGGATGACTTTAATACCCGTGTCTTGCAGAAGGCCTTTACCGATGCCCGAGCGAGCTTTCATCCCCTCTTTGATGCAAAAGTCCACGTGTTCGTCAGCGAACGCCACCCGCTCGCACGCCGTTCGCAGCTGTCCCTTGCCGACCTCACGCCCTATACGCGCTACAGCTTTGAGCAAGGCACCTCGAACTCCTTCTATTACGCCGAGGAACCGTTTAGCTATATTCCCTGCAACCGCAATATCCGCGTATCCGACCGCGGGACGCTCACCAACCTGCTTATCACCTCGAACGGCTATGCGCTGTCGACCGGCGTACTCTCCAGCGAAATGCAGTGGGGCATGGCCTCGATCCCCCTGGCAGACGCCCCGACGATGCATGTGGGCTACATCATGCATGACGACCGCAAGCCCTCTCCCCTCTTGCAGCAATACCTCGACGAGCTCAACCGCATCATCCATGCCAACCAACTGTCGGAAGACGGGGTAGAAATCGTAGATTGCTAGCCCCCGGCGGGCATGGCGCTACAATGGTCACTCACGCGAAACGTACCCAACGAAAGGAACCATGTGAAGGTCATCATCTATACCGACGGCTCGGCCCGATCAAATCCGGGACGCGGCGGCTACGGCGCCGTGCTCAAATACACCAACCCCGCCGGCAAGACCTTCACCTCTGAGCTTTCGCGCGGCTACGCCAAGACCACCAACAACCGCATGGAGCTCATGGCCGTTATCGTGGCACTCGAGGCGCTCAACCGCCCCTGCGACGTCGAAGTCCATTCCGATTCGCAGTACGTCGTTAACGCCTTCAACAAGCACTGGATTGACGGATGGAAAAAACGCGGCTGGAAGACCGCCAACAAGCAGCCCGTCAAGAACCGCGATCTGTGGGAGCGCCTACTCACCGCAAAGAGCAAGCACAAGGTTGAGTTCATCTGGGTTAAGGGTCACGCCGGCCATGAGCTCAACGAGCGCTGCGACGAGCTCGCCACCACGGCGGCCGACGGCAGCAACCTCGATATCGACACCGGCTTTAACGAGAGCGACCTGTAACGGCGTTTTCGTACGCTATTTCCTGCCCCTTCGCGCTACACTCATCCTGTAAACCGAACGGCACGAGGGGGATACATGCTGCGTATAGCGACCATCGGCACATCCATGATTACCGACGACTTTATCCAGGTCGTCAACGCCAACGACCAAGCCGCGTTTGTGGGCACGCTCTCGCGCGATGCCAATCGCGGTGCTGCCTTTACCGCCGAGCGCGGTGGCGAGCGAAACTTTACTTCACTCGATGAGCTCGCGGCAGCCGCCGACGTCGACGCCGTCTATATCGGCAGCCCCAACGCACTTCACTACGAGCAGGCCCTTGCCTGCATCGCCGGTGGCAAGCACGTCATCGTCGAGAAGCCCTTCTGCGCCACCGAGGCGCAAGCGCTGGAAGTCTTCCGCGCTGCCGAGGCAGCAGGTGTCGTGGCCCTCGAGGCCATGCGTCCCCTCCACGATCCCGCCTTCCACGCCATCGAGGACGCCCTGGGTGAGATCGCCCCCATCCGCCGCGCCTCATTGCGCTTTGGAAAATATTCCTCGCGCTACAACGAGATTCTCGCGGGACGCGCCACCAATATCTTCGACTGCAATATGGCCTCGGGTTCCCTCATGGATATTGGCGTCTACACCGTCGAGCCCATGGTCGAGATTTTCGGCATGCCCTCCGGCCTTACGAGCATGACCACCCTGCTCGATCCCACCACGCGACAGCTCACGCACGGCCCCATCGACGGCTGCGGTTCCATCCTCGCCAGCTACGGCGGTGGCCGTATCTCCGTCGAGCTCGCGCACTCCAAAATTACGAATGACCTGCTGCCCTCGCAGATCGAAGGCGAGCGTGGCACTATCCAGATCGACCATCTGTCCACGCCCCGCAACGTCCGCATCGACTATCGCGGCGACGTCGTACGCGGCTCGGCGACCGAGGCGCCGCGCGAACAGGGCGACAACGGCCGCGTGCTCGACCTGCCCAAATCGAGCAACACTATGGAATACGAACTCACAGACTTCATCACCGCCATCGGCGGCATCGATAACGTCAAGGAAGAGATTTGGGAGACCCCGGCGGGACGCCACGAGCTTGGCCACTACCGCGATGTCACACTCGTCTCACTACGCATCATGGATGCCGTGCGCCAGCAGGCCGGCATTACCTTCCCGGCCGACGCAGGCAAGCAGGCATAGCGATGGGCCTCTTCGATACGTTCTTCTCCAGCGTCACCGGCGGCAGTCGAGAGCCTCAAAAACCATCAAACGTCGAGCTCGAGCTGCGCCGCAGGCTTACTGTGCTCGCAAGCGACGAGGCCACTCAAGACACTCCCCTGCGCTATTTCCTGCGCTGGGAGGGGCAAGTCCAAGGCGTTGGTTTTCGCTTTACCAACACCAACCTCGCGCAGGCACGCGCACTCACCGGCTGGGTGCGTAACATGGAAGACGGCTCAGTCGAGATGGAGATACAGGGAGCTCCGGCAAATATCCTATCTCATCTCGAGGCGCTTCATGCCTCCTACGAGCGCATGGGAACGCGTTTTCGCCTCATAGACGCTCAGGCCCGAGCCCCACTTGCCAATGAAGACGGTTTCAGTCCTCATTATTAGTATTGTGTGCTAAATACGGTATCATTTACCTACGACCGTTGATAGAAAAGAGGCGAGGCGCATGGCGGTGCAAAGAAGGAATACCAGGCAGCGAAAGCTGGTTCTTGACGCCGTGCGCCAAAGCTATAACCATCCCACCGCCGACGAAATCTACAACGCCGTGCGCGCGCAGGATGACAAAATCAGCCGCGGTACGGTCTACCGCAATCTCAATCTCTTGGCCGACGCCGGCGAGATCCTCTCCATCAAGACGCCGGGCGGCAGCCGCTTCGATCGCACGATCGAGCCGCATGCGCATATCATCTGCACCTCGTGCAGCCGCGTCATCGACGTACCGCTCCCCTTCGATGCCCAGCTCGACGCCAAAGCGTCCGAGCAAATCGGCTGGCACGTCACGTCGCACTACACCATCTTCGAGGGTCTCTGCCCCGACTGCCGGTAGATGTTCGGGACATGCCTTAAAATCCACCTTTCCGCGCTTTGCAGCAAACAGTACATTTCTAGGCATGTCCCGAAAACCTACTCGGCGAGCAGGCGGTGCAGTTCTTCTTCGACCGTGTGCACGTAACGGACGCGATCGTTGATACCGCGCATGGTGGGGTTGCAGCTCTCCATCAGATAGGGATGGCCCACGACGTTGAGCATGTCGCGATCGTTCTCATTGTCGCCAAATGCCATCATCTCATCGGGCGAAATCCCCAGGACACGACCGTAATCGACAAGCGCGGAGCCCTTGCCCGAACCGAAACCGATAAGGTCCGTCCATGCGGTTCCTGACGTCATCACATCGACACGGTCGCCAAAGAGGCGCTCGAAATACTCCCGGGCCGCCGGATAATCCACCTCGGGCGTCTGGAAGCCAATCTTAATGACATCCTCGTCGATGTCCTCGGGACGGTCGACCACCGCCACATCGCAGTGGACCACATAGCGCAAATGGTCGACGAACGCATCGTTGCCGCTCATGGTGTAGATGTGCCCCTCACACGAAAGGGTCATGTCGGTATGGGGATACGCAACCACGGTATTCGCGATAACCATAGCAAGGCTACGCTCCATGGAACGCTTGACGACGGCACGCCCCTCGCTCATCACCAGGGTTCCGTTTTCGCATACATAGGCGAGCTCATCGGTCACCGGGGCAAACAGGTAGCGCAAGCTCGCATATTGACGGCCACTCGCCGGCATAAACACGATACCACGACGATGCAGCTCATCGATAAGCTCAAAGGCCTCGGAACGCAGCTCGCGCTCCCCCGGATGCAGCAACGTGCCGTCCAAATCGCATGCAATCAGTTTGATTCCCTCAAGACCCATATGCTTCCCCCAAAGCCTCATATCAACAGCAAGACGGACCTTGATCGGTCGCCCCTCAAAGCCCGTCTTGCGCATACGCGCGCTTAGCCGCGCGCCTTTTTTACGATGGTAAAGTCGGGAGCCATGCTCACGACGACCTCCGCCGCACTCGACGCAAAGCGCCGGTCCGCATCGAGTTCACGGGTAACCAGCGAGAGCCGAACACCCTCGACACCCCGGAGCATGCGGCCCAAAACAGGCTGCACCGGCGTATACATGCGCACAGTATGCTCGTCCGAGTCGCCCCGGAAGAGCGGCGCATGCATGTTGCCGATCTCCCAGCACGAATGCGCGAGCGCAATCGGGTCCATGCGGTCAACTTCGACCAAATAAACCTCGGCGCTGCGCAAGCGCACGACAACCGCCACGGGCACCATGCCCGAACGGTCAATGGCGAGCACGTCGCCGTCGGCAAGACGACCGCCGTCGGCAGTATCCAGCCGAACATCGACCGTGCGCCCCAGCTCCGTCACGCCCACAAACGCGTATACATCAGCCTGGTCCCAATCGAGCAGCAGATCGTCAACTTCAAAGACGCCGCCCAACTTCCGGCGAAGCAGGAGTTCATAGGACGGATCGTTGAGATTTCCCAAGCATGTCGTCGAAACCAAGCGTTCAGGCATACTCTAACCCTCGACCTCGACGAGCTCGATATCAAAGTTGAGGTCCTTACCGGCCAGCTCGTGGTTGGCGTCGAGCGTCACGGCCTCGGGCGTTACATCGATGACCACGGCGGGGACGGGCATACCGCTCGGCGTGGACAAGAAGAGCTTCATGCCCTTCTCAATCTGCTCGATGTTGGGAACCTGTTCGGCCGGGAAGGTCAGAACCATCTCGGGATTGTGCTCGCCGTAGGCATCGGCAGCAGGAATGTGCACGGTCTTCTTCTCACCCACCTGCATGTCGACAACAGCGGCGTCGAAGCCCTTGATCATCTGGCCGGCGCCGCAGGTGAACTCCAGCGGCTCACCGCGATCGTAGGAGCTATCGAACTGCGTGCCGTCGTCGAGCGTGCCGCGATAATGAGTCTTGACCTTCTTGCCCTGGTTGGACATGGAAACCTCCGTGATAAGGGCGGCGCACAACACGGGCCGCCATGAACATATGGCGCTAACTATACCCTAGTCATACAATTTGAAGACAGTTTGCAAAGAAACGCTGCAACCGGAGGAACCATGGCATATCCCGTATTTGACCTACACTGCGACACCGCCGACCGAATCGGCTGGGCCACGCTCGATCTCGACCTGCGCTTTACCGCCGGCACCGACGGTTATTTCCCCGGCGACGAAACGCATCCGCAAGATTTCGACCTCATCGAGGGTAACGCCTGTGCCATCTCGCTCGCAAAGATCGGCAACACGCCGTGGGCACAGTGCTTCGCCACGTTTGTCCCCGACGAGATTCCCACCGCCCACGCCGCGCGCTTCCAGGCGCAGATCATGGCGCATATGAGCGGCCAGGCAATGCTCAACCACGACCGTATGGTCAACGTGCGCAGCGCCGCAGACATTCGCCCCGCGCTCAAGGACGGCAAGGTCGCTTGCATCCACACCATCGAAAACGCCACGTTCTTTGCCGAGGACCCCGCGCTGATCGAAGTGCTCAAGAGCTTGGGCGTGCTTATGTCGTCACTCAGCTGGAATGCGCAGGGGCCGCTCGCGAGCGGCCACGACACCCACGCCGGCCTCACCGGCGCCGGCATCGAGGCACTTACGCAGATGGAGCACGCCGGCATGGTACTCGACGTCTCCCACCTCAACGATGAGTGCTTTGACGAGGTTGTCGCCCACGCCACGCGTCCCTTCGTCGCCAGCCACTCCAACTCCCGTGCGGTTTGCGGCGTCAAACGCAACCTTACCGACGACCAGTTCCGCACCATTCGCGACATGGGCGGTATCGTCGGCCTCAACTACTGCAGCGAGTTCCTTTCCAACGACGCAACCGACAAGACCGCCGCAGACGTCACCTTCGACCAGCTAGCGGCACATATCGAGCACTGGCTCGACCTGGGCGGCGAGGACGTCATCGCACTCGGCGGCGACTGGGACGGTGCCACGGTGCCCGCTTTCCTCTCCGATGCCAGCAAGATGCCCGAGTTCCAGAACATGCTTTCCAAGCATTTTGGCAAGACCGTGATGCAAAAGCTCTGCAGCGACAACGCGCTTGCCTTCTTTGAGCGTTATTAATTTCACATCCCTTGAGCAGGTCGGCATGCCGAACGGTTGACATGCCGGCCCGTCCCCAATCTGAAGGACCGCTTTTGACGCAGCAGTTTACGATTTCCGTATCCCGACCGCATGGGACGCCCATCCCCGTCGTCGTTACCAAAAAGTGCGTCAAGAACTTCAACCTACGCGTCACATCGAGCGGTGAGGTCCACGCCAGCGCACCGCTCGGCGCCAGTCGCGAGCGCATCGAAGCGTTTGTGAAGCGCAACAGCGCCTGGATTATCAGCCGGCTTGCCCAGCGCGAGCAACGTCAGGCGACGGCACGAGAGCCGCTCAGCCCCTCGTCCATCATTGCGCTTTGGGGCAAGCCCATCACGGTACAGGACGCACTCGATCACAACTTTGCATCACCCGCACCGCGGCCCAAGCAGGCCACCTTCGCAAGTTTTATGGGTGCCGACGAGCCAGACGAACGTCCGCAGGCCAAGTGGAATGCGACCCTCGACGGCTTAACGCCCAGTGAGATCCAAGCCCATATTGACCAGCTCTATACGTCCGAAGTCACATCGGCGCTGCGTGATATGGTGCACGCATACGAAATCGCAATGGGTGTCGCCGTTTCCCGCGTTTCCGTGCGCAGCATGAAAACGCGCTGGGGATCATGCACGCCCAAAACCGGCGCCATTCGCATCGCACGAGAACTTGCCGCCTACCCCGTCGAGTGCCTTGACATGGTTGTCGCCCACGAGCTCGTCCACCTGCTCGAGCCGAGCCACAATCATCGGTTTCACGCGCTGCTCGACACGTACTGCCCCAACAACAGGGCTCTGTCGCAGCGGCTCAAGCAGCCACCCATAGAGACGTATTAGAACCGGTTAGCGCACACGCTCGATCTCGACGCCACAGCTTGCCAAGGGCAGGCCAACAGGCGCCCACGGCTTATCGAGCTTGATGCGCACACCAAGCAGCGAGGGATAACGGCGCAGCAGCATCTGGGCCGTACCTTCAGCTGCCGCCTCGATGAGCTTAAACGTATGCTCGCGCAGATAGCCATCGACATCGTGGCACACCGAGCCGTAGTCAATCGAGGCGTCCAAGTTATCGTGCTCTCCCGCTGCACGCAGGTCAGCATAGAGTACCAAGGACACGATGAATTTCTGGCCCAGCGCGTTCTCTTCGGGATACACGCCGTGGTTAGCAAAAACCTCAAGACCTTCAACGGTGATGCGGTCGGCATGGCGCAGATCGTCATAGTTCACGTGGGGCACCGCCGTTGCGGTGGATATTTCGCCCCTTCCACGGCGGGCGAGCTCGGCGCCTTCAGTCTTGGTTGCATTCTCGGGCAGTTTCTTGTTGCTCATCGCGATCGTCTCCTTCGTTTAGAACCCCGACCGCGTAAACTAACTACACGCGAATCGACAGGTTCTTTTTATCATCGCTCCAGTTGCAAGCATTGCGCGCGGGGCATGCAAAGCAGGCGCGCGACGCTTTGTCGGCTGCATAGAGCAGGCGCTCGAGCGGTTGGCTGTTCACGCGCAGCTTTCGATGGCCCAGAATGGCCGTCTTAATGGCTGCGGCATCGGCCGGCTCAAACGCTACGTCATCGGGCATACCGCCGAGAATCGCATCAGCGACGCGTTCGCTTGCAACATCATGGGATATACCCGATTCATACTGTTCATCTTTGCCGATATCGTGAAGAAGTGCCGTGGCGTAGATGACCTCGCGGTCAAATTCGAGCTGTTCCTCGAGATTCTTGATCCACATAATGCGAGCGACATCCAGCAGGTGGTCAATACCGTGGCGGCAGAAGATGCGCCCCGATTCCAACTGTGCAATGCTGCCCAGGTGCCGCCGGAACAGACCGTTGGCACAGATGTAATCAATGCGAGGCATGGCACCAAAAGGCGCCAGGCCCGAAGCCATAAAACCGCGACGCGGCGTTCCCTCGTCAGTATTCGATGTAAAGTCGTTGACGACTCTCATAGTTAGCGTCCCAGCATCCTAAAGAATCGCTCCTCGAGCGCCGGATCGGCCTCAAAGACGCCGCGACGAGCGAGCGTCACGGTCTTGGTGCCAGGCTTTTGCACGCCGCGCATGGTCATGCACATATGCTCAGCTTCCATGAGCACAATCGCTCCCTGGGGAGCGAGATACTCCATGAGGGCATCGGCAACTTGTGCGCACAACTGCTCCTGCAGCTGCAGACGACGGGCGTAGACCTCTACCGTGCGGGCAAGCTTAGAAAGCCCTGCGACACGGCCGTTGGGGATATAGCCAATGGCAGCCTTGCCGTAAAACGGCAGCAGATGATGCTCGCACAGCGAGTAAAACGTGATGTCGCGCTCGATAACCAAATCGTTCGAAGCGACGGCAAAGGTTTTGGACAGGTGCTCCTCGGCACTCTGGTCCATACCACCGGCGATCTCACCATACATACGGGCAACGCGCGCCGGGGTCTCCAGCAGGCCCTCACGAGTTGGGTCCTCGCCTATGCCCTCAAGCAACAGCTTAATGGCGGCCTCGACTTTTTCCTGATCGACCATCTGGGCCTCACTTTTCCGATTTTGCGTTCGCGCTATGGTACCACGCCCTTTGGCATCGGCCACAAGCTACATAGTATGGGTCGAATAGACCGGATCGTCCCGCCAAAGCTCCACAGCGTCGCAAAGCGCAACGCCCTCGCGCACAGCACGGGCGCGCGTGGCGTTCATATCAATCACGCGCTGATTGCTCGAGCCCCTAAAACGCAATGAGATATCGTACAGATCCTGAACAAACGGGCCATCCACCAACATATCGAGGCAGGCAAGGATACGGTCCGTCGCCTCGGTATGGTGACGACCACCCGGCATAAGCTCCTCGAGCACGTCGCCGGTAAAGCACCAAATGGTCTTGCCCGACCCCGCGGGATAGGCCGCACGCACGCGTTCGATAAAGTCAACAAGCCCCGCCTGATTCTCGGGCTCCATAGGCTCGCCGCCCAGAATCGTCAGGCCATCGATAAAGGGATGGTCGAGGCTCTCGATAATCTTGTCCTCGACGGCACAATCGAACGGCTCACCCGCAGCAAAGTCCCACGCGACAGAGTTAAAGCAGTTCTTGCACCCACGACGGCACCCGCTCACAAACAGAGAAGTACGAACGCCTTCCCCATCAGCAATGTCGAAATACTTAATGTTCGCGTAATTCATAGGTAACTCTCCCGGGAGGCCGGGACATATCATCCCGTCCTCAAACATTCTCGGCCTTCGGCCTGCGAAACTGCGGGCGGGACGATATGTCCCGGCCTCATGCAAAGGGTAACTCAATGAACGAAGCGAACATCGAGTATAGGGTTCGAGGTCCAATAAAAACCTTGTTGCAACTCAACCGCCATCGCAAGCAAAGCGTTGTTGCAAGTCAACTCATTTCCGCTTAGAACTTCGAGGAGTGAGCAGACCGCATGCCGTATCTCAGCTACGTCAACTTGGCTGAGCCGAGAGGGCCGCTTGGGCTTTTGCTCGATATGAGTTCCGCACGCAAAGAAGGCCACTTAATGTGGCCTTCGTCTTGCGCAGGACTGTCCGAAATAGCGAGCAAATGCCCAAGCGGCCCTCCCGGCTCAGCCCCGGAGCGGTATTAGAGATGCAGCACGCGGTCGCGGATCTCCTCGGTTCGGCCCTGGTTCCAGAACTGGGTACCGATGTAGCCGCACGTGCGACGGGCAACATTCATCTTCTCCTGATCGCGGTTGCCGCAGTTAGGGCACTCCCACACCAGCTTGCCGTCATCCTCGACAATCTTGATCTCACCGTCGTAGCCGCACACCTGGCAGTAGTCGCTCTTGGTGTTGAGCTCGGCGTACATGATGTTGTCGTAGATGTACTGCATCACGCGAATGACAGCCTTGAGGTTGTCCTGCATGTTGGGAACCTCGACGTAGGAGATGGCACCGCCCGGCGAAAGCTGCTGGAACATGCCCTCAAACTTAAGCTTATCGAAGGCGTCGATCTCCTCGGACACGTGGACGTGGTAGCTGTTGGTGATGTAGCCCTTGTCCGTCACGCCCGGGATGATGCCAAAACGACGCTGCAGGCACTTGGCGAACTTGTAGGTCGTCGACTCAAGCGGGGTACCGTACAGCGAGAAGTCAATATCGCTTTCGGCCTTCCACTCGGCGCACTTGTCGTTCATGCGCTGCATGACGGCCATGGCAAACGGCGTGCCCTCCTTCTCGGTGTGGCTGTGGCCCGTCATGTACTTGACGCACTCGTACAGGCCGGCATAACCCAGACTAATGGTGGAGTAACCGCCCACGAGCAGCTTGTCGATCGTCTCGCCCTTCTTCAGACGAGCGAGGGCGCCGTACTGCCACAGAATCGGTGCGGCGTCAGAAAGCGTACCCATCAGGCGCTCATGACGGCACAGCAGGGCACGGTGGCACAGCTCAAGGCGCTCATCGAAGATCTTCCAGAACTTATCCATATCCTGATGCGAGCTCAGCGCGACATCGGGCAGGTTGATGGTCACGACGCCCTGGTTAAAGCGACCATAGTACTTGGGCTTGTTCGGGTCGTAGTTTAGCGCGTTGGCAACGTTGTTAAAGCCGTTGCCCGAGCGGTCGGGCGTCAAGAAGCTGCGGCAGCCCATGCAGGTATAGCAGTCGCCGTTACCCGCGGTCTCGCCCTTCGACAGCTTGAGCTCGCGCATCTTTTTCTCGGAGATGTAATCGGGCACCATACGCTTGGCAGTGCACTTGGCAGCCAGCTGGGTCAGGTAGAAGTACGGGGAATCCTCGTGAACGTTATCGTCCTCGAGTACATAGATAAGCTTGGGGAATGCCGGGGTGATCCATACGCCGGCCTCGTTCTTAACGCCCTCGTAGCGCTGGCGAAGCGTCTCCTCCACGATCATGGCAAGGTCGTGCTTCTCCTGAGGCGTACGGGCCTCGTTAAGATACATAAAGACCGTCACGAACGGCGCCTGGCCATTGGTGGTCATAAGGGTCACGACCTGATACTGAATCGTCTGAACGCCGCGACGGATCTCGTCACGCAGGCGATCCTCAACAACCTCGCGGACCTTTTCGGGAGATGCGGAAACGCCGAGCTCCTCGAGCTCGCGGGCGACCTCGACGCGAATCTTTTGACGGCTCACCTCGACGAACGGGGCAAGATGGGTCAGCGAAATCGACTGGCCACCATACTGGGAGGAAGCAACCTGGGCGATGATCTGCGTCGCGATGTTGCAGGCGGTCGAGAAGCTGTGCGGCTTCTCAATCAGCGTACCCGAGATAACAGTACCGTTCTGGAGCATATCCTCCAGGTTCACCAGGTCGCAGTTATGCATGTGCTGGGCAAAGTAGTCCGAATCATGGAAGTGGATCAGACCCTCATTGTGAGCATCCACAATCTCCTGGGGCAGCAGCACACGCTGGGTCAGGTCCTTGGAGATCTCGCCGGCCATGTAGTCACGCTGAACGGAATTGACGGTCGGGTTCTTGTTGGAGTTCTCCTGCTTGACCTCTTCGTTGTTGCACTCAATCAGCGACAGAATCTTGTCGTCGGTCGTGTTCTTCTGGCGCTTCAGGCTCTGAACATAGCGATAGATGATGTAATGGCGAGCGACCTCGTAGCAGTCGAGACGCATGATCTCGTCCTCGACCAGATCCTGAATCTCCTCGACCGACACGGTGTGGCCCGCGTTCTCGCATGCCTCGGCGACGTTTTGTGCCGCGTAAACCACCTGGCGGTCGGTAAGACGAGAGCTCTCCTCGACCTCCAAGTTTGCGGCGCGGATGGCATTGACGATCTTATCGATGTCAAAGACAACCTCGGTGCCGCTGCGCTTGATGATCTTCATCCTCTTGCCTCTTTCGTATCGTAGCCTCATCGCGCTTCAGAGCCAAACGATACCTGGCAGGGCTTGCCCCTGTCTTGCGGCGCCGTCGCGCAATCTGTGTTCTCGATAAACCATAAGCCTCCATGCGGACATTCCCTGGAGCCGATCAAGCGCCTCAAGGACACGTTCAAAAGAGGCAGTTAAGGTCTTCGTTCTCTGTCCGCCATCTATCATACGACAAAGAGGCATCTATATCCTGTATTCTTTTTTTAGGTCAAACACAACATATAGTGTTTCAGCAGGTCAAAGCAATTAGTCATTTTGCAGACGCATTAAAAATGAGGGGTTCTTGGCAAGTCGGTAAAACGCTACCAACACGGCTACCTGCATGGCAGTTATAAAACCCCCTTAGTCAAGCCGCTGACAAATCCTACCAAAATCAAGTCGCTCACGCCAAAAGAATCCAAAAGATTATGCTTGACCAACATGTTGCGGTCACGATCGGCCAGGACGTATGCAATCTGCCGGCACCTCTACGGGATGCGAAGACCATCGCGTACAGACCTTGGATCAATATTTGGTGGCTTATATTGGCGGCGTGCTTGGTGGCAAAACAAAACAGCCCAGAGGATATAGCCTCTGAGCTGCGAACATTTGGTGGGCGTTAGAAGATTTGAACTTCTGACCTCTTCCGTGTCAGGGAAGCGCTCTCCCCCTGAGCTAAACGCCCAAATGGAGCGGACAACGGGGCTCGAACCCGCGACCCCAACCTTGGCAAGGTTGTGCTCTACCAACTGAGCCATGTCCGCCTGCGAGGATTTAATATACGGGATGATCCACCCAAATGCAAGAACTTTTTTTTAAAAAGTTTTGCGACGCCCTCGCGAACCTCGCGAAGACATCAGCCACCACGGAAGGCGCAGGCAAACGCAAACTCGCCGCAAGAGGCCACTACATCTCGCCGAGCATGATCCAGGCAGAGCTGTCCTGCGCGAGCCTGCCGTCTGCAAGCGGTGATGAGGTGAGCAGGACCCTGCCCGCCGGCAGCTCCACAGGTGCTGCACCGAAGTTCGTCACACACGCCCAGCCGTTATCGCGGCGATAGGCGATGACGCCGCCCTCAGCGCCCTCGGCACCATCCGCAAGACCGGTGCGCCCGTCAAGATCGAGCCACGCAAGATCGTTGGCGCACCCGCGCAGCTTGCGCCGCAGCCAGAGGGCGTCACGATAGAGCGCAAGCATCGATGTCGGGTCCGCTTCTTCCTTATCGGCAGCATAATCGGAAAACCATGCAGGCTGCGGCAGATGAGGCGCTGCATCGGCGTCTGCCGGCGAAAACCCAAACGATCCGCCATGCGCGGGATCGTCCGCTGCCACCCACGGCAGGGGCACACGACAGCCGTCGCGCCCCTTCTCACGCTTCGGTCCGTGCGTATTGGTCGCAGTAGGGTCTTCGAGTGCAGCCCACGGGATATCAGCCACCTCAAAAAGGCCGAGCTCCTCACCCTGATACACGTATGCCGAGCCCGGAAGCGCCAGCTCAAGCAAAAGGGCCGCCCGCGCGCGGCGCTCGCCGAGTTCACGGTCCTCGTCATAAGACGACCCGTCGCGCAAGAGCCAGTCGAGCGCAATCTGGTGGTAGCGCGTCGCCTTGATTTGCGGCAGGGCATAGCGTGTCGCCACGCGCGGCACGTCGTGGTTGGAGAGTACCCAGGTCGAGGCGGAATCGGATTCGACGGATGCCTTCAAGCCCTTCTCGATTGCAGTGTGCATGTCATCATAGGTCCAAGTGGCCTTGGCAAACTCAAAGTTGAATGTCTGGCCAAGCTCGCTGGGACGCGCGTAGAGATACTGGCGCTCGGGCAGCACCCACGCCTCGGCAACGGCACTGCGCGGCGGATTATAGCGGTCGAACACGCGGCGCCACTCGCGATAGATCTCGTGGACCTCATTGCGGTCCCACAGCGGATGGGTGCCGTCGTCAACCATGTCATCGCCCTCGGCGAGATGCCACCGGTCGAGGTCATCGCGGTCGAGATCCTTGGCGAGACCCTGCGCCACATCAATGCGAAAGCCGTCGACGCCTCGATCGCTCCAAAACGCCAGGACGTCGCAAAAGAGCGCGTGAACCTCAGGGCATGACCAGTCAAAGTCCGGCTGCTCGGGCGTAAACATGTGCAGATACCACTGACCGTCCGCAACACGCGTCCATGCGGGGCCGCCAAAGTTGGCATTCCAATTGGTGGGAGGCAGCTCGCCATGCTCGCCGCGACCATCGCGGAAGATATAACGGGCGCGTTCGGGCGATCCGGGGCCGGCGGCAAGAGCGGCTTTGAACCAGGGGTGCTGGTTGGATGAATGGTTGGGCACGATGTCGACGATGACCTTGATGCCGCGCGCGTGAGCCGCAGCGATCATGTCATCGAAGTCGTCAAGCGAGCCGAGACGTGGGTCGACATCGCAGTAGTCCGCCACATCATAGCCGCCATCGACAAGAGGCGAAGGGTAAAACGGGCTCAGCCAGATGGCCTCGATACCCAGTCGCTCAAGATAGTCCATCTGCTGGGTAATGCCCGCGATATCGCCCAGACCCGAACCAGTCGAATCCTTAAACGAGCGCGGGTAGATCTGATAGATCGCGGCATCGGACATCCACGAGCGCGAAGAAGACTTTTCTGTAGCCATGGGGCGTATCTCCCTTGCAACGAGGTTATGCGAGATGCCCACGATGATACGCCCAAAGCGGACATTCGCGACAAACAACGCCACAGCCACGCCCCAAAACGATCGCTCCCTCGCGGGTTCGAGCCCAGGCGACGGGTACGAAAAAGCCCGGCTACCGTAGTAGTCGGGCTGTTACGTTTGGAGCGGACAACGGGGCTCGAACCCGCGACCCCAACCTTGGCAAGGTTGTGCTCTACCAACTGAGCCATGTCCGCATATGTAAAACAAATCGGGCGCCGGAGCGCCCGGATGTTGCCTGGAGGCGAAGCCCGGATTCGAACCGGGGGTAAAGGCTTTGCAGGCCTCTGCCTTACCACTTGGCCACTTCGCCGAAAAAGGACCGCCTAAACGGTCCGGAAATGCAATGGAGCGGACAACGGGGCTCGAACCCGCGACCCCAACCTTGGCAAGGTTGTGCTCTACCAACTGAGCCATGTCCGCTTGCGGGTTATTAATTTACGCGAGTTGTCCAAAAGACGCAAGTACTTTTTTCAAAAAACTTGTCTGCCGCATGTTCTTAATAGCCAAACGCGCTAAAGCGATTGGCTAGGCACACGATTCCAGCGCTCCGCTAAACAGCTTCACCATCTGCACGCGCGTGCCGGCGCCGTCCGTACGACGAGCAACCTCCACGTTATCGACGAGCATACGCATAAGCTTGATACCACGGCCGCGTTCCTCAGATGCAACCGGCTCGCTCGTTTCATCGATAGAATAGCCGGCACCTCGATCAAGCACCTCAACCACAACGCGATCGCCATAGGCCTGAACCGTCAGGACGCACCCGATACCGCCCGCATGGTCATAGGCATTACCCAGCGCCTCCCCCGACGCCAATGCGACATCGTAGCGCTCGTCACGGCGCAACGGAAGCGATTCAAGGAGTTCGGCGATGCGATGTCGGTAGTATGGAAGATTCTCGATACCCTGACGGACCTCGACGCTCTTACTCCAGCGAGGCAGCTCCCCCACCGGAATGGCGGGAATAGACTCCCGTGCCGGCCCCGCGACATGAAGGATATCGACAAGACGAGCAATCTCCAAAAAGCGAACAACTTCACCTGATGCATTGACGAGCGAAAGCAGGCCTTCTCGCCTCATGAGCTCACGAGCGCGCGTAAGCAGGAATGCCAAGCCCGTCGAATCGATAAAGCTAACAGCCTGACAGTTGATGACAACACGACGCACGCCGCGGCCAATCAAAGCATCCAACCGCCGACGCAGCGCAGGCACCGTGGCGATGTCGATATCGCCTGGTGGCGTCAAAACCGCTATGTCATTCCACTCATTCATACGACCATGGTTCCCCAAAAAAGCCCACTCGATGCATTCGTTTCCCCAACCGTGCGGATTCAGCCCGTTCAGCGCCGTCTATGAACGACCCCGTAAAAACTCAAGGGACACCAATGCAATGTCATCGTCCAGCGCCGATTCGGTAAATCGGTCAAGCTCGCCCAAGACCTTGCCGCAAATGCCCGACACGCCCTCCCCCGAAACAGAAAGCAGAAGATCGCGCAAGCGCTGCTCGCCAAAGAACGCTCCGGTGCGGTCGCGGGCCTCAATCGTTCCATCCGTATACATGAAGAGCATGTCGCCGGGGGCGAACGTAAACACGCCTGTCTCGTACACCATACTCTCAAAGGCACCGATTACACCCGATTGGCATCCAAGTAGCTCGACCTCTCCCCCACGAGCCTCGCCGCCACCCAGTGGCATCGACTCTGGCCTGATGACCATGGTCGGAGGATGGCCCGCCGAACAATACGTTGCGCGTCCGGCTTTCAGGTCAATCTTGGCGATAAAGGCTGTCACGAACGTCTCGACCCTCGAAAAGCCCATGAGCATACTGTTAAGGGAGCGTGCCATGCGGGCCGGTCCAGCGCCCTCCCACGCATATGCCGTCAGAGCCGTCTTGACGAGCGCGGACATCGATGCGGCCTCAATGCCTTTGCCAGACACATCACCCAGAATCATGACGGCGCAGTCGTCGGGAAGACGGATGAGCGTATAGAAATCGCCGCCGACCAACGCCGAGTTCGTGGCCGACAGGTACACCGAATCGGTTGCGATACCCGGAACATCCCCCAGGGAATTTCTCATGCCGATCTGAAGGGTCTGAGCGATATGACGCTCCTCGCGCTTTTGAGATTCACCTTCGTAGATCAGTTCAAAGTCATGCGCCAAGTGCACCAAGTAGTCATATTCAAGGTCATCAATCGGCTCTTGGCTGCCATCACGAAGCAGTAGCGCGCGCGTCGTCGGGCTCTTCGCAACAGAAGCAGGAACAATTGCGTCGTTACTGTGCTTGCCATCACCCTTAGAGCGTGGTCGCCCCGCCTCGATGCCGGAGTCGACGTAGAGACCTTGACAAGGCAGACCATGCGCCCTAAGCCAGCCTCCCATAGGCATCGATTCGTCAACGCGAGTTATACGGACGTGTTTAAGGTCCTCGGCACTCGTACCGCCCAAAACAGATGCCTCAAAGCCATCAGGGCCAGCCCCCAGACGTGCCGCTGGCGCCGTCGTGGAAAAGAAAAGCTTCTCGGGATCGTCCGGCAAAGCAACGCGACTGCCGCCTTCAAAATCTATGACGTAGGAATCCAGACTGGCGTCATACTCAACAGGGCAAAAATGGCAGTTGAGCATATTGCAGATCTCGGACGATACCGCCTGGGTAGCCGCGACGGAATCGTCTAGAAAGGTAAACAACTCATCACGTAAGACATTGAGCGAGCGGCCAAGCTCGGCCGTGCGACGAGAGCGAAGACTCGATGCCATGCCGACCAGTTGGATAGACAAGTAATCGCAAATGACCTCGAGTACATTAACGTCATAGGCGAGCGGTGCCTGGGGGCGTTTCCAACCAACTTCCAGCACGCCAAGGATCTGCGTACCGTAAAAAACGGGAAGACAGATCTCGCTGCGGTACGGAGGCATATCCTGCATGCGCAACAGGTGCTTAGAACGATTGTCCAGGTCCATAAACATACCGGAGGCGGCCTTATCACCCTTAAGGTCCTGTTGAATCGACAAGCGACAGGCACGCGACTCACGAAGAACATACGTCGGAATGCCAGCGCCATACGGCAAAAACTCAGGCAGGTAGCTGTCGTACAGCTCCTTGGAAACACCGCGAAGTTTAAAACCGCCGCTCTCAGAAAAATAGATAGCAGCACCCGAAGCATCGAGCGTTCCTACAAGCTGGTTCAAAACGGTATCAAGTAGGCTGGGCAGCTCATCGGAGCCCACGGTACTCATAATGACCGAGAGCGTGCCAGAGAGGCGCTTGTTAGCCACTCTAAGCTCCGAAAGAGCACGCTCGAGCTGACGGTCGTGCGAATACTGTTCTTCGATGCTATGGAGCGCCACCAGGACACGTGGCGCGCGGCGCCCAAAGATGCGTGGAGGCGTTACGGAGCCCGCACGAACCAAGACGGGGATAAAGGAGCCGTCACTCAGCTTGAGCATCAGTTCGTTCTCGGAGCCATCAGTTTCAAATGGCAGACGATGTTCCGTCGCACGTTCAAAAGCGGACGAGTACAGGACGTCTTTAACATCTCCACCAATGACGTCGGCGCGTTCCTCGCGCATCAAACCAAGTAAGCGATTATTCACATGCAGAATGGTTCCGTCGAGCTCGCAGATGATGACAGCATCGCTCGTGATCTCGACTAGTTGGGCAACGTCTGCCCACTCGTTGCGTTCAAGCGTTTCCATCGTGGACCCCACCGTCTATCGGTAACAAAAAAGCCTCCGAAGAGGCTTCTCAAATGCGATGGTGTCGGAGGCGGGACTTGAACCCGCATGACCAAAAAGCGGTCACTAGCACCTCAAGCTAGCGCGTCTGCCAATTCCGCCACTCCGACATGCTATGTTGTTGATTCGCGGTTCGTTTTGTTAGACCCGCGCGTTCAACGAGGAAGATAATAACCTATGATTCGAGAACTGTGCAAGCATTTTTTTCAAAAAAGTTTACGAATTTGTAAATGCGCAGGTAGATCCGTATGTCCGGGTCGGAACGGGGGCAACTTCCCAACGCGTCCTCGGGCATGCGGTACATTTTGATTCGCGCTTCGCGCTACAAAATGTACCGCCCCCTGCGGAATGCGTTGGGAAGTTGCCCCCATTCCGACCCTGCGTTAACGCACTTCAAGCACAGTTCTCAAACATGTTCTGGGGCTGATAAGAATTTAGTGGCTCGGCTTTGCCGAGCCCTTATACTTTGCCGAGCCCTTATATAAGGAGGCCGGAGCCAAAGCTCCGGCCTCACTCAATTTCTTATTAAATTAAGTGAGCGATCAGGAAATCGCACTCTCCCTGCCGAGTTACCCCAGGGCCCGCCCTGAAGTTACTTTTCAGAACACTCCGCACTGATATTTTCTGTATTGAAGACGTCGATGATGCACCCGTATACCATTGACGTCGACACCATCAGATGCGGACCGCGCGGTGACCCCACATTCCGCTGGCGCCCACAGGGCTGCCCTCGTTTCCTGACATGTCCCGCGCGGGCCGCGGCGAGCCGAGACCGCCGCATGACCTAATAGGAGCATGGAGCGATACCGCGGACCCGATCAACCGCATTCTATCGCGCCCCGTCAGTGTGCCGTCTGCCCGGTCCAGGCGAGCACGGAAAGAACGGAGCGAGACATGAGAACCGAATCGACACCCGGCGCCCGCGGGCCGGTCTTCTGCGGGGTCGACACCCACGCCGACTCGCACTGGCTGTGCGTCCTGGACTGGAGGGGCCGCAGGGTCCTGTCCCGCCGGTTCCCCGCCGACGCGGCGGGATACGAGGCGCTCGCCGGGGCGATCGCGGCGGCCGGGGAGCCGGCCTGCGTCGCGATGGAGGGGACGTCGTCCTACGGGGCGGGCCTCACCAGGCACCTCGCGTCGCTTGGGATGCCCGTGCGCGAGGCGCTCTCCCCGGCGAGGACGCAGAGGAGGCGCCCGGGACAGGGGAAGTGCGACGAGTCGGACGCGGAGAGGGCCGCCCGCGCGGCGATGTCCGGCTCGAAGCTCGGGACCCCCAAGAGCCAGGACGGGTGGGTCGACGGGGTGCGCTGCATGCTCGCGGCGCGCTCCGGGGCGGTGAAGGCGCGGACCTCGGCGATCAACACCGCGAGGTCGCTGCTCACCACCGCCCCGGAGGGGCTCAGGTCGAGGTTCCGCGGCATGGGAGGGCCGAGGCTGATGGAGGAGCTCCCCTCCGTGCGCGCCGAGGGCGCGCTGGGCGCCGCGCTCGGCGCGCTGGCGGACCTGTGGGCGGCGGCGCGCGACGCGGCGCTCGACATGGAGCGCGCGATCGAGGCGTCCCTGGAGGAGAACTGCCCCGCGCTGCTGGCGATGTACGGGTGCGGGCCCGTGAGCGCGGCCAAGCTCGCGGTCGCGGCCGGGGACAACCCGGGCAGGCTGCGCTCCGAGGCGTCGTTCGCGGCGATATGCGGCGCCTGCCCCATCCCCGCCTCGAGCGGCAAGACCGTGAGACACAGGCTCAACAGGGGCGGCGACCGGCAGGCGAACAGCGCGCTGCACGAGATCGCGAGGCAGAGGGTCATGCGCGACCCCGAGACCGCCGAGTACGCCGAGAGGGCCAGGGCGCGGGGGAAGAGCGACAGGGAGGTCATGAGGTGCCTCAAGCGCTACGTGGCCAGGGAGGCGTACCGGGCGCTGATGCGCCCGCACGAGGTCAGGAGGCCCGAGGACGCCTCGGGGCTCGTGGCGGCCAGGCGCGCGGCGAAGGTCAGCCAGGTGAGGGCGGCGTCCATACTGGGCACCAGCGAGAAGTACATCTCGATGCTGGAGAGGGGCCAAAGGGAGCTCAAGCCCATAAGGAGGGCCTACGAGGCATGGGTCGAGGCCGGACTTCCGCTCGATTGGGACAGGCAGGCCTTCGAGGCCGAGCGCAAAATGGATTCTAAAAAACACCTTGCCAAATAGGAGCGTCAG
>CABUQV010000023.1 GCA_902493855.1 uncultured Collinsella sp.
CATGCTCGCATTTGGTGCTCGCGTGGTAGGCATCGAGCTGGCCAAGATGATCGTCGACGCCTGGCTCACCGGCGAGTTCGAGGGCGGCCGTCACCAGCGACGCATCGATATGATTCGCCAGATCGAGGCTCGTCAGCTCGTACGTGCGGAGGAGGCACGCGGCTGGTAGCGGAAAAGCCCGTCACCCGTGTGGTGGCGGGCTTTTTGCATGTCGCGCGTGGGATAGAGCACATGCGAGAGAAAAACGCGGCTATTCGCTGCCCGCTGTCTAGCTGCTCGCGCGTTGCACGAGCTTAACGGGGACAAGCGTCTCCATCTCGGGCTCTTCGCCGCGCAGCAGGGCGAGCAGGGCCTGACATCCCTCGTGCGCGAGGCGCTCGGGGAAGCGGCGGATGGTGCTGATTTGCGGCGTCGGAAGCTGCGCGTAAACGGAATCGTCGAAGCCGATGAGACGGACGTCTTCGGGTACGCGCTTGCCGGCGGCAACGAGCGCACGCAGCGCGCCCACGGCTGCGTGGTCGCTATGGGCGAAGACGCCGTCGACGGGGTAGCCCGTGGAGAGGAAGTCGGTCACGAGCTCTTCCGACTCGATGATGCTCGGCTGCTTACCCGAGACAAACAGCTGGTAGTCGCGGCGTAGCGGCATTCCGTGCGCGGCGAGCGCCCGCTCGTAGCCCATCTGGCGCGCGTTGCCGGGGTAGTTGGCGGTAAAACTCGAGATGCTCAGGATGTCCTTGCAGCCGCGCTCGATGAGGTGCTCGGTCGCCATGTAGCCACCGCCGATGTTGTCGGAGCCCACGTGTGGGAAACCGAGGTCGTTTTCGGGCGCACGGTCGATGCAGACCACGGGGATTCCGTGGGGGACGAACTCGCCGTCGAGCCTGCGCAGGCCGGAGATACAGATGATACCGTCGGCCTGCTTGCTTGCCAGCGTGCGGAAGTAGTCACGCTCGCGGGCGGGGTCATTGGCGCTGTTGCAAACAAAGACCGAGTAGTCCTCGGTTGCCAGCTCGCGCTCCACATGCAGGGCGATCTTGGAAAAGAAGTCGTTGGAGATGTCCGGCACGATCATGCCGATGGTCCGGGACTGGGCCATACGGAGGCTCTTCGCCGCCATGTTCGTGACGTAGCCGTATTCCTTTAGGGCGGCTTCCACGCGTTTGCGGGTGTCTTCGGAAAAACGGCCGCTGCCGTTGATGACGTGGGAGACCGTGGCGACGGATACGCCGGCCGCGACGGCAATCTGGCGCATGGATGGGCGCTTGCCTGGTGTGGGCATGGGGCCTCCTGCTGCTTTCGGGTGGTTAACAGATTAACCGAGATTGTAGCGCATGCGCGATGCCGTAATGGGTCGCTTCGAAGTCGTTTTGTCGCGCTCGGTCTGCACCTTGGATAAGAAGGAGTTCGTCGAGCACTCCGATCCGGAGCGCACGCGCGCCAACATCCCGCTGTTCCAGCAGGGCATCATGATACAGCAGCTCAACTCCGAGAAGCTCGTGGTCGAGACCATGGTGAAGTTCTGCGGCTAGTAATTACTGCATTACATATTCTGTTGTCACCTGGGAGGCTTGTTTTTGCGGGCCTCTTTGTGTTGCTATGGAGCCCTGGCCTGTCGATAAACAAAGCGCCCGCTTGCCGGGGAGCAAGCGGGCGCTTCTGAGCGAATATGTTTGCGGCGAGAGCCGTAATGAGCGGTGAGGTGGCGACTAGTTGGTCGTACC
Source organism: uncultured Collinsella sp. (assembly GCA_902493855.1). Classification (GTDB taxonomy): domain Bacteria; phylum Actinomycetota; class Coriobacteriia; order Coriobacteriales; family Coriobacteriaceae; genus Collinsella. The sequence goes on from CABUQV010000023.1 coordinate 1,722, forward strand.
GGAATCGTCGCCCGTGCCCGTGCCCGTGCCCGAGCCCGAGCCAGAAAGTGCGACCGTCAGCGTAATCGTGCTGTCGGTGGACTGCTTGCCGGTGGGGGAGACGCCCGTAACGGTGGCATCCTCGTTACCGCTTACGGGATTGCCGTTCTGGTCACAGAAGCCGATGTTATAGAAACCGGCGTTGTTGAGCGCGGTGACGGCGGCGGAGATGCTCTTGCCGTACAGGTTGCCCGGAACACTGGCCTTGCCGGACTTCTTGGCAATGACGACGGTAATCGTGGCGCCGGGCTTCTGCTTGCCGCTGGGGTTCCAGCTGATCACGGTGCCCTCGGTAACCGAGTCGTTCTCCTGGTAGCTCACGTCGACGCCAAAGCCTGCCATATCGAGGGCGTTGCGCGCCTGGGCCTCGGTCATGTCGGTCAGGTCGGGGACGGACGTGGTATCCGGGCCGCCCGAGACCTTGTACGAGATGGTCGTGCCTTTCTCGACTTCCTTACCGGCTCCGGTGCCCTGCTCAAAGACCTGGCCCTCATCGGCCTCATTGGCCTCCTCGGAGGCGTTGCCCTTCAGGCCAACGCTTGCCAGCGCGGCCTCGGCCTGGTCTTTGGTCAGGCCGACAAGCTGGGGAACCTCAACCTTCTCGGAGGGCTTGGGGCCCTTGGAGATTACCAGGTTCACCTTGGTTCCCTTGGCCTTCTTGGTGTTGCCGTTGGGCGTCTGCTCGGCGACCTTGCCCTCGTCGACATCGTCGTTGTAGCTTTGGTCGATGGTGCCGACCTCGAGGCCGGCTTCCTTGATCAGCTCGACGGCAGTCTGCTGGTCCTTGCCCAGCACATCGGGCACGGTGACCTGCTCGCCGCCAAAGAGTCCTGTGGCAAAGGCCACCACGATGCCGATGACGGCAACGGCTGCCACCACGGCGGCGATGATCTTGTTCTTGTTGGATTTGGGCTTTTCGACCTCGTAGGAGCCGGTGGAGCCCGAAACCGAGCTACGGGCGGTATTTTGGCCGCTCACGCCCGAGACGGGACGCACCATGGCGCGCGTCTGATCGGAAAGCTCGCGAGTCTTGGTGGCGCCCAGCTCACCGGGGGCACCGATGATGCGCGTGGGCTCCGAGACGTTGACGGCACGGCCCGACAGGTAGCTGTTGAGCACCTGACGCAGCTCGTCGGCGGTCTGGAAGCGGTTTGCCGGGTCTTTCTCCATGCACTTGAGGATGATGCGCTCAAGGTCGGCGTCGACACCGGAGTTGATCTGGCTCGGCGGAATAGGCAGCTCGTTGACCTGCTTGAGTGCGACCGAGATAGCGTCGTCACCGTCAAAGGGAACGCGGCCGGTGGCGCACTCGTACATCACGACGCCCAGCGAGTAGATATCCGAGGTGGGGCCGAGGTCCTGACCGCGGGTCTGCTCGGGGCTGACGTAGTGAGCGGTTCCCAGCACGTTGTTGTCTTGCGTGAGGTGGCTGTTCTTGGCGCGCGCGATGCCAAAGTCCATCACCTTGATGTTGCCGTCGGGCAGCACCATGATGTTCTGCGGCTTAATGTCGCGGTGGATGATCTCGTGCTTGTGGGCGACCGAAAGCGCGGAGCTAATCTGCGAGCCGATCTGGGCGACCTTCTTGGGGTCGAGGGCGCCGTGGCTCTTGATGCCGCTCTTAAGGTCGGTGCCGCGCAGGTACTCCATGACGATGTAATAGGTGTCGCCGTCCTTGCCCCAATCGTAGACGCCCACGATATAGGGGGAGGAGAGACCGGCTGCTGCCTGGGCCTCCTGCTTAAAGCGTGCGGCGAAGGTTGCGTCGCCAGCATACTGCGGCAGCATAATCTTGACGGCTACCGTGCGGTCGAGGACCTGGTCCTGTGCACGGTAGACGGTCGCCATGCCGCCTGTCCCCACCTTATCCTTGAGGAGGTATCTTCCCCCGAGGACCCTCTGTTCCATTCCTGCTCCTAACATAACTATTCGCTCAACGATGTGTGTAGTACCTACGATGTGGCCGCTGGGGCCGTGTGGCGCGTTGCCGCTAACTCTTCGGCCGCGGCGCGCCTCGGGTGTCCGATTCGATCATGGGCATCACGCTCCCTGTGCGGCAAGCGCCGCGGTCAGGACGATGCCGGCGATCTTGGCGGCCTTGACGTCATGCTTGTCGTAATCCTCTAAGGCCACCGAGATGGCGACTGTGGGTGAATCGTAAGGTGCAAAGCCAACGAACATCGAATTGACGTTGGTGCCGCCAATCTCGGCCGAGCCGGTCTTGCCGGCGACCTTGACGCCGGGGATCTGGGCATCGGTGCCGGTGCCGGACTGGACGACGGCAAGCATGGCCTGCTTGACCTGGTCGGCCGTGGCGGAGCTGACGGCCTGACCCAGCGAGCGGGACTGCGTGGTCTTGACCACGGTTCCGTCCGGGGCGAGTACCTGGGCTACAAAGTACGGGTCCATGACCACGCCGCTGTTAGCGATGGCGGCGGCAATCACGGCGTTTTGCATGACGGTGGTCTGCGGGCCGGGCGTGTGGTCCATGCCGACAGGCTGGCCGGCGCCGGCCCAGGCGGTCTCCCACTCGGTCATGAGCGACGGGTCGGCCATGATGGAGGCCGCGGAGGTCAGGTCCTGGCCGAGCTTTTGGCCATAGCCAAAGGCGTTGGCAAACTGCACGAGCGTGTTTGCGCCAACTTCGTTTGCCACCTGGCCAAAGACGACGTTGGAGGACACGGCAAAGGCCTGCTGCAGGCTGATGGTGCCGTAGCTCTCGTTGGCATCGTTGGTGACCGGTGCGTTGCCGATGTCCATGGAGCCGGGCGCCTGGTAGGTGCTGGTAAGGCTGGCGGTACCGGTCTCGAGTGCCGCGGAAAGCGTAACGACCTTAAACGTTGAGCCCGGCGTGTACAGCGCGTCCATGGCGCGATTGTACATGGAGCCGTCCTCGCCGCCGCCCGTCTGCAGCAGAGCATCGATGTTGGTGTTGTCGTATGTGGGCGAGCTGGCACATGCGAGAACCGCGCCGGTACGCGGGTCGATGACCACTACAGCGCCCTTAAAGCCCTTGAGTGCCTGCTCGGCCGCCGTCTGGATGCGCGAGTCGATGGTGAGCTTGGCGGTGTTGCCCGGCTGGGTCTGGCCCGCGAGCGACGCGATGGCGTTGTTCCAGCTGGAGTAGTCCTTAGAACCGGTGAGCGTGTCGTTCATGACGCTCTCGATGGCGGTGGTGCCATACTGCTGGCTCACGTAGCCAACCACGTGTGCTGCCAGGTTACCGTTGGGGTAGGAGCGTACGTAGGTGCCGTCCTCCTGCTGCAGCGACTCGGCCAGCGTCACGCCGTCGGACGTGATGATGGAGCCGCGCTGGATGTACTTGGAGCGGGCGATGGTGTGGTTGTTGGTCGGCATGTCTTGATAGTCCTTGGCCTTAATGACCTGGACATAGGTGAGGTTGCCGATAAGGATGGCGAACAGCGCCGTAAAGGCGAGCACCGCGCGGGTTAGACGGTTGGCGAGCGCCACGCGGCCGAGCACACCGGATTCAGGCGTGTCGAGCAGGCGACGGCGCATGCGCGAGCCGACGGAATGGCTGCCGCTGCCGTAGGAAGACGAGGTGGCAAAGCGCGTGCCCGTCGGGGCGGCGGCAGATGCGACCTGATCATCGGTGATGGCGGCCATGGTGCCGGTGCCGGTAAGCTCGGCCTCGCGTCCGGTCGCCTCGTCACCGGCGCGCAGCAGGAGCGCGACGATGATAAAGCTCGCCAGCAAAGAGGAGCCGCCCTGGCTCATAAAGGGCAGGGTGACGCCGGTCAGCGGGATTAGGCGGGTTACGCCGCCAACGATCAAGAAGGCCTGGAAGCTGATGGCTGCCGTAAGACCGGTGGCGCTAAAGGCGGCAAGGTCGGACTTTGCGCGGGCAGCTGTGGTCAGGCCGCGAACGGCAAAGAGCATAAACAGGATGAGCACGGCGCCGCCGCCCAAAAGGCCCATCTCCTCGCCGATAGCCGAGAAGATAAAGTCGGACTCGACGACAGGGATGTTGTTGGCCATGCCGTTGCCGATGCCAACACCGACCAGACCGCCATCGGCAAGCGAGAAGAGCGACTGGACGATCTGGTAGCCCTGGCCCTGGGCGTCCTTAAACGGATCGAGCCAAACCTGGAAACGCACCTGAACGTGAGACAGGAACTTGTAGGCGCCCACGGCTCCAACGGCTAAGAGCGCAAGGCCGATAACGACATACGAAAAGCGCCCCGTGGCAACGTAGAGCATCAGCAAGAAGATGGTGTAGAACAGCACGGCCGAACCCAGGTCGCGTTCGAAGACGACGACGAGCAGGCACACACCCCACACGGCAAACAGCGGCAGCAGCAGTCGCAGGCGAGGGATCTTAAAGCCCAGGATCTTGCGGTTGGAGATGGAGAGCAGCTCGCGGTTCTCGGCCAGGTACCCGGCCAGGAACAGCACGATAAAGACCTTGGCGAACTCGCCGGGCTGGATGGTAAAGCCCGCGATGCGAATCCACAGCTTGGAGCCCGAGATCGTGGTGCCGATAAAGATAGGCAGCATCAGCAGAATGATGCCGATGATGCCAAAGGTGTACTTGTAGCGCATGACTACGTCGAGGTTTTTGACCAGTGCGAGCGTTCCCACCATGAGCGCCACCGAGACAAACAGGATGATGAGCTGTGAGATGGCGAGAGCGGGGGCGAGACGCGTCACGAACGTGATGCCGATGCCCGAAAGTATAAATACGATGGGTAGGATGGCGGGGTCGGCGCCGGGCGCCAAGATGCGCACGGCGATATGTGCCGCAGCGAAGGCGGCAAAGAGGCCGATCGGCACGGCGAGCGTCTCAAAGGAGATGGCGGCGCCCGCGGTGAGCACGTACATCGCATACAGCAGGATGACGGGGAACGCCGAGGCGATGAGCAAGAGCAGCTCGGTGTTGCGGCGACTCATAAGCGGCACTCCCTTTCTAGTTCTTTTCGGAGGCTTCGGCCTCGGCGGACTGTTCGGCGGTTTTCTCGGAATCTGATTCGGAGGTCGATCCCTGATTGGTGTTGTCGCGAATCGTTTGCGCGTCGATCACCTGGCGGGTCTGCTCCTCGTCGATCTGGTGGCGGTACTTGGATATCGTGTCCTGCGCATCGTCGACACTTGTTTGCGGAATGCCCGCCTTGAGTCGGTTTTGCGTGTCTTCGGGCAGGTCGGACAGCTTGATGCTGGTTTCGCTTTCGAGCCAGTGGAGCTTGAGTCCGAGCGGCTTGCCGGGCAGGCCGCGCCAGACGGCGACATTGCCCTGGTAGGTACCCAGGTAGTACGAGCCGGTGACACCCGTGTAGGCCCAGACGCCAGCTGCCAGCACAAAGACGAGGGCCAGGATGGCGGCGATAGTAATGTTGCGGCGACGCACGCGTTGCGCCTCGCGCATAACGCCATCGTCAACCAGGTCAACGACTACTACGGTCACGTTGTCGTGGCCGCCGGCGGCAAGCGCCGCGTCCACTAGGTTGTCGACGCAGATTTGCGCGGTTGAGGACTGCGTGGCGATGTTCTCGATATCGCTATCGGGAATCATGCTCGAAAGGCCGTCGGAGCACAGGATCAGGCGGTCGCCTTCCTCGATATGCAGAGTGAAGTGGTCGGCATACATGGCGGGGTCCGAGCCCAGCGCGCGGGTGATGACCGAACGGTTGGGGTGGACGCGAGCCTCGTCTGCCGTGATCTCGCCGGCGTCCACGAGCTCCTCCACGTAGGAGTGGTCGCGGGTCACGCGGATGAGCGTGCCCTCGTGGAGCAGGTAGGCGCGAGAGTCACCCACGTGGGCGATGGCGAGCGTGTCGTTTTCGATATAGGCGCAAGTGGCTGTGCAGCCCATGCCGGGCTTGCCCAGGCCATTCAGGGCCGCCTCGATTACGGCGGCGTTGGCGGCCTCGACGGCTGCCGCCAGGCGTGCGGCGTCGGCAGACTGAGGAGCTGTCTTGGCGATGGTCTCGACAGCGATAGAAGAGGCCACCTCGCCGGCAGCGTGACCACCCATGCCGTCGCATACGCAAAAGAGCGGCGACTGCACCAGGTAGGAATCCTCATTGTGCGGGCGCACGCAGCCAACGTCGGAGCGGGCGCCCCACATGAGTTGCGTGGTGGTGCCGGCATCATAGGTCGAGTCGGTCTCGATGCGCTCCTCGGTTAGGGGTTCAAAGCTCATGGTCGAGCCGGGGTCTTTGAGCTTGGCCTCAACGGCGGCAACGTCGATTTCGGCTGTGTCACCGGGAGAGACGGTGTCGGTCTCGGCGTTTGATTCGGAATCGCCGGTGTCCGGGGAGTCGGGCTCCTCGGAAACGCGGGCGGTCGACTCGTCATCTTGCGGGCTGACGTCTATAGACTCGGGCGTCGGCGTAGACGCGGGCGCAACCTCGGATGCCGGGGCTATGGGAAACGCCGGCGCGGCGGGCTCGGGTGCCGCAAACACTGCAGCGCTCTCGTTGATTGCCGCGGCGACGGGCTCTGCAAAGTGAGCCGGCGCCGGGGTTGCTTCGGGCGCTGTGGGCTGTTCCGCAGCATGTGCGCCGATGGGCGCCGCTACGGCATCCTCTTCGTCCTCGTTATCGGCGAGATCCGAAATATCATGCGTTACATGCGAAAGAGGCAGGGAGAACACGGTGTCCTCGGGCTCCACGGGTGCGGAGCCCGCCGGAGCGGCGTGGGCCGGCGCAGCTGTGGCGGCGGCCGGTGCCTCGGTCATAGTTGCGGACTTGTTCTCCTCGTCGATCATCGACGGTTCACCTTCATGACCACATCGCCAATCTGGACTTCGTCGCCCTCGCGCAGCGTCGCGGGTTCCACGAGCTGGCGGCCGTTGACGAGCGTGCCGTTAAGCGAGTTGAGGTCCTCGATGATGAGCGCCGGGCCCTGCAGCGAAAAGCGCGCATGCGAGGCCGAGACGAACGGTTCGTTGATGCAGATGTCCGAAGATGGCGAGCGGCCGACGATGACGGGGCCGAGCATATCTACGTGGATGCCGCGGATACCGCGTGGACCCTTGTCCACATCGATCGTCCAGATAGCCGAGTCGCGGCGCTGTCCGCGCACAAGCCCCACGCCGGTCTTCATGACGGCGAACAGGAAGATATAGAGCAGGGCGACCAGGACGATGCGGCCTGCAAAAAGGACGATATCGATGTTCATAAGCGACTATCCCCTAAATTCAAAGGTGCTCAGGCCAAACGTCAGCAGATCGCCGTTGCGCAGCGGGCAGCGCGTAATGCGGCGGTTGTTGACGAGTGTGCCGTTGGTGGAATTGAGGTCCTCGATCGACCAATCCGAGCCCGTAAAGGTGAGCTGGGCGTGGCGGCGCGACACGTTGGGGTCGCGCAGGGCAATGTCGGAAACTGAGCGCTCGCGACCGATGGTCACCTGTGCGGAGGTGATGCTATGGCTCTCGCCGCTCACGACGTCGACGAGCTGGGCGAGCGGGCGCTGCGGGGCGCGAGTGCTCGCCATGTTGGAGGCGATGCCGGCTGCGGCGCCTAGGCCCACGGCGGCACCGGTCGCGGCGGCTCCGCCCATGCCGGCAAGCGCGTCGCGCGAGACGGTCTGCGGCACCGGGATGGGTGCGGCGGCGGGGTCGGGGACGCTAGGCGCGAAGGGGTCTGCCACGGCAAGCGGGTCGGGATCGGCGGCGCGAGGCGTCGGCTGCTGCTGGGGCATGGCGGTGGGGCGCTGCTGCTGCGGGGCAGCAAACTGCTGCTGGCCGGCGCGTGGGGCGCTGGCGGCGCGGCTTGCCGCGGAGTTGTTCTGGCCCAGGCCGTTTTGGTAGGCGCGCTCTTCCTCGTACAGGCGGCCGAGCGTGGGCGCATCGACGTTCTCGGCAAAGACCGAGAACTTGCCGGCGCGCAGCTGCGGATCGATCATAAAGCGCACGAGGGGCTCGCCGACAAAGACATAGCGGCGCTTTTCGGCCTGCGCCTTCACAAACTCGCGGACCTCGCGCGAAAGCTCGGGGTAGAACGGGGCGAGCATGGGATCGTCGTCGGCGGCGATAAGGATGGTATAGAGTGCCGGCGCCGTGTTGACGCCGTTAATCACCAGAGTCTGATCCTCCATGTCGCGAGCGGCCTGCTTGGCAAGCTTCTTAAAGGAGAACGGGGCACGGGTGGCACCGAAGATGCCGGCCACGTGGTCCTCGAAGATGTTCAGGAAGTTCACGAAAGATCACTCTCCGTATAGGTTCTTTGGTATCCGAGCAAATATAGGCATATCCCAACGATTATAGAGGATAGGATTCCCGCAACCGCCGCCTTGGCGATGACCGCGGCTGCAAGGCTGGCAATTTCCATATGGTGTGCAAGACAGGACGCCGCTGCGCAGCCGATGCCGGTGACAGCGATGGCGGCGATTGCGGCAAGGTTTGAGCCCTGATCGGCACGCTTGGCATGGGCATTGAGCAGCGCGGATGACGCTGCGGCAGTTGCCGCGACCAGCACAAAGGCAGCCCAAAGGAGCGGGTCTCCCAGCGCTGCGGCAACGTTACCGAGCCCCAGCACGCCTCCGGCTGAAAGCGCGACCGTGGCCAGACGGGCAAAAAGCGCGCCCATGCCCGTTGCCGCGGCGGCGCTTGCCGGGCCGAGCCAAAATGACGCGACGCCGGCGGCGACCCCAGCTGCCAGGAAGGTATTGCCGGTCAGACAGCCAAGCGCGAGTGCACAGGTGAGCGTGGCGCTCGCGGCAGCCTCGGTGCGACCCCAGGCGATCCACCAACCGGACATGGCGGCGGCAAAGATCACCGCGACGGGCAGCATCGACAGGATGCCCTGTGCCTGCATGGTGGCGTTGGCCATGAGCACCAAAAAGCCCACAGCCGAGATGGCCGAGCCAATTTGGGGGGCCAGGCCAGCCGCCGCTCCGATCGCGATGGCCGCAATGACCAGGCCGGGAAGCGCCGCGACCCCGGCCGTTTGCATCAGCAAAAAGCTAAAGGTGCCGCACGTTAGCGCCGAGATAGTGCGCATGGTGTAGTCGCGCGCATGGCTCCAGCGCGTGCCCGCCCAGCCGAGTGCGGGGTCGACCTCGATGGCGTCGTCCTCGTAGTGCGACGGCTCGATATCGTCGAGCTCCTGCTCGTCATCCGAAAGTTCGCCAACCATTTGCTCCAGGCTGCGACGGCCTTCGCGCACGCTGCCCAGACCGGCAAGGAGCTGGTCGCAAAATGCCTCGATGCTGTTGGGGCGGTCCTGCGGCATGGGGGAGAGCGCGCTCATGAGCGCGGTCTCGGCTCCCGGGGGGAAGTGTGGTATCAGCTCGCTGGGATAGGTGGCGCCGCCGATGATGCGGCCGAGCGAGTCGGCGGGCGTGGCCGCCATAAAGGGAGCGCTGCCGCACAGGCCCTCGTAGATCACACAGGCGAGGGCAAAGACATCGGCGCGCTCGTCGACCGTGCCGGTCTCGATATCGAGCTGCTCGGGCGGCATGTAGCCGATAGTGCCGCCGCGCGAACCGCCAAAGCCACCGGCAGACGACAGTCGCGCCATGCCAAAGTCGGTGAGCTTTACATTGCCCGAGTGGTCGATGAGCACGTTGGCGGGCTTAATGTCCAGGTGGAGTACGCCATTACTATGGGCGAAGGTGAGCGCCTGGCCCAAGGCATCGGCAATGGCCGCGGCCTCGTCAAAGGTAAGTGAGTGGCCGTCCACGCGATGCAAAAACTCGGCCAGCGACATGCCATCGACATATTCCATAACCAGGTAGGCATAGGCTGTGTCGTGCGTAAAGTCGATGACCTGCACGATGTTGGGATGTTGAAGCATGGCGGCAGTGTGCGCCTCGCGCAGGACATCCATGATGTCGCTGGCGGGCATGCCGGCACCGTTGATAAGGGGGATGCGCTTAATGGCGACGCGGCGGCGCAGGTGCGTGTCGCGGCAGATCTCGATGGAGCCAAAACCGCCGGTCGCAAGTGTCTCGAGCGGCTGGTACCGCTTGAGCAGCTCGCGAGAGCTGGTGCCCTCCAAGGGAACGTCCGGCGAGAACCGGGCGGTATGTTGCGAGAAAAGCGGCATGGCCAACCCTCGTGCGTTTAAAGTTCGTTTGCGAGCGGCGGGCGCGGAGCCGAGCCGTTCGCGGTGGCATAGATGCTGCTAGTGTAGCACGCTCGGGTGCATGGTGAAGGTAGCGGGGTGAGGTGGCCTATCTGGCTTGGCCCTCGTCTCGACCCATCCGGAAAGCGCGTCCCAGTTTTCGTCCAAATTGCGGGATGCGTTTTCCGAATGGGGTAGGCTGCGGAAAATGCATCCCAGAATATTGGCCTAGAACGGGATGCAGTTTCCGGATCGATGCTCAAAAGGAAAGCGCATCCCGCTTTGATGCGGGGACTGCGGACAAAAGCTGGACCGTGATCTTGCTCGGATTGGAGTTCGCCTGAATCGTTGATGCTGGCTGGTGCAGGCGCGGAGATAAATGAGCAGCCCGAGCGATATAATGACACGCTATGGAGGCCATATGCTCTTTTCCCGCCGTTCTGCTACATCTGCCTGTGCCGTTGCGCTTATCGTAATGGCGGTCACCCCTTATCACCGGTTTTCATCTTCAATCGGCCTGGCATCAGGTGCGATGACCTGGCTCGTTATCCTCGGTGCATGCCTCGCGGCGTTTGGTCATGGTGTTGCGCTCCGCAAGGGGAGAGAAATAAGACGGCCGGGTCGCCTTGGCGTCTTCGGTGCTTTCCTTGCTGCTATTGCGGTGGTTCCCGAATGGGTCGACTTGGCCTTCTATGCTCGCGGAGATTCTATTCCAATCGCGTTTGCACCAAGCTGGCTGTTGCATGGCGTTTCGTGTGCCTTGTGCTTCACTGGGTCGCTGCTCCTCTCATATGTAATTTGGGATACGGCGGGCTCTCCTTTGATACGGGGGGCGGCGCGGGACGGCGAAAGGGCGACCCGCCGACCGCAGAGCGCGCTTTTTGCAGAAACAATAGTTGTCCTGTCTTGCCTGCTGTTTTGCTGTCGAGTTTCATGGAGAGTCGTTCCCGAGCCATGGGGGATGCCCTCTGTAACGGCCGCATCAATTGGCATCGTGCTTTTAATTCCTCTGGTCTATCTCGTATTGGCTGCGGTCCCGCTGCTTTGCTGTCCCCGCGCCTTTGGTCGGGGGCAGGGCGACGTGTTCGCCCGTTCTGTGCTCGTAGCAGTTCCCATTGGCCTTGTTCCCGCTGTTGAGGTGGCATACTTCGCAAACGATGCCGCGATCATTGCGTCGCTGACGATAGGGTCCGCTATTGCTGCCTTTGTATGTACGTTGCTCAGGAAGAAGCGGAACAACGATTCGGATATCCCCCGCACGTCCGACCCATTCGATGCGGGAGCGTTTTCTCCCTCTCTGTCGCCTCGAGAAGAGCAGTTTGTTCGATTGTTGCTCAAAGGGAAAACGCCGGCGGAAATTGCCAGGGAGACGGATACGAAGCCATCGACGGTGCGGACCACGCTTCACCGAGCATACGGGAAGGCGTCGGTTGCGGGCTCGCGTGAGCTGGTGGCGCTGTTTGCGGGTGGGGGCGAAGCTGTAGAGTCTGAGCTGTCGCAGCGGCATGCCGGCGATATGTTGGCATTAGCTCGGACGCACCGGCTGCTTCGATATCTGCCCACATCTTTTTTTATTTTCCTTGCGGCAGGTCCCTTGGTAATGGCGAATAGTGATTGGGAATCCAGCGTTATGCGGGCAGTCGCCTTTTCTCTTGCAAGCTATACATTGGGCCTCGGACTGTTTCTTTCGCCGTATTGCGCGGTTGTAAAGACAAATCATGACGCTGATCTGGATAGGGTGGATGGGGCGATTGAGCTCGGAGGTCCGTGCATGTGGGCGATACTGTCTGCTGCGGAATGGTCTTTTATCTATATCACGGCATTGATGTGCATACGAGTTCCGTTGATGGCTGTGCCGGTCCTGTTTTGCGGCGTGGCGTCTACGGCTTCGCTCGCTGTTGGGCTGCGTCCGTTTAAGGTGCATGCCCGTGCTCGGGCTATCGTGCCATTGGTGTCAATAGGTGTCGCTGCTTCAATCTATGCGGCCAGTAGGGGGCGAATTCATGGGTTCGTGGTGCTGGCGGGGATGCTGCTCACATATGTAGTGCTGCGAAGCTGTCCGCAGCGCAAAATGCTCGGGGTATGGATGCTCTGCTTTGGGGCGACGGCTCCTGTCTGGGTCGTCTTGCTCAACATGGCGCAGGATCTGACGGTTTTCGAGCCGCTGTTCCTCGCGTCGCTGTTGGGGCATAGTTCGGCTCTCAATGTCGTCGTGGCAACGGTGGTCGTCTGCTGGTCTGTGCCCATGTTCGTCACGCACATCGCGCTCGCCCGCTCGGTTGAGAACGAGAGGGCCGTCTTGGAGTACCGTGCGAATGGGTTCACCGAAACGGCTCGCGTGCGCCAGCTGGCTTTGCTTACATCGCGCTCCCTTTCCGATGTTCAGTCGCAAATTTTGCTAATGACGGCAGAGGGCGCAACGACAAAGACCATTGCGGAGGGCGTAGGTTATGCTGCATCTACGGTGCAAGCGTTGCGATCCGCATCTTATCGCCAGTTGAAGATCAAGAACAAAGCGGAGCTTATTTCATTGTTATCGCAGGTGGATAACGTGTAAACGCCTGGATTATCAACTCAATAGCGAGTGTTTACAGACATCTTTCTCCATTCATGCAAAGGTTGCCGTGCGTCGACGCATTGTTAACCGCTTTTGATTGGAGAAGGCCATGATTAAGCCAAGGAGCGTTATTGCTCGAATCGGAGTCGGCTTGGCGATTGTTGCGGGCTTGTCGATGGGTGCACCTGCCGCATCATTTGCTCAAGAGGAGTTTGACACTTCCCAGGTTTCTAGCATTTCGCAGAGCGCGGATGCCGGAATTGCCACATGCAAGAACAACGAAGATAGAAATTTCGCTTTTCAATGTTCTGGCACGAGCGCAACTGGCTATCGCCAGAAAGAAGATTCATCCTCAGTCTACATTTGGATTCAAGGCTATTCGGGAAAGCCATTGCGCCTGTACGTGGACGGTGCCTATGACACTAAAGGAACGGGCAACATGAATTGCACGCAAGGCGTGTATCGCTCCAACCATGCGGATAAATGGGAGATATACAACCTCGTCCGTGAGAATAAGCGCAGTCATGCTCGTCTGACTGCATGGGCCGAGTCCGGATACGGCACGGTCTATGGAAAGTGGAGCCCCGATTGCTTTGGCCATTTTAACAAACTTCCCTCCTAGCCAATCCGCAGCTTCTTGTTGTGATTAGGGCCGGGCCGAGTGTTGCTGCTCGGCCCGGCCGAAGGGAGGGTGATGTCGCTTGAATAGAAATCTAATGCGGCACGAGTTGTCCAAGATATTTGGCAATCCTATATTTGCGTTGACCCTTATGGTTGCAACTGCAATTTCGATGGCGGCTGCCATTGAGGCATGGTGGACGCTCGAGACTGAGCGCAAGCAGCTGTTATCGCTTGGCTATGGCGTTGGTTTGCAAGTCCAGGCATACCTCGGCCAAACGCGTGAAAGTAGCTTTGGTAACTGGATCGTTGTGAGTGCAAATGCACCGCTATCGGCATCAGTGTTTTTCTATGCGCTGCCGTTGCTTGCCATGCTGGCCGGGTCGTGGTCATGCCTGTCCGAGCGTTTGAGCGGTTACGAGGCGCAGATCTGCACACGTGTTTCTAGAAATGCATACGTGAACGTGAAGATGCTGTCTGCTTTTCTCTCTGCGTTTGCGGTCACGGCTATTCCGCTACTCGTGAACTTCCTGATTGTCTCAATGCTGTTTCCCGCGTATCTCCCCCGGGTCGATGAATCGACTTACGTCGGGCTCTATCTGCATAGCTATTTTTCTGGTCTGTTTTATTCCCGGCCTCTGTTATATGTGCTGGTTTATACACTGTTCGATGCAGTGACGCTGGGGGCTCTATCCATGGCCGTGACTGGTCTGTCGGTTGTGTTTCGCAGCAGAATCAAGGCGATGGTCGTTCCATATCTGATTATGGTTGCATGGCACTTTGTTAACGATTGGATTTTTAGCGTCCTTTCATGCGTCGGCTTTAACTGCAACATTCTTAACAGCATCAGGTCGGAATCACTAAATAACTGGCCCGACATTCGAGCAGGGTTTGCAGAAATCATTTTGCTGTTCGTCTTTTCTTTGATTTCCGCGAGATTCTTAAAAAGACGCGAGGTGGTCTGATGCTGTTTAGGCTGGTTGCCGCGGACCTGAGGACCGTTTTGAAGAAGAACATCCTTACTTTTATTGCGATTGCGGCAGTGACCGTTGCGAACTTGGTGTACGCCTACGGCTTGTCTTCTGTGTATGGGGTTCGGACGAATGCCTTGGGGTTTGCTGATAATCTCGCGCTCGTGTTTGCCGGATCCGCTCCGTTTGAGCCTAGGCCCGGGCTCATGTTTGTGCCTCCGTTAGGATGGCTATTTGTCATTCTGCTTATTCTCTATACAACACTCGATTATCCGACCGAATCGTTGCACGGGTTTGGTTTGCAAGCGCTTGTTCGATGCCGGTCAAGAACCCTTTGGTGGGTCTCGCGTTTTATCTTGGTGGCGGCGGTAACGGCATTTTCGCTGCTCGTGGTGGTTTGCTCTGTTGTGATTTGGAGCTTGATGGTGAGCGCCTCGTTCAGCGCGGTCATTCATGGTGAGTCGCTTCAGCTGGCTAATTTGGCGCCGTGGTTTCTCAAAGCTGGCGAGGCGGATGCGCTGCCGTTTTTCACAGGTCTCTTTTTTGCTTTCGAGGCGCTTGCGTTTGCGCAGGCAGTGATTGGCTTTGTACTTGGGCCGTCGGTCTCGTTTGTGGTTTTAATGAGCTACCTGATCTGTTCGGCATTTGCGCGGCATTGGGTGCTGTTAGGCAACGCCCTAATGCTGTTGCGCTGGGGCGGAATTGTCAAAGAGGGAATCGCGACGGGCTCGAGCGTCTTGTTTTCAATTGTGATTATGTCGTTATGCCTATCGTTGGGTGGACTGTGGTTTCGAAGGGCCGACCTTATAGAAAAGGGGGACAAGATATGAGCGTGATCGTTAGGGACGTATCGAAGCGCATGGGCAAAAACGATGTTCTGCGCAACGTGTCCATCGAGGTTGACCCTGGGACTGTGGTTGGGCTTCAGGGGATAAACGGTTCGGGTAAGACCATGCTTATGCGAGCGGTCTGCGGATTGATCAAGCCTACCGAAGGCGAAATCTCTATCGATGGCCAAAGGCTTGGGGTGGACATCTCGTTCCCGCCGAGTCTGGGGATGTTGATCGAGGCGCCTTCCTTTTTGGGATATCTGTCTGGCTACGATAATTTGGAGCTCATCGCTCAGATCAAGGGCGTTGCCACCCCCGAGGACATTCGCTCTGCCCTGCGGCTCGTGGGGCTCGATGCAGACGAAAAAAAGAAGTTCCGAGCATACTCGCTTGGGATGAAGCAACGTCTGGGGATAGCTGCGGCAATTATGGAAAAGCCGAAGCTACTTGTTCTCGATGAGCCAACAAATGCCCTCGACGAAGCGGGCGTGGAAATGCTCAAGCGCGTTGTGGCGATGGCGGCATCAACGGGTCGCGAGGTTATTCTGTCCAGCCATGACGGAGAGGTGCTCGAGGAGCTGGCCGATCGGGTTTACTGTATGCGCGACGGTGCCGTTGTGAAAGTTCGGGAAAGGTCGTGAGCGCGATGAAGAAGACCCTGTGGACAAGAAGGGCGGTGCTTGCTCTTTTCGGCTGTGCTGCTACCGGCATTGCGGGCATGAGGGTGAGCGTCGTTAACGGGAACCGGACGGTCATTCCTGAGAAATATTATGCGGAGGGCGAATGGCTCTCGATGGATGGGGCGTTTCTGGGGTCGAAGGATGTGGCGACTGACGGGTATTCGTTTTGCATAGACGGGGCAGAGCTGCTCACGCCGCGCGAGTATCTCAAGCGTGCACATGATGATTATTCAAAATATGGCATCGTGGATACGAAAACGAAATTGAAGGACGCCGACATCACGTGTGTTATCGCCGTAAAGATGCGTGTCAGGAATAAGGACAATGTCGAAGGCGGAATTAAAACGTATGTTTGGCATTTGGTGCCGGAGTCTGCGCCAAACTATGACTTTGTGGTCAATACCGATCTGATAACGCAGGCAATGCCGGCTCTGGGCGGCTCTGCTGCGTTTGCTGTACAGGTTGGGGCGGAGAACGAGTTGCTCGTCCCATTCATGATGCAAAACACCAACGACTATTTCGAAGATTACGAAACCGTCCGTTTTGAGAAAGCGTTTCCCGGAACCTATACGATGAAGATGACCGATCTGCCGGAGCGGAGGCTCTTAAGGTTTGAAGTGAAGTAGCTCGAGAGCTAGGCAAAATGGGTCCATCGGTGGCACTCGCGCTCGATCCCAGGCGCCCTGGCCCGGAATGACGCGGGGCGAGGCGTCTTCGGTGTCGGCTGGCCTACCGCTTCTTCTTGTTCTTCTGCTTGCGCTGCTTGCCCTTGGTCTCCTGGGGCTTGTCGCCCTGCTTGGCTTCGGCAGCGGCCTTTTCTGCCTTCATCTTCTTGCGTTTGGTCTCGATGCGGAGTTTTTTGTTGATGCGCGCCTTGAGGAAGGGACCAAACTGCTCGGCATCGCCGCGGACGAAGGTGTCCTTAGGGATCGTCACGCCCTGGTCGGCGAACATGGCCACAAAGATGCGCTCGCCGTTGAGTACGTGGTCGAGCTTCTCAAACGGGAAGAACTGCGACTTGCCGCTCTTGCCCCAAACCATCAGGCCGTCCTCGTTGGCGGCGACGCGGCGATAGCGGCCGCCCATGGACTCGTCGGCCTCGACGGCGTCGATAAAGTCGCGGGCGAGGGTGTGGTGCAGGTTCTTGCTCCACCAGGCCAAAAAGGCGCCGAATACGATCAGGACGACGCCAAACTTGATCCAGTTGCCGCCGGCCACCAGCATGCCGATGCCGATGAGCGCGGCAATCGCGGCGGCGACGTACAGGGAGCCGCGACGCCTGGGCGAGGCGACCAGGCGGGCGAAGTCGGTGACCAGGTCGTTTTCGTACTGGTACTCGTTGAGGTACAGGATGCCGTCGTCGGCTGCGGCCTGCTCCTCGAGCGCGACCTCGACCTGGTCGGCTGCTTCGGAGGGGACGAGGTTGCTCTCTGCGTCTGCCATGCTCTTTGGACTCCTATCGCGGCGGGCTCGCCGTACGGGTTATTATGAATGCAGTATGCCGTGCGACCGCATGGCCGTCGCGGCAACAAGACTCAGTATACCCGGGGGAGCACCCATGGAATCGTTGTACCGAAAGTATCGCCCGCTCACCTTCGACTCCGTGGTGGGCCAGCAGCATATCGTCTCGACGCTCGAGCACGCCATCACCGAGGGACGCCTGTCCCACGCCTACCTGTTCTGCGGACCGCGCGGCACGGGCAAGACCACCATGGCGCGCATTCTGGCCAAGGCACTGCTGTGCCGCAATGCCGAGGCGGCGCGCGCCGAGGGTGCGAGCGGCTGCATGCCCGACGGCACCTGTGAGGAATGCGAGCTCATCGCCGAGGGCAACCACCCAGACGTTTACGAGCTCGATGCCGCCTCCCGCACGGGCGTGGACAATGTGCGCGAGGAAATTATCAACTCCGTCAACTTTGCCCCGGTGCGCGGCAAGTACAAGATTTATATCATCGACGAGGTCCACATGCTCACGACGGCGGCGTTCAACGCGCTGCTCAAGACGCTTGAGGAGCCGCCGGCACACGTGATCTTTGTGCTGTGCACCACCGACCCGCAAAAGATTCTGGAGACCATTCTCTCGCGCTGCCAGCGCTTCGATTTCCATCGTATCGGCAACGAGGATATTGAGCATCGCCTGGCATACGTGTGCGAGCAGGAGGGCTTCGATTACGACGACGAGGCGCTGGCTATCGTGGCGCGCCATGCCAAGGGCGGCATGCGCGACGCGTTGTCCACGCTGGAGCAACTGAGCGTCTTTGGCAACGGTTCTGTGCATGCGGACGACGCCCGCTCGCTTTTGGGCGAGGTTTCGGACCAGATCCTGGGCGAGTTTGCCCGCGCCATCGCCGAGCGTGATGTCGCCGAGCTCTATGGACTGATCCGTGCGCAGGTCGAGGAAGGAAACGACCTGCTGGAGCTGACGCGCGACCTGGTGGCGCACGTGCGCGACGTGTATGTTGCCTGCGTTGCCGGTGCCCGTGCCGAGTTGTTTGAGGGCGGTGCCGAGCAGGCCGAGGCGCTTGCTGCCGAGGCCGCTGCCTTTGGCGAGCATCCTGCCGACCGCCTGGCCCGTGTGCTGACGGTGCTCGACGATGCCGCACTGGAGATGAGGGGCGCGAGCGACGTGCGCCTGGTGCTCGAGATTGCCTGCACGCGTCTGGCACGTCCCGAGGCCGATTTAACGATTGAGGCATTGGCCGAGCGCGTGGCTCGCTTGGAGGCCATGGTTGCCAACGGCGCCGTGCCGGCGAGCGTGGCTGCTGCTCAGGCCGCCGCGCCTGCAGCATCCGTGCCCGCTGCTGCCCAGCAGCCGACGCTCATTTCGGGCGCCCGTGCTGCCGCTCCGGCGGCATCCGCCGCCCCTGCTGCTACGTCCGCGCGCCAGGGCGGTATGCCTTGGGACCGTGGTGCTGCTGTTCCGGCTGCCCAGCCTGCGCCCCGTTCTGCGTCCGTGTCAGCTTCCAAACCTGCAGCGCCTGCGCCTCAGCCTGCGCCGGCTCCGACGCCTCAGCCCGTTGCGGCCCCCGCGCCTGCCACCGCTCCGGCACCTAAGCCCCAGTCCAACAATGCCGCCCAGGTTGCCGCCGCCGGTGCTGCCGAGACCCCCGCGGTCGAGGACGCCGGCGAGCTCCAGCGCAAATGGGCCGAGGTCGTCGAGCGCGTCAAGGCTCGTCAGGCCTCCTACGCAGGGCTTTTGCTCAACGCTCGCGCCACGGCCGACGACGGCTCCAAGCTCACGGTCTCGTTCCCCGCGGGTTCGACTTTTGCCATTAAGATGCTCGGTCGCGCCGATACGCAGTCGGTGGTCCTGCCGACGGTTTGCACAGTCTTCGGTCGTCGTACCGTCGACTATGTCCTGGATGGGGGTGGCACGCCGGCTCCTCAACATGAGGAGCATTCTCCATCTGCACGGGCTGCGGCATCTGCGGACCCGCAACCCGTGTCCTCGGCGGCCCCTGTATCCTCGAGCGCCAGCGCGTCGCAGCAGCAAGCGGCACCGGTGGCGGCATCGACCCCGTCGGCGCCTAAGCCCGCGGCGCCCAAACCGGCCGCTCCGACACCCGCGCCCAAGCCCGTCTCGCCCGCTCCCAAGTCGTCTGACCTGGGCAAAGCCCCCTGGCTACGCTCCGACAACCCCGCCGGTGCTCCTGCCACGGGTAGGCTCCCGACCGAGCCCGCACCCCGTGCGCCCGAGCGCTCGGCTGCCCCCAAGGCTCAGCCTGTCGCGCAGTCCGCGCCGTGGGAATCCGAGCAGGTGCCCTACGACGACGCCATGGCCGGCGGCTTCGCTGGCGATGCGAGCGGGGACGATTTTCCTCCGTTCGACGTGCCGGGTGCGACGCCCGCGCCCAAGTCCGCTGTAGCTGCCCCCAAAGAGGAGGACGCTCCTGCAGCTCCCTGGGAGTCCAACCCCGGCGCCGGCAGCCCCTTCGGCCACCAGGGCGCAGCCCCGAGCATCCCGCAGACCGAGGACGAGGCCAAAGACCTCATCCGCAGCGTCTTCGGTCAGGCCACCATCTTCAAACCGGTGGAGTAGCTGCGCAGGCGGGTATACTGCTCAAGAAGAGAACTCTTTGTCCGGGCGCATCTGTATTTCGGACATGTGTAGTGTGGTGCCGCGTATCTCGCATTCGAGCAGGCAGGTACGTGACGGTCGGCCTAGGATGTTGAGGTCGATACGATACGTCGCATGGCTGTCTGTGTACTCGACTTGCTCGGCGTTGAGGGTTGCTCCGATTGTCAAGAAAGAGCCCGGTTCGGCATCGACAATCTTGGAGTCCTTTATCTTGACCTTGAACTCTTGGTAGAGGGACGGGCTGTTGTAGTAAATGGTTCGGGTTCCGTCGGTGCACTCATCGGTCGCTTCCCATTTGACGACGGGCTGGTCCGAGCCGGCTATCAGCAGTTCTGCTCCAAAGGCTATGGCATGAGTGATGACAACCAGCAATGCCCAGCCGACAAAGAGGTAGAGAACCACATATGCAACGGGGTGTTTTGAGCGGATGTTTTGGAGCGCGTCGGGGGCATTCATGGGGCACCTCCAAATTGCTATTTATGGCAATCAGATTATACCCCGCCGTCATGCGCGCCACCTCGAGTAGTGGCTCGGCATTTAGCCATTTAGTTGGATGCAGAAAGAAAATACCGGATTCCGGCTCTACAAGATTTAGCTTTCAATATTATTCAGATGCGAATTATTCAACTTTGCATAATCTTTGGGCGCGGCTTGCACTCCAGGACATGTATATCGACTGAGGTAACACGTCCGCCCCGCTCGCTGGCCCCGCGCCGTGGTACGATTTTTGAGTTTGAAAGTCCCGCCGCGCTCCGGCTGCCCTTGCAGCTTGGCGTGCGGCCGCACGTAAAGGAGCCATCATGGCCGGTATGAACATGCAGCAGATGATGAAGCAGGCTCGCAAGATGCAGGAGCAGCTTGCCGCCGCGCAGGAGAACCTCAAGTCCCAGACCGTCGACGCCTCTGCCGGCGGCGGCATGGTCAAGGTGACCGTTAACGGCGAGATGGAGCTCGTCAACCTCACCATCGATCCCGATGCCCTCGATCCCGAGGACGTCGATATGCTGCAGGACATGATCATGGCTGCCGTCAACGAGGCCGTCCGCGGCGTCAACGAGCTCGCCAACAAGCAGATGGGCGCCATCACCGGCGGCCTCAACATCCCGGGCATGCCGTTCTAAGACACGCATATATATGAGTGCGAATCACAGTCTGCAAAAACTGCTCGATGAACTGGGTCGTCTGCCGGGCATTGGTCCCAAGTCGGCCCAGCGCATCGCCTATTACCTGCTCGAGGCCGATGCCGAGGAGGCCCGCCGCCTGGCCGAGGCCATCCTGGAGGTCAAGCAGGAGGTCCACTTTTGCAGCCGCTGCTTTAACTACGCCACGGCCGACGAGTGCTCCATCTGCCAGGACCCGATGCGCGATACCACTCGCATTTGCGTGGTGGGCGAGCCGCGCGACGTCCAGGCAATCGAGCGCACGGGCAGCTACCATGGCCTGTACCATGTGCTGGGCGGCGTGATCAGCCCCATGGACAAGATTGGTCCCGAGCAGTTGCACATCCGCGAGCTGCTGGCGCGTCTGGGCCACGAGGATATCCATGAGGTCATCATCGCCACCAACCCCAACATCGAGGGCGAGACCACGGCGAGCTACCTGGCCCGCACTATCAAGCCGCTGGGCGTCGAGGTGTCGCGTCTGGCGAGCGGCCTGCCCGTGGGCGGCGACCTGGAGTATGCCGACGAGCTTACACTTGGCCGCGCCATCGAGGCCCGTCGTGCGATTTAGGTGGCGAGCCTGCTCCTGCTGTATGTTTTCCTCGCGACGCACGGGGTAGTCATAATTTCCCCGTGCGACTGTGAGTTTGTTGTGCAACAAAGATGCTTCGTGTCCGCTTATCGCATGGATGCTTCCGCTCGCATCCTTAATTTGCCCATTCGTTGCGCAACCTTTTGGGTTCGCTGATACACTCAAATATGGATTTGAATGAATGCGCCGCTTCTGAGCGGCGTGTTTTTGTTGGAGGAGAACGCATGCGGCCCGGTGGCACTCAGACAAAGCGCGGCGCCGCGGTGCGCATGCGACGCCGACTGGGCTTGGCGCCGCGGGCGTACGCGCTGCTGTCTTGCTCGCTGGTGCTGGTCATAGCTGGCGTTTCTGCCTATGGTATGACCGTGCCGTCCATGATGCAGGCGCATGCCGCACGCGAACCGCGCGTGGGGCATGAGGTCAAAAGTGATCTGGGCACCACGACTGGATATGCTTGGGCAAGTGTGGTCGCTCATATTGTGTTTGGCACCGACGATGCGGACGGCGCCGAGGCCCCGGACAACGAAGTCACGCTTGCCAATGGCAAAACCATCGTGCTCACCAACACCAAGATCATCGATCGGTTGTCCAACAATAGCGTGGCGGCAACGGTGAATAAGGTCGAGCAGCAGAAGGAGCAGGACGCCCAGCAGTCCGGAAAGCCCGGTAGCTCGGATACTTCTGGCTCCGGCTCGGATTCATCGAGTTCGGGCGGCGGCTCTGGGGCGGGTTCCTCTACCGGAGGGTCTGGAAACGGCGGCTCGACGGGCGGCAACACTGACAACGATGCAAACTCCGGTGGCCTTTCCGCTGCTGAGGAAGAGGGCATTCACAGTTGGCTTGTGACCAAGTACAACATGCTCGACAGTTACGTTTCTCGTGCCAATGACGTGGTCTCGACCTATAACTCTACGGGAGATCCCAGGCCGTGCGACAGCCTGGTCGGGGAGATGTTTGTCATTCGAGCCGAGTTCGGTCGTCAGACATTCTCGCCCCGGTCAAAGTGGTATCAGCAGTATGCCAATCTGTGGGGCTGTTATACCAACCTATGTCAATGGGTCGGCCATTACGGCGATGATGACGTCGCGCTCGGTAACTTCAACAATAACGTGGCGGCGCTTGCCCTATGATGACCGATCTTGCATCCACCACACCACAATCGCTCGGTCGCGATCCCATGGTCGGCCTGCGCCTGGCGCGTGTCGACGGGTTTGAGCCGGCCATTGCGCTCGGTCAGGACGAACTGCCTGCCTATCTGCGTCGTTTTACGATGCTGTTTGCCGACGATGCCACCATGCGCCGTGGCGGTATCGGCCGCGTGACGCGTGCCGTCAACGCCCAAGGCGAGGCCGTGGCACTCAAGCAGCTCATCTTGCCGACGCGCGATGAGTTTGACGACGATGCCGCTCACGAGGCGCTGGTCGCCAAGTTCAAGGCGGCGTTTCGCGAGGAATACGAATGCCATCGCGCCCTTTCGGGCCTTAAGGGCTTTCCCCGCCTCTATGGCTGGGGCGAGGTCGACGGTGTGCCTGCAATTGTCATGGAATGGGTCGAGGGCGAGACGCTTGCCCGCTTGCGTTCGCGACTCGCCGTGGACGATGCCGGACGCCTGTCGCCGCTTGTGGCGGCGCGTCTGGGTCGCGACCTGTTCGATCTGCTCTGCCGTATGAGCCTGGTGGGCGAGGGCTTTGTCCATCGCGATATCTCGCCCGCTAATATTATGGTGCGTACGGCGCGCCTGCCGCTTGACCGGCAGCTTGCCGAGGGCACCTTTGACCTGTGCCTGATCGACTTTGGCTCGTCGCTGGCGCTCGAGCCTGCGTCGGCCGTGGCCGGTACCGGCGGCAAGGCTTCGTTTACGGAGCGCTATGCCACGCTGCGTCGCGCGACGGTTGCCTATGCCCCGCCCGAGATGCTCACCGACGATATTCCCGATCTGCGCGCTTTGCGTATGTCGCCGGCGATCGACGTCTATGCCGCGGCAAGCACGGTTTACGAGCTCATTGCCGGCGCCGCGCCATACGAAGCCGTGCCGAGCACTTCGGGCACCTCGGGTTCGCGCAAAAAGACGCGCGACATCGCCAGCCCCTATCGTCTCAAGATGGACACGCGGCCCGACTATCCCATTGGTGCCCATGCGCCCGGTTGCGATTTGACTCAGCTGCTTCGTCGTGAGCCCGATGTGGCGCTCGCCGCGGCCGAGCAGGCCCAGCAGCTAGGGCTTGAGCCGGATTCCGAAGAGCTACGCGATGCGCTGGCGTTTGTCGATGCCCAGCTGTTCGACGTGGTGATGGCCTGTCTGTCCAGCCATCAAAAAGATCGTCCCGAGCCGGCGGCGGTCGAGGCGGCGCTCTCGGCGTTTTGTGACCACTATGCGCAAAATGTCGGTCGTTCGCTCCGCGGCGAGCCGCTCACGCCGTGCCCCATGGATGCGTCCGGCCGCGCGGTTCGTCGCGCGGCGATGATCGGTGCGGCGGTCGTTTGCAGCGTGGTTTGGGCTGTGGTCGTGGTTTCGGCCGCGCTGCTGGCGTCGGGCGCTCGCGTGACGGTGACTTTGGGATCGCTCGTGTGGTCTGGGCCGCTACCGGGTATTATTGCCGCACTGGCGTTGGCGCTGCCAGGCATAGCCGGCGTTGCCACGGGGGCACTTGCGCGCAATCGGCGCTCGGGCTTTCTGCAGGGTGTGCTTGCGCTTTCTGCCTGCGAGGTTCCGGTGCTGGTTGTGGCTGCATGTAGCGTATTTTCCCAACGCGCCGTGATGGGCGGCCTTGTTGCCGCTCTGGTTGCAACCTATACGCTTACGTGGTTTTTGCTTGCGATGGGCTTTGCCTTTGAACTTCCCGTTTCGGCACCGCGACGCACAAAAGCCCAGATGGCGACTCCGCTTGCCGGTGGAGCCGCAGCTGCCCGTACTTTTGGCGGACCTGTCGAAGTATCGTCCGATTCTATTTCTACGACTAAGGAGGCCTAGGTCATGGCATCTCAAGTTGAGCTCACCCCATGCGGGGCCATGTTTGACATCTTTAAGCGCGCGGCGCATCTGAGCCATATCGAGCTGTGCGGCCTGGTGCTTTCGTCCCGTCCGCTCGCCGACGGCCGCAGCCCGCAGAGCCGAGCCGCCGATCGCTCTTGGGTTTCCCGCTTTATCGTTCGCGCGCCGGTCGGCACGCTTCAGCAGCGCTACTTTGCCGAATACGGTACCTCGGCTGCGCGTATTATGTCACAACTGGCCCTGCGCCAGCGCAATCCCATGGACTCCACGGCTGTGATCAATATGGTGTGCGGTCCTGCAGGTGAACCGATGGTACGCGCGCTCGAAGAGTGCCACCAGGACACGAATCTCTATCGCAACGCGCTCGATCGCCTGTCCCAGGCGGCGGAACTCATGCCCGCCGAGCGCGCCGAGGCCGTGCTGGTGCTGTTTGTCGCCGTCGGTTGTTCGGCGGATGTGCGGTCCTCGGTGAACTATGCCATCGACTACGCGCACGCGACCTGTGGCGGAGGCACATCCACGCCGCGTTCGCTTGGCATGTCGATGACCGCGGGCGAACGCGAACCCGCCCCGGCGCACCCCTTGGGCTTGCTGCGCGTGCAAAACAGTTTTGTCGTGAGCGCCCCGCGCTGGATTCAGCCGAGTGAGCAGGGTGTTGAGATTGGCGCGCTGGCCACTGGCGAGGGCGATATTACCGACGTCGGCGACGATGTCTCGGCCCGCCATGCCCATATCTGGTGCGATGCTCAAAATATCTGGCACGTCGAGGACTTGTCGTCCACCAACGGAACCGTGGTGGTAAACGGGGCCACGCGCGTCTGCATTCAGGTCGAGCCCGGCCGTTCCGCCCAACTCAAT
Organism: uncultured Collinsella sp.; assembly: GCA_902493855.1. Lineage (GTDB taxonomy): Bacteria > Actinomycetota > Coriobacteriia > Coriobacteriales > Coriobacteriaceae > Collinsella. Next base: position 27,125 of record CABUQV010000023.1, read on the forward strand.
CCCGGCGACGAGCTCAAGCTCGGCGAATCCACTACCTACGCCATTCTCTTCGGTGCCCTCTAGCCGGCAGTTAGGGGCGTTCCTTTTAATATGAGCAGGACATTGTCAAGAGGCAAAATCGGGCCTGGCCCCAACGATATGGGGTCAGGCCCTCTCCCTATATCAGCCCGTCCGCGGCGACCTCGGCGTGTCTTACCGACGCTCGTCTTTGCAGTTTAATATCCGCCCGCGGCGATCTCTCGCTGGGCAATCCGTTGCTACGGCTGAGGCTTCTACGTCGAACCGACAGTCTGTGCACGCGTGTGGCGCCCTGTGCGCTCGCAGAAAAGGGACCTGAGGTTCGCCTCAACGGCTTCGGATCGAACCGCTTCCGGGGTGATCGGCTTATGTGCGGGGGGGGGGGCCCCCCCGACGCCAACAAGGGCAAGAGGGCGGCCGCCCAAACCCAGCCGGA
>CABUQV010000024.1 GCA_902493855.1 uncultured Collinsella sp.
AGACTGAAGCCCACCGGCCTAATGGCTTGGCGTCAGCATGCCGCGATTCGGTCGCACGGAGAGCATTTCCCAGTTGACAAAACTATAGGAACACCCCCCTACGCCTCCTCGGCCATGAGGCCGACCGCCCATACCCAGCAGGCGAGCTCGCGCGCCGTGGCCACGTTCGCCTTGTTGCCGTGGACCCCGCGCGCGAGCAGCGCCTCCCGCCTCTCGACCAGCCTCCGCACGCCCTTGGCGGCATGCCTCCGGGCGCCCCGGTCCGGGGCCTGGCCCTTGGCGAGGTCCTTCGGCCGCCCCGAGCACGTCAGGTAGTGCCACGCGGCCTCGACCAGCGTCTTCCTCAGGTGCTTGTTGCCGGCCTTGGTGATCGCGCCCCTGCGGTCGCTCTCCCCGCTGGAGTGCTCGGAGGGCGTCAGGCCGACCCATGCGGCGAACGACCGGGCGTTCCCGAACCTCGAGAACTCGCCGGCCTCGAACACGAGGTCGGCGGCGGACGCGGTGTCTACGCCCTTGAGGCAGCGGAGGGAGTCGACCCTCCTCCTCCACCTGGGCTTGCGGGCCTCGGCCTCGACGAGCCCCTCGAGCCTCGCCTTCTCCTCCGCCGCCCGCCTGACCGCGTCGACGTAGTAGGCGAGCACGTCGTTGTCGGCCCCCTCCGCGAACCTTATCGACTCGATCCAGGACCAGTGCGCCCGGGTCCAGTTGCCCTTCCTGCGGCCGGTGGGCGTCCTCTCGTCGAAGACGAGCCCGTGCCTGAGCAGGAACTTGGAGAGCCGCTGCTTCGAGCGCGAGAGGTCGTCCCTCGCGTCCTCGAGCGCCCTGGTCAGGTCGCGGGCGGCCTCGCACTCGTCGTCGGGGACCCACACCTCGACCACGTTGCCGACCGACAGCATGCGGGCGAGGAACTCGGCGTCGTTGCGGTCGTTCTTCCTGCGCCTGTCCGCGCTGGGCTTGATCATCTTCGAGACGGCGCCGACCACGCAGTCGACCCCCAGGCCGGAGAGCCTCTTCTGCAGGTCGAAGCCCGTGACCCCGGACTCGTACACGCACCTGGCCCTGGGGTCCATGGAACGGACCCACTCCGCGACGGCGCCGGCGTCGTAGCCGAAGGTCGCGGCACGTACCTCCCCGGTCATGACGTCGAGGGAGACGGCCTTTATCGAGCGGGCGTGGACGTCGAGGCCGATGAAGGTGGTAGTATCGAGCATGGGAGCCCCTTCCATGAATGCGGCGTGGCCGCCACGGTTGGATTAGACACACACCATTGTCGGCCTAATCCGCGGTCTTTCATGCAGCAGGGGCTCTCAATGTTTTTATGTCCTGCTCATATCGTCTCTGCCGGCACTTGGGGGCACTTCTCTGCGCGCCAGAGCCGGTCGCCTGGGGATGGAGAGGCCATTTTGGCCCTTGGCGGTCAGTCGGGGCGAAACTAGAAGATCTTTCCGATTCGCGGCTGTTCATGCTTGTAGAGCATCTAAAACAATAGGATGTTATTCTGGAATATGCCGGGTGCGTGAACTTGCCTGTCTTAGCCTTAAAAAGGTATAGGGGAGTTTGGCTCAGGGGTTCCGTCTTGTTCTTCAGCGCAGTATTGTGGGACAGATTTGCTGAGATTGGCGCCTTACACCGCAGAGCGCACGGAAGGCTCTCGATTTGTGTTCTGGCCCCAGAATACAGGGCCTGATACTTACCAACTGTGGCATGGATGTAACATCTGTAGAAATCAACCCTTTTGTTGTCGACCTTTGTAAGAAGAACACTGCCATCAACTCTTTGGATGACGAAACTAGGGTGCTTGAGGGGAGCCTTTACTCCCCTCTGTGAGATGACTCATGTTTTTCGCTTGTCGTTGTGAATCCTCCGTTACTGCCGATTCCGGATGAGATTCCTTATCCCTTCGTTGGGGATGGGGGACAATCGGGTCTGGATATAACACTTCATATTCTTAAGGGTGGCGATACGCATTTAGAGGAAAACACTAAATACTGCTAATAGGGGTGACGACGATGGCGTAGGGGCGACCCACGATGCTCGCATCAATACGTCGGCTACTTGGGGAATCAGGTCTAGATGCATGTATGATGATACTGTGCAGCTATTCAATTAGTCCGCGTTCCGAATGGGTGCGGGGTATGGCGGCGACGTCGTATGCTTTTGCCCTGGCGCGATACTCAGGTATTTCTGAGGCGGTTGACGAAGTTTATACGCGCTATGCCGCGCAAGGCGTCCGGAAGTTTGCACATCTACATTACGGGCTTAGGTTTCTTCAAGCGAGCAGGCTGGTTGCGTTATTATGAGCGATTTTTCTAGCCTAGGCGACAAAAGGCAAAGGATTTGGTGGGTGTAAAACGAGGTCGTTTGCGGGCGGACGCTCCAATCTATTGTGGCAATCGGGCGGTTGAAAAAGATATTTCAATCGCCCGATTGCCAGATTCGTCGGAGGAGATGTCCGATTCCGACTCTCTTGTAGGAAGAGCTTGAGACCGTATTGGCCCAAGGCAATCTTAAAGCAGTCTCATTGGCAAATCTTCGCTCCTGTTGTGTTGAGGTGTAAGGTATCAGTGATTGATGTTTTGTGGCGGGTAGATTGGGGCCTTCCTTGATTCGATGCGTTCTCTCGAGGTTCATCAGAGCAAAAGGGGCTTTCGTCTTCATTGCTATCACGGTGATTGGAACCGCTCTCTCCTATGCCATGCCATACGTGAACGGAAAATTTTTAGATTTTCTTCTCGGTAACCGCAGCGAAAGAGACGCCGCACTCTTCGCACTCCTGGTTGCGTCAATAGGAGTTTTCTCCACCCTCTTTACTTATTTTGCAGGAACACTTTCCATTCGCATAAGCACGAGACTTTCCTTTGATCTTCTCAGGGAGGCCGTCTTGCGTTTTGAAAGAGACGATTACTTGGTGAGTCGGACCATCGATCCAGCCTATACAACGCAACGGATTATTTCCGACTCCAGCGTGGTCTCATCCTTCGTTTTGGCGAATTTCATCAGTGCGCCGCTGTCCATTGTAGCTATTCCCATCGTATTGCTTATCATATGGTCAATTGATTCAACTCTCGCGGTGTTTTCCATCATTCTCCTCATCGTGTATTTCTGTGTAATTACTGGGTTGAGGAAACTTTTGTATAGGGTCACGTATGAGAAGAAAGAGGCGGACAGCGCCTTTTACGCCGCAATTGCATCGCAGCTTAATCAGATTCTCAACATTCAACTGGCATCTTCGTACGGCAAGAGCGAACAAGCGCTCGACGCTGGGTTTAAGAGCTATTTTCCCAAAGTTTTGCGCTCCGGAAAGCTATCATATTCTCTGACATCGCTCGATGGTCTTTTCGCGGCGTTGTTTCAAGCGGTGATACTTGTTGTTTCCGGAGTACGAATCATTAACGGAACTATGTCAATAGGCGAGTACACTATCATCGGTACATACTTCGCGGTTCTCTTTAAGACTTTGAAAAGTATGATGTCATTGTTCAAATCCTATCAAGATGCCAAAGCATCATGGGATAGGACGGCTATCGCGACGAGAGAAAAGGAGAGATCGGGGTGGAATCGGACCGATTTAGCTAAACTCGATGAAATAAATGACATTTCGGTATCTGATTTGGAATTCTCGGTTGCCCTTCCAGACGGATCTGTCCGAGAGGTCCTCGGCGGGTTTTCTTTCAAGTTTTCCGGTCCTGGTACATATTGCATAGTTGGGGAAAACGGAAGAGGCAAGACGTCACTTCTTTACTTGATGCTCGGGCTATACTCATCGAAAGGCAAAGTAAAATACAACGGCGTGCCAATCGAAGAATGCGACTTGGATTACATACGTGCGAGAGAGATATCGTGCTGCCCACAGTCGTGCTTCGCGCCGGACGAAACGGTGAAAGAGCTGTTAGAGTATTTCGACACGCCCTTTTCTTCCTATCACCGGGGTGTAGATGGCCTACTTTCGCTGGAAAACAGCGTGAAGGAGTTGCTCGGGAAACGTTGCTCCGCGCTTTCGGGCGGTGAGCTGCGCCGAGTGTACTTATGGTCGGCGATTTCACGCAAGTCGTCAGTTTTGGTACTCGACGAGCCCACGACTGGGTTAGACGCTGTAAGCCGCGCCGAGCTTGCGGCCTATGTTAAGCGCAACAAGCAAAGCCAGCTGATCATCGTTGTCTCTCACGATGACGAGATGGTCGGCGCGGTAGAAGGGGTAGTGGATTTAGGCAGCATGTACCAGGGTAAATGATGACAAGTGTAGTGCTACCCAACTGGCAGAGATAACAAAAAGGCGATGCAGATGCACGTAGCATTCAGGCGGTTCGGACTCGGTGCCTTCACGCCATCGCAACGCTTTCAGATATAGTTCTCGTTCTCTTACTAAAGGAAACTTTAGTCTACGTCATCTTGTCGAGACAGAGGTGAAGCGAAGTGTTGTCGCGACGTATCTTATTCCAGGTGGCTCAGTATCAGCGTGAGAATCGCACCAAAGTGTACTTACGATTCTCGTGTCCCACGGACAACATGAGCTGAGCATTGAGGTTCCACCCTTTGCTGCAACTACACGGGGTTGGACGGCAATGAATATGCCGGGCCGCATACCACGCGCAGCGGGGGTCCATGTCCCAGTATGTTGCCTACAGCAGCCTCGATGTCCACGCACACATCATCTCTGCCTTCGCGTTCAATCCATTTGCCGGAGAGTGCGAGGGTTGCCAGGCCGTAGAATTCGAGCCGAACAAATGAAATGCGGTATCAGCGCATAGGATTAAACTGACGATTGCTTTGCACTGAGAATACGCTTGGAAAGCCGCTATGGGTGGCGGCCCGGGTTAAATAGAGAAGCCCGTCCGATCACTTTCATGTGGCGAACGGTCGGGCTTCTTATTCCACTTGCCAATGCTCGGCTCATATTGGAAGAAAGCTACGCTAATGTTTGCGTGACACTCCTATTTTCTCCGAAGAAAGAGTCGGATAATGAAGAATAGAATTAAAAAAGGTGCCAGATATAACGCAAGTATAAAGGCTAATCCAACGAGACCTTGCAATAATGGCATAACTCCTCCCAGACACGAGATTTTGGTATTTGTTCCCATCTTATTCTGAATTGGACCAAATAGTTCCTAGCCACAAAACTACTCGTCAACTGGATCGCACCAATCTGCTGGCAAAACACAGCTTGATTCTTTATCGACATAGCACCAATCCGCAACAGGGCACTCGGCGATGTCGTAAAAATTGCATATATCAACTCCAAGACAACAAGGCTCAACGGGAGGATGTTCATTTGAACCAACAGGATGGATATGCTTCATAACAGCTCCTCACCTTAATCCAATTAGAGACTACGTTTGATCAATGCCACAGTGATCTACAACGCAGATGCTGCCGCCATCCATGTCATAGTCGCAGTAATCGTATGCACCACAGCCATCTGCTTTATCATAAACAGTACAGATGTCAGTAATGCCCAAGAGGCAGTCAAAAGACATCGGCTTCACGCCTGCCTCGTCGCCACTTCCTGGATTAATCGGATGAATATGCTTCACGACTACCTCCCTTTGAGTGCAGAAAAACCTCAATATTGTGTATAACAAACCAAGATGTCTAGTTCACCATATTTCTAGAATGGTTTCGGCGAATGTAGCAATAAGCTTCGCAGACGGTAATCAGAAGAACGAACACCTCCACAATGGTGACAGCAATGCGCTGAACCGCTTATTCCGATACAGTAGCTTCTCGTTGATTTTTCTCCTGCGAAGATGAGTGGCGGGAAATAAGGTCAAAAGCCATCTCGTAGCACATTTTTCTATATTCACATGATGCAGGGTGTAGACTCTTGGGCAAGTAGCCGTGCTCGTCTGCAGCCTCCCAGCTACAGCCCCCACCACAGAAAGACCGAGCCCAACAGTCCGTACAGTCAATTCTTTTTTCGACACCCTGACTCCAGTTTTCAATATACCTAGTTTCGTCAATTCCGGTGACGATGTTGCCCATTTTGAATCGCATCATCCCGACAAACCTGTGACAGGGGTATACGTCCCCTTCGGGAGTCACGGAAATAAAACGCCTGCCAGCCCCGCATCCGACAAAGGCGATCCTGTTGCTCATAATCAAATCAACTGCAGTTTTCAATGTTCTAAACAAGGGCTTTTCCCCTTGATCAATCTGTTTGAGATATTGATCCGCCAAATCTATTAGGCCCGCCCTGATTTTGTTTAATGAGTGTTCGTCGAGTTTGATATTCTCATCGAATGAGCTCACGGGCGAGAAGTAAATCCTTCTGAAGCCCATCTCTTTAAACTGAAGATAGTCTTCAACAAGGTTACAGTTATTATTTGTTAAGGTCGCTCTTGCGCCGAAGGGGAACGACTCGGAAAAACGACGAACGTTTTTGTCGATATCGGAGAAAGAGCCGCCTCCCGTCTTGTACGGGCGCGATGCATCGTGCTTGCATCCTGTACCATCGAGACTAATCAGAACAGAAAACCCGTGCTCCTTGAAAGAATTCACAGCAGTGTCATTCAAAAGCGTTCCGTTGGTCGTAATAGAATAGGTAAAGTTTCTATTGGGGTATATTCTTTTTGAATAGTCGACCGTTTTCCATATCAGCGGCTCGTTAATCATGGGTTCCCCACCAAAAAAGACGATCGCAAGCGTTTCGTTTTCCGATGAACTTGCGACGAGGTAGTCGACCGCCTTGAAGGCTATCTCGTCTGTCATCAGCAGAGGAGACGTTCCATAATCTCCTTTACCGGCAAAACAGTAACTACAACCAAGGTTGCATGCATGTGAAACGTGGAGTTCGATGGATCTAAGTTTTCGAGGCGTGTCTTTTGTTAAGAAAGTCCGCTCAGACAATCGTTGATACTCATCAATGTCGTCTTCAAGTTCTGCTATGGTCGTTTGGTCGTAGCCTTTCGCAGCAAGTGACTTTGTTAGCAACTTCGAGTTGACCGTTCTTCCCGATGCTTCAAATATGCGAAGCGCATCTTCTGATGCTTGGTCAACCTGAAAGCAATTGCGAGTGACCTCATCGAAGCAGTAACGACGATCACTTACTGAGAAAAAATGCATACGTTCCTCAATTTCATGCTGGACTGGCACTAACCTTGTTTATTGTCGCGCAGCTATAAAAAACCACCAGCGGGGATTCGGTGTGCGGCCCAATCGGACTCCCAAAAGGTTCTATTTGAGACTGGCAAGCTTTGTGTTGTTGGCACTTCGACAGCGCTCTTTATTCCAACATGGAGCCTCGCAGTTTGAGTCGACTTGCCTCTGGAAGGTCCGATCTTAACTTGATTTAGGATGAAAACAGATTACAGGCGCGCTCCTCTAGAAAGAAAGGAAACCAATCGCCGCCTTTCACCAGGAAAGTTTTCATAGCCCACCTCGAGCAAAATGAAAGATGCGAGAGCGATTGGGGAACAACGCGAATCTCCCCTTTTGGGTGGGAGCGAGCCTTCAGCCACCGGCGAACGACTCGCCCTGGTCAGAATCTGGAAGTGGTGCCGGGCCGCTTGGGCCTCCCCGGTGACTTCGTGGGGCTTACCTGCCTGACGTCGAGGAGTACATCCGCAAGATTCGTTCCCTATGCCGTTTGCTCTCACGCCCGCCTTAGTTCCAAGTCGGGCGAGCCGCCGCGCTCATGCGACCCGTGGCGGCGACACGTCGACGCCGCGCTCGCTGAGCACATCTTCGGTCGCGGGCGAGCACGAGGTCGCGCCGGCGCATCCGCTGGGACTGCTGTGCGTGCAAAACGGCTACGTGGTGAGCGTCCCGCGCTGGATTCAGCCGAGTGAGGAAGGCGTTGAGATCGGCGCGCTGGCAACGGGGGAGGGCGGCATCACCGACGACGTCTCGGCCCGCCATGCCCATATCTGGTGCGACGAGTCTGGCGCATGGTTTGTCGAGGACCTGTCGTCCACTAACGGCACCGTGGTGGTAAACGGGGCCACGAGTGTGTGTATTCAAGTAGAGCCCGGCCGCTCCGCCCAGCTCAACCCCGGCGACGAGCTCAAACTCGGCGAATCCACCACCTACGCCATCCTGCTCGGCGCCCTCTAGCCGGCAGTTAGGGACGTTCCTTTCCTGCCGGTACTTGGGGACACTCCTTGGCGCGTCAGAGCCAGTCGTCCGGGGATGGAGGGACCATTCTGGCCTTTGGCGGTCACCCGAGGTAAACCTTTACCGCCCGCCTATATTTGTCGAAATTACACTTAACGGCGGGGTACAATAAACCCGCATGCGGATTTCCGTTGCGGGCGCTTCCCATCGCCGGGGCGTGCCCGGGAGCATCCGGCATGCGGCCTTTGCGGCGCTCGGTCATGTGCAAGACGGGCGGTCGGGTCTGTGGGGCGCATCAGCTGTCCCTCGCCTCGGCATGTCTTCTCTCCACGCCACGTACCTGCTGCTGAGCCTGCCTGCCAGATGATTGGAAGCAACAGCGTAAATCCCATCACGCCAACATCCCGGCGATCGCCGGGGCCTGTATACCTATATGAGAGGAGAGGGGTATATGGCGCGTAAGTTTAAGTCTATGGACGGCAACGAGGCGGCCGCATATGTTTCGTATGCGTACACCGAGGTAGCGGGAATTTATCCCATTACGCCGTCCAGCCCGATGGCCGACCATGTCGACCAGTGGGCGGCCCAGGGTCGCAAGAACATCTTCGGCACCCCGGTCAAGGTCGTCGAGATGGAGTCCGAGGCAGGTGCAGCCGGTACCGTTCACGGTTCGCTGGGCGCCGGTGCTCTGACCACCACCTACACGGCTTCCCAGGGCCTGCTCCTGATGATCCCGAACATGTACAAGATCGCGGGCGAGCAGCTCCCGGGCGTCTTCCACGTCTCCGCGCGTTGCGTCGCTTCGCACGCCCTGAACATCTTTGGTGATCACTCCGACGTCATGGCCTGCCGCCAGACCGGTTTCGCCATGCTCGCCGAGGGCAACGTCCAGGAGGTCATGGACCTCTCGCCGGTGGCTCACCTTGCCGCCATCGAGGGCAAGACCCCGTTCCTTAACTTCTTCGACGGCTTCCGCACCAGCCACGAGATCCAGAAGGTCGCCATGTGGGACTACAAGGATCTGGCCGAGATGTGCGACATGGACGCCGTCCAGGCTTTCCGCGATCACGCGCTCAACCCTGAGCACCCGCATACCCGCGGTAGCCACGAGAACGGCGACATCTTCTTCCAGAACCGCGAGGCCTGCAACAAGGTCTACGACGAGCTTCCCGCCGTCGTCGAGGGCTACATGAAGAAGATCAACGAGAAGCTCGGCACCGATTACGGCCTGTTCAACTACTACGGCGCTCCCGATGCCGACCGCGTCGTCGTGTGCATGGGCTCCTTCTGCGACGTGCTCGAGGAAGTCATCGACTACCTCAACGCTCACGGCGAGAAGGTCGGCCTGGTCAAGGTTCGCCTGTTCCGTCCGTTCTCCATCAAGCACTTTGTCGACGTTCTCCCCGAGACCGTCCAGAAGATCGCCGTCATGGACCGTACCAAGGAGCCGGGTTCCATCGGCGAGCCGCTCTACCAGGACGTCGTCTCCGCTCTCTACGAGGCCGGCAAGACGGGCATCAAGGTCGTCGGCGGCCGCTATGGCCTGGGCAGCAAGGACACGCCTCCCGCGTCCGCGTTCGCTGTCTTCGAGGAGCTCAAGAAGGACGAGCCCAAGCGCGAGTTCACCATCGGCATTGTCGATGACGTGACCAACCTGAGCCTGCCCGAGGCCGAGGATGCGCCCAACACCGCAGCCCCCGGCACCATCGAGTGCAAGTTCTGGGGTCTGGGTGGCGACGGTACCGTCGGCGCCAACAAGAACTCGATCAAGATCATCGGCGACCACACCGACAAGTACGTCCAGGCCTACTTCCAGTACGACTCCAAGAAGACCGGCGGCGTCACCGTCTCGCACCTGCGCTTTGGCGATTCTCCGATCCGTTCGCCGTACTACGTGACCAAGGCCGACTTTGTCGCTTGCCACAACCCCAGCTACATCGTTAAGGGCTTCAAGATGGTCCGCGACGTCAAGCCGGGCGGCACCTTCCTGGTCAACTGCCAGTGGAGCGACGAGGAGTTCGCCGAGCACATGCCCGCCGTGGCCAAGCGCTACATCGCGAACAACAACGTCAACGTCTACCTGATCGACGCTATCGACCTGGCCGCTAAGGTCGGCATGGGCAAGCGCACCAACACGGTGCTCCAGTCCGCCTTCTTCGCGCTGGCCAAGGTCCTGCCCGCCGAGGACGCCCTGCAGTACATGAAGGACGCGGCTACCAAGTCCTACATGAAGAAGGGCCAGGCCATCGTCGACGCCAACCACAAGGCCATCGATGCCGGCGCTACCGCCTTCCGTAAGTTCGAGGTTCCGGCCGACTGGGCAACTGCCGAGGATGCCGCTCCCGTCGAGCTCTCCGAGGAGACCAAGTCCGCTATCGCCCAGCAGGTCAAGAACCTGCTCGAGCCCATCGATCGCATGGATGGCGACAGCCTGCCCGTTTCCGCCTTTGTCGATTGTGCCGACGGCCAGTTTGAGCTGGGCGCCTCCGCATACGAGAAGCGCGGCGTCGCCGTGGTCGTTCCTCACTGGGACGAGACCAAGTGCATCCAGTGCAACCAGTGCGCCTATGTGTGCCCGCATGCCACCATCCGTCCGTTCGCGATGACCGAGGACGAGGCTGCCGCCGCGCCCGAGGCTACCCGCACGCTCGACGCCATGGGCCCCAAGGCCAAGGGCATGAAGTTCACCATGGCCGTGTCCCCGCTCGACTGCATGGGCTGCACCAACTGCGTCAAGGTCTGCCCCAAGGGCGCCCTCGAGATGGTTCCCACCGAGCAGGAGATGGACCAGCAGCCCGTTTGGGACTACATGGTCGAGAACGTCTCCGAGAAGAAGGACCTCATCGCGGCCAACGTCAAGGGCAGCCAGTTTAAGCAGCCCTACCTGGAGTTCTCCGGCTCCTGCGCCGGCTGCGCCGAGACCGCCTATGCACGTCTGGTGACCCAGGTCGCCGGCGACCGCATGTTCATCTCCAACGCCACCGGCTGCTCCTCCATTTGGGGCAACCCCGCTGCCACCGCTCCTTACTGCAAGGACAAGGACGGTCACGGCCCGGCGTGGAACAACTCCCTGTTCGAGGACAATGCCGAGCACGGTCTGGGCATGGCCGTCGGTTACGAGGCCGTTCAGAAGAAGCTGATCGCTGCTACGCAAGAGATCATCGCCGCTGACGGTCCGTCCGACGAGCTCAAGGCCGCCGGTCAGGCTTGGATCGACTCCGTCAACGACGCCGAGGCTTCCAAGACCGCTGCCGCTGCCTACGTTGCCGAGCTCGAGAAGTGCGGCTGCGACGCTTCCAAGGCGATCCTCGCCGACAAGGCTTACCTCACCAAGAAGTCCTTCTGGATCTTCGGCGGCGACGGTTGGGCCTACGATATCGGCTTCGGTGGCCTGGACCACGTCCTGGCTTCCGGCCACAACGTCAACGTCTTCGTCTTCGACACCGAGGTCTACTCCAACACCGGCGGTCAGGCCTCCAAGGCCTCGAACCTGGGCCAGGTTGCTCAGTTCGCCGCTGCCGGTAAGGTGACCAAGAAGAAGTCTCTGGCCGAGATTGCCATGAGCTACGGCTATGTCTACGTGGCGCAGGTCGCCATGGGCGCCAACCCGGCTCAGACCCTCAAGGCCATCCACGAGGCCGAGGCCTACGACGGTCCGTCCCTCATCATCGGCTACAGCCCCTGCGAGATGCACTCCATCAAGAAGGGCGGCATGCAGAACTGCCAGGCCGAGATGAAGAAGGCTGTCGAGTGCGGTTACTGGAACCTTTTCCGCTTCAACCCCGAGGCTGCTGCCGGCAAGAAGTTCTCGCTCGATTCCAAGGAGCCCGCGGGCGGTTATCAGGAGTTCCTGATGAACGAGGCCCGTTACGCTTCGCTGACGCGTTCCTTCCCCGAGCGCGCCGAGGAGCTCTTCAAGGAGAACGAGCAGGCCGCCATGGACCGCTACGCTCACCTGCTGAAGCTCAAGACGGTGTACAACGAGGCCTAGGTCTCCCACCGCAAGATCTGAGGGCTAACCTTCGCGGACGTCCTCGGACATGAAAGAACCCCCGCTGCGCACTACGTGCGGCGGGGGTTCTTTCATCCTGCGGAGTGTCCGCGAAGGTTAGCCCTCAGATCCTGCTACGGCTACGTCCTCGGATTGTGTGGGCGGATGAAGGACGTAGTTGGCCGGGTATTCCGTCCCTTTCGCTGTTTCGCGGCTTTGCCGCGAAACCTCGCGCCACTTTGGGGATGGATGGGGGACTTGGCTGTTGCCGCCTTTTCGGAGCCTTTCTTTATTCCTTATGCTGGATGAAAAGCCCCTTGTTTTTGCAGGGGTGCATACTCGACTTATAAGTGCATAGAATCTCGTATAGCGCGAGTAAGATATTGCGCTGTCCGTTTTGTGTTTAGCAGAGATGTAGTTTGCATAATCCGACATAATCCTCGCTGCATTTAAATAAAGTTGCACGTAAATGGCGTAGATATGTCTGAGCTGGTGTTCTGTACGCTGAGCGGACAAAAACGACCGTTCACCGTTCCGCTATTTTCAAAATGAATAAAATGAGCGATAAAGAGAATATAAACCTTAATAAACTCGCGTATCGCACGGACGCGGGTTATTAATGGGTTGTAGGCCTTTTACAGAAAGGATTCCAGCAATGTCTAAGCCTCTTGGCAAGCCCGATCGTATTGTCGTCGCCCTTGGCGGCAACGCCCTCGGCAACAACCCCGTCGAGCAGATCGAGGCCGTGAGCAACACCGCCCACGCTCTCCTTGGTCTCATCGAGCAGGGTAACGAGATCATCATCACCCACGGCAACGGCCCGCAGGTCGGCATGATCCAGAACGCCTTCGCCGCTGCCCACGATGCCATCGGTACCCCCGAGATGCCGCTGCCCGAGTGCGGCGCCATGTCCCAGGGCTACATTGGTTATCACCTGCAGCAGGGCATCGGCCGCGAGATGCACAAGCGCTATAAGCGTTGGCACGCCGCCACCGTCGTCACCCAGATCGAGTGCGACCCCGACGATCCCGCGTTCAAGAACCCGACCAAGCCGATCGGCCCCTTCTATACCGAGGAGCAGGCCAAGGAGTTCATGGCCGAGGATCCCTCCAAGGTCTTCGTCGAGGATTCCGGCCGCGGCTGGCGTCGCGTCGTCGCTTCCCCCGATCCCAAGAAGATCGTCGAGGCCGACTCCATCCTCAACCTGCTCGACAACGAGTTCATCGTCATCGCCTGCGGTGGCGGCGGCATCCCCGTCGTCCGCGACTACGAGAACAAGGGCTGCTACAAGGGCGTTCCCGCCGTCATCGACAAGGACCTGGGCGGCGAGCTGCTGGCCGAGGACTGCGACGCCGACGTCCTGTTCCTGCTGACCGCCGTCGAGCACGTCGCCATCAACTTCGGCAAGCCCAACCAGGAGGAGCTCGAGGACCTCACCGCCGACGAGGCCGAGCGCCTGGCCGACGAGGGCCAGTTCGGCAAGGGTTCCATGGAGCCCAAGGTCCGCGCCGCCATCAAGTTCGCCCGTTCCCGCAAGGGCCGCACCTGCATCATCGGCGCCCTGGACAAGGCTGCCGAGACCATGGCCGGCCTCTCCGGTACCCGCATCCACGAGTAGTCTCTACTCCATTGCCTCTCTCGTGGGGGCCAGGCAAGGCGCCCGCAAACTAGCCTCTCTTCATGAGCCCCGCAGTCCGCTCCGGCTGCGGGGCTTTTGCTATTTACCTAGTCATTGGGGACGTTCTTAAACGACTAGTCAAACAAGAGCGTCCCCAATGACCACTCATTTAAGTCTGTCCCCAATGAGTGCCCAATGACTAGTAGTAGGCCCACATGGCTTCGACTTCGTTGAGGACCTCTACGACGCCCCAGCGGCGGGCGCTGCGGCTGGCCGAGTTGGGGTCGTAGACGCCAATCTGGTTGGCGTCGTCGATGCCGTAGAGCACGATGTAGTGGCCTACGTTGGTAAACGTACCGGGGCGCACTGCGGCGATGACGGGCGCACCCGAGCGAAGTGCTTGGGTAATCGATTCGCGATCGTTATAGAGCTGTGTTCCGTTGAGCCCCAGCTGCCACGCACCGCCTGTCATAAACGACCACTCGGTGGCACCGGTGGGGGCGTAGTTGCCGGCTTCGGCCAGTGCGCATATATCGACCGGCGTCTTATCGGTGTGGCCGGTCTTAAAGATATAGACCATGGTGAGGCAAGTGGGACCGCAAGCGTTTTCGCGAATAGTGCCGCCGGCATAGGGCAGCTCCGACCATGCGGGGTCAATTTGGTAGATGTGGGGCATGGCGCCGGCCTGCCATTGCGAGCGTGGGGTCGAGAACGCAAAGGAGTAACCGGGCGCGACGGGAGCTTTAAGCAGCTTGTCTTCGGCAGTGGGCTCAAGACCGGCTGATCCGTGGGAGATACAGGATCCCAAAAACACAAAGACGAGGCAGGCGGCGATGGAGCAAAGCGTAAGGCGTAGGCGGCGGGCCGGAAGCGCGTGGCTTGTGGCGTGCGACGCAGGGTGAGGGGCGGAATTGCCGCGATCGCGTTGAGGTCGCGAAAAGGAGCGCTTGACGTAGTAGTCGGTCTTACGGCGATCGTAGCGACGTGGCTGCGATGTGTCGGTCTGGCGTTGGCGTGTGCTCGTACTCACGCGGTCTGACTGCTGCACGGTACGGATTTGTTGCCGCGAAGAAGCCCCGGGCTGCTCTTGGGGGCGCTGCGGGTTGTCGTTGTCGGAGGTGCTTCCGGGCGTTGGTGTGGTGCGGCCGGCAAGGCGCACGCTTTGTGGCCGTTGGTCGCCGTCATTGTATCCGTATGCCATTCGAATCACCTTGCCTCATGTGTAACTTGTCTATCCTACATAAAAAGATGCACGACACATGGGCATGTGCGCCAAAAGCCTGACAAATGGTATGAACGTTGCCGCGCCGCGCGCCAAGCGCCATGGCAACAGGTATTCAAAAGCAGACAAGATGAAAGCGTCCAAGACGAATGACGTCTCCCGCCGTTCGTCCCAAAAACGGCGCCGCTCGTTTTGCAGTTCTGCCTTCGGTCGAGCTGCGAGCGGCGCTGCTGCGCCAAGGCCGTATCTTAAAGCCATGGAATAAAAGCGCGCGGCAAAACGGACCGCGCAAGGGGTGACGCCAAGGGCGTCAAACAGGAAAGGAGGGGAACAATGGCGGACAAGAACGCAGAAGTTGCAGTCGAGGATAACGGCGGCATGAAGAAAACGCTTTCGCTCTGGAACTTCTTCACCATCGGTTTCGGTGCCATCATCGGTACCGGTTGGGTTCTGCAGGTCGGCGACTGGATGGTCGTGGGCGGCGGTCCCGTTCCCGCTATGATCGCATTCCTCTTGGGTGCAATCTTCCTCGTGCCCGTCGGAGCTGTTTTCGGTGAGCTCACGGCTGCTATCCCCATCTCGGGCGGCATCGTCGAGTATGTCGATCGTAGCTTTGGCCGTACGCTGAGCTACATCACCGGATGGCTTTTGGCCCTGGGCAACGGCATCCTGTGCCCGTGGGAGGCCATCGCCATTTCGACCCTCGTGTCCGAGATGTTCGGCAGCCTGCCCGGCCTTGAGTGGCTGCGCGCCGTCAAGCTCTACACCATACTGGGGGCCGACGTCTACCTGTTCCCGACGCTGATCGCGCTCGGCTTTGCAGTCTACGTCATCTTCCTCAACTTCCGCGGCGCCAGCTCGGCTGCCAAACTCCAGGCCTTCCTGACCAAGGCCCTGCTCTGCGGCATGCTGCTCGCCATGGGCGTCTCGCTGTTCACCGGCTCGCCGGACAACGCCATGCCCGTGTTCTCCCAGGTCGCCGGCGCTGGCGGCGGCAAGGCCGCTACCGAGAGCACCAGCCTGTTCGCCGGCATCGTGTCGGTCTTGGTTCTGACTCCGTTCTTCTACGCCGGCTTCGACACCATTCCTCAGCAGGCTGAGGAAGCAGCCGAGGGCCTCAACTGGAACAAGTTCGGCAAGATCATCTCCCTGGCACTGCTGGCCGCCGGCGGCTTCTACATGGTCTGTATCTACTCGTTCGGCACCATCCTCGACTGGCATGAGTTCGTTAAGAGCCCGGTTCCCGCGCTCGCCTGCCTCAAGGGCATCAACATGCTCCTGTACCTGGCCATGCTCGTCATCGCTACGCTTGGACCCATGGGTCCGATGAACTCCTTCTACGGCGCCACGAGCCGCATCATGCTCGCCATGGGCCGCAAGGGCCAGCTGCCCGAGCAGTTCGCCGAGGTCGACCCCAAGTCCGGCGCTCCCAAGCTTGCCTGCGTCGTCTTGGGCGTCATCACCGTCGTCGGTCCGTTCCTGGGCAAGAACATGCTCATCCCTCTGACCAACGTGTCGGCTCTCGCCTTCATCTTCTCCTGCGGCATGGTCGCCCTCGCTTGCCTGCGCATGCGCTTCACCGAGCCCGACCTGCCTCGTCCCTACGAGGTGCCCGGCGGCAAGTTTGGCATCGGCCTCGCTATCGCTGCCTGCGCCATCATCATCGGCCTGCTCGTGATTCCGTTCTCTCCCGCCTCCCTCAACATGGTGGAGTGGAGTATCGTGATTGGCTGGCTGGCCGTCGGCCTGGCTCTCATGACCTTCACCAATTCCCGCAAAAAGTAACGCCGAGCCGGGGCGGATCAGATGCGCGGGCCCCTCTCTTCCGCGCACCGAACCCGGCGCCACTTGGGTAGCTTTGTGAGGCCTTAACCCAACACGGCCTCGCCCACTATATGGATCCATAAGGAGGAACCATGTCCACTAAGTATGCAATCGTTGGCGGCAAGCTCATCGACGGTACCGGTGCCGAGCCGGTCGAGAACTCCCTCGTTCTCGTCGATGACAACGGCAAGATCGAGTACGCCGGCGCCATGCAGGACCTTCCCGAGGGCGTTGAGGTCATCGACGCCGCCGGCAAGACCGTCCTTCCCGGCCTGATCGACACCCACCTGCACTTCTCGGGCAACTTGACCGACGATGACACCGACTGGGTCATGCAGCCGCTCCTCGAGAAGCAGGCCGTCGCCGTCAAGCAGGCCTACGACTGCCTCACCCACGGCCTCACCACCGTCTGCGAGATCGGCCGCTTTGGTATCCAGATCCGTGACTGCATCGACAAGGGCGTCTTCAAGGGCCCGCGCGTTCTGGCCACCGGCCTTGGCTTCTGCCGCGTTGCCGGCCACGGCGACTCCCACCACTGCAGCCAGGAGCTCAACAAGGAATCGCACCCCTGGGGCGATCAGGTCGACGGTCCTTGGGATCTGCGCAAGGCCGTCCGTCGTCGCCTGCGCGAGAACCCCGATGCCATCAAGATCTGGGCTACCGGTGGCGGCATCTGGCGCTGGGACTCCGGCCGCGACCAGCACTACTGCTCCGAGGAGATTCAGGCCGTGGTCGAAGAGGCCAAGATGGTCGGCATCCCCGTGTGGAGCCACTGCTACAACAACCACGCCGCTGCCTACGATTCCGTTCGCTTTGGCTGCGAGCAGTTGATTCACGGCTTCGATATCGATGAGCGCACCATGGACCTCATGGCCGAGCAGGGCACCTTCTTCACTCCGACGATCGCCTTCCTGCCCACCTGGTACGCCACCTATCCGCCCGTCTACGTTCCCGAGCTGCACGACAAGTACGAGGGCACCCTAGTCGAGAAGGAGCTGCAGCGCAACTACGACTGCCTGCGCGAGGCCAAGAAGCGCGGCGTCGTCATGACGATCGGCTCCGACTCCTTCTCCTTCGTCACCCCGTACGGCACTTGCTCCATCGAGGAGATGTACGAGTTCGTCGACAAGATCGGCTTCACTCCGGTCGAGACCATCACCTGCGCCACCCTCAACGGTGCCAAGATGTGTCACATCGAGGACGAGACCGGTTCCATCGAGGCCGGCAAGTGCGCCGACCTGCTGGTCGTCAACGGTGACGTCGCCGCCGACATCCACGTGCTCAACACCGACAACATGGACGTCATCATGAAGGACGGCTGGATTGTCGAGGGCGGCACCTTCGGCGAGGCAAACAAGTACAGCGCCTAAGCTACCGTTCATCGATGGCTTGATGTAAAACACAGTATTTGATTGCATAATGCAATGGAGAGGGTCGCTTGCGGCCCTCTTTATTGCTATGGGGTGCGTCGGTAAGAAGGAGATGACGGTGGATCTCAATAGGCTGATTCTGGGCAAGAGCTACAACTCTACCAAGGTCTTTCGTACCGCTCAGCATGTGGTTCAAGCCATTTTGCTCGGTATTGTCGTTCCGCTGCTTATCCTGCTGCTCATCTGGGATCTAACCGATAATCCCAATCCCGTTCCGGCCGTTGTCGTCATTGCCGGCTTGGTCATGCTGTGCTTCTTCTTCTCGTACGTCTTTGTGGTTCCCGACGACCTCACATCGAGCGCAACCGACCGCACGCTCGCCATCGCTTCAAAAATATTCGCCTACACGTCGCGCGGCCTTACGCCCGAAGCTGCCCTAGGCGCCTCTAAGATCATCCTGTCCGAAACTATCGCCTCTGCCATCTGCTTTACCGACGGCAAGCAGGTGTTGGCAAGCTGGGGCGAGGACTCGGCAAAATGCCCCGCGGGCACCCCGGTGGTGCTGCGGACTACGCTCAACGTGATCAACAGCGGTGAGCAAAGCGTGTTCTCGCGCGATGCCTCGACCGAGACGGGTGGCTACTTTCCGCGCCTGCGCGCCGGTATTGTCGCACCGCTTACCGTGCGCGGGCATTGCGTGGGCACGCTCGAGCTGTATTATCCCCGTCTGAGCAGCATCGATATGCGCCAGACGGCGCTTGCCTCGGGCTTTGCCGACCTCATTTCCACGCAGCTTGCGAGCTTTGAGCTCGAGCGCCAGGACGAGCTTACGGCCCGCGTGGAGCTGCGCGCCTTGCAATCGCAGGTCGATCCTCATTTTCTGTTTAACACCATCAGCACCATCGTGTCGCTCGTGCGTACCGAGCCCGACAAGGCGCGGTCGCTGCTGATCGACTTTTCCAATTACTACCGTCAGACGCTTTCTGATTCCGATACCCTCACAACGCTCGAGCACGAGGTGGAACAGGGCACTCGCTATATCAATCTTATGCAGGCTCGTTATGGCGACGGCTGTCTGCGCGTCTCGGTCGATATCGACTTTGAGGTGCGCGACAGCCTGGTGCCGCCGTTTATCTTGCAGCCGTTGCTCGAAAACTGCATCAAGCACGCGCAGCGCGAGACCGAGCCGCTTTCTATTCATGTTAGGGCTTTCGAGACCGATGACGGTTTGGAGATCATCGTCGAGGACGACGGCATCGGCATGAGCGAAGAAGTCTGCGCGCATCTGTTTGAGCAGCATCGCCTGGAGGAGCCCGAGAGCATTACCGCCGACGGCTCCGTCAAGCGAGGTTGCGGCCTGGCGCTCTTCAACGTGCTTCAGCGCATCCATTTCTTTTACGGAGAAGATTCCGGCATGCGCGTGAAGTCCCAGGAGGGCGTGGGAACGCAGGTCATCGTCGAGCTGAACGGCGAGCCGCATGAGCCCGCGCCGTTGACGGCGTAGCACGCGGTTGGATTGAGAGAAAAAGAGGGGAAGCACATATGTCCGAAGGCTGGAACATCTTGGTGGTTGATGACGAACCTCCCATTAGGGCCGAGCTACGCTATCTGTTGGAAAAGGATACGCGTGTGGGCCAGATTGCCGAGGCGGGCAATGTCACCGAAGCCGTGGAGTCGATTCTGTCGAACAAGCCCGACGTGCTGTTTTTAGACATTACCATGCCCGGTCGCTCGGGAATTGAGCTTGCCGAGACGCTGCAGAACCTAAAGACGCCGCCGGTGGTTGTGTTTGTGACGGCGTTTGCCGAGTATGCGGCCGATGCCTATAACCTCGATGCCGTCGATTATGTCGTCAAGCCGGTCGAGGACGCACGCCTGTCAAAGGCACTCGACAAGATCGAGGCAGCCTTGGGTGTCCGTCGTGTTATCCACGCTCCGCGCCAGCCTTTGCGTCTGACGGTGGACCGCGGGGGCAAAAAGGTGTTCATTCCCGCCGCAGACGTCTGCTACTTTGAGGCGCGCGCCGATTTTTGCAACGCCATCTGCGCCGAGGGAACGTACCTGATCAATGAGTCGATCTCTTCGCTCGAGCGTCGCTTGGGCTCCGAGGGCTTTATTCGCGTTCATCGCAGCTATCTGGTCAATTTGGAAGACGTGCACAATGTCGAGATCGGTTCCACGGGTCTTATGGAGCTCAGACTCGATCGCGTAACCTCGACGGTGCCCGTGTCCCGCCGTCGCGCTGCCGAGGTTAAAGCACACTTGGGGCTTGCGTAGACGGTCTGCGTGCCGTCGTTTACCATCGCAGGTTTGGCATGGGCGCGCGGTGGGCATAATGGGTGGCATCGAATGAAATCGAAAGGATCATTATGCCCGCGCTTATCACCCATCATCTGTTTGGCGAGGAAAGCATCGACCGTCTTCCGCAGGGCGTCATCACGTCCGATGAAGAGCGCATTGCCTTTATCTTGGGCAACCAAGGCCCCGACCCGTTTTTCTTTCACATTCTGACACCGCGTGTTTCCGACTGCACGCTGCTAGCACAGGTCATGCATCGGTCGCGCATGTCTCGCCAGTTCGCGTGCCTGCGCGACGGCGTGTCGCATCTGCTGCCGCGCGACGCCAGCTTGGGTCGTGCCTTTGCGCTGGGCCTACTGTCTCATTACGTGCTCGACCGCAACGCCCACCCCTTTGTCTATGAGCAGCAGTTTGGCATCGTGGAATCCGACTCAGAGCTTGAGGATTCGAGCAGTCAGGTCCATGCCGTGATCGAGAGCGACCTGGATGTGTTGATGCTGCAGCTTAAACGCGATGGCGCTACGGTTGACGATTACCCGCCAGCGGGCGAGATCGTCACCACCGATCGCATCAATCGCGTGGCCGGCGTGCTGATGAGCTATGTTGCCGGACGCGTGTACGGCATTGACATTCCGGCGGGGGAGTACGGTGCTGCCGTTGCCAATATGCAGCGACTTTACCGCGCGATTGAGCCGGCCGGCTCCGCAAAGACGCGCGCGATCTCGCTGGTTGAGGGCTTGGTGCACGATTACTCGCTGCTCGACGGCCTTGCCCATCGCGTGACGACGGAGCTGCCCGAGCGCACCGGTAACCTGGGCCATCTGACATGGAAGAATCCCTTTACCGACGAGGTCTCGAACGAGAGTTTCCCCGAGGTCTTTGATCGCGCGCTGGTCGATTACGAGTGCACGGTCGCACGTTTTATCGAGACCGGTGACATGGATGCCGTGACCAGTCACGTCAACTACAGCGGTCGCGTGCTCGAAGCCGATGAGGAGTTCGACCGCGAGGAATAGGGCCCGTGCGTGCCCCTTTGCCGAATCCTTACCGGCGGTTCTGGACAATTGGGGTACGATGAACTAACTGCATATCGGGCGAATACGAAGGGTCCCTGTCCATGAAATACACCAAGCTCGAGCGTAACTGGGTTATGTATGATGTGGGCAATTCGGCCCTCGTGCTGCTCAATACCTCGGTGGTGCCCATCTACTTTAACGCCATCAATACCGGCGCTTCCTCGGCCGACCTGGTGGTCGCCTGGGGCAATGCGCAGACGATCGCCTCGCTGGTCATCGCCATGCTCATGCCCATTCTGGGCGCGCTTGCAGACTACGCCGGCAACAAGATCAAGTTCTTCTTGGGCTTCTTCCTCACGGGCCTGGTGCTTTGCCTGGCGCAGGCTATCCCAATGTCCGCCATGGCATTTTTGACCGTGTACGTGCTGTGCACCATCGGTCTTAACTCTTCTATGACGTTCTACGACGCCATGCTGCCCGACATTACCACCGACGAGCGCATGGACGCCGTGTCCAGCTCGGGCTATGCCTGGGGCTACATCGGTTCCACCGTGCCGTTCGTCATCTGCCTGGCGCTCATCATGGGTGGCCCCGCTCTTGGCGTCCCCACCATGCTGGCAACGCGTCTGTCGTTTATCATCACTGGTGCCTGGTGGCTCATCTTTACCCTGCCGCTCATCCGCACCTATAAGCAAAAGTACGGTCGCGAGCGCGGTCCCGAGGACACTATCGGCCACATCGTGGGCGGTGTGTTCTCCGAGGTCGGACACACCATGCGCGAGATCGCCCACAACAAGACCGTGCTGGTCTACATGGTCGCGTTCTTCTTCTATATCGACGGTGTGCACACGGTCATTTCCATGGCCACCAGTTACGGATCGGCCTTGGGCATCGATTCGACGCAGCTGGTGCTGGCGCTGCTCGTTACGCAGTTCGTGGCCTTTCCGTCTGCCATCATCTACGGCAAGCTCGCCGGCCGCGTGGGCACGCTCAACATGATTCTGGTGGCAGTCGCCGCCTATATGGGCATCGTGCTGTTCGCCGCGTTCTTCCTCAAGACCGCCTTTGAGTTTTGGGTGCTTGCCATTTTGGTCGGCCTGTTCCAGGGCGGCGTGCAGGCGCTCAGCCGTAGCTACTTTGGCCGCATTATCCCCAAGGAAAAGTCCAACGAGTACTACGGCTTCTTTGACATCTTTGGTCGTTATGCAAGCGTTATGGGCACCTTCCTGGTGTCGGTCGTCACCTCGCTGACCGGCAACCCGTCGCTGGGCGTCCTTTCCATTGGTGTGCTGCTAGTCGTTGGCTTTATGCTGCTGGTCCGCCTGTCCCGCATGACTCGGGCGGCAGAGCATGCCGCATAGGAGCGAGCGGCTATTGTGCCTGTCCACGGTACTCTTTTGGGGTTATCCGCAATAAACATTGCGACTTGCGAGCAATGATTTGCCCAAGTGGGTATGATGGAATCAGCTAGGTCGCGGGGCGTCGCCTGTGTTTGGCGGCGTCCCGTTTTTGTGTTGCAGGGAGGGTAAGGCATGAACGCCACAGTCGTGATTCCAACGTATTGGGCGGGCGATGACGCTCGCGCAAACGCCCCTGGCACCTATGACCATTCGACCCGACTCAACGCCGACAATCCCGAACTCGACCGCTGCCTGGCCTCGCTTGAGCAGGTACGTGACATCCCGCGCATCATCCTTTTGGTGGTCTGTCCCGTTTCTGCCACAGCCGATGTGTCGCTGCGCGTGCGCGAGATTGTCGACGCGCATCCCACGCTCAAGGTCACCGTTGTCACCAACACCCAGGCCTCGCGCATCGCAGACCGGGTTGCTCAGATCGCGCCCAAGGGTTCGGGCGAGTGCGTGAGCCTGCGAGGCTACGGTGCCATCCGCAACATGGGGCTAGCCTGTGCCGCTGTGCTGGGTCATGACGCGGTTATCTTTTTGGATGACGATGAGACTGTCATCGACGCCGACTTTATGAAGCGCGCGACCTATGCGTTGGGGCAGCAGACGCGTCAGGGCTTGCCGATCTTGGTCAAGAGCGGCTATTTCTACGATCGCGACGGCTCGCCGCTGGCTCCCACGGACAAGGCGGGCATCTGCCATCGTTGGTGGACCAAGCGCATCGAGTTCAACCGTTGGATGAAAAAGGCGCTCTCGGGCACCCGCATCTCGCGCTCTAACTACGTGTGCGGCGGCCTGATGGCCCTGCACGCCCGCGCCTTTACGCGTGTGGCCTTTGACCCGTTTATCACCCGCGGCGAGGACTTGGATTACCTCTTTAACATGCGCATGTTTGGCTACGACGTGTGGTTCGATAACGAGTGGACCGTGCGCCATCTGCCTCCGGAGTCCGAAAAGCGCTCACCGCGCTTTATGCAGGATGTATACCGTTGGTACTACGAACGGGCCAAGTTGACATTCGCCGCGCATCAAAAGGAGCTCATTCCCGTTACGGCGGCATCACTCATGCCCTACCCGGGCCCGTGGATTTCGCGCGAGCTCGACGACCGCGTGCGCAAGACCGCTATGGTCCGCAGCGTGTTTACCCGCGAGCATGAGGGCTACCTGCGCATCTGGCGCCATGGTATCGGCGAGGCAAAGGCCTATGCGCGCCAAAACGCTGCAAGCTACCTGCGTTTCCAGAGCTTTTGGCCCAAGATTATGGACGGGCTTTGGCGTGACGCACAACTGATCAGTATCCTGGAGGGGGCCGAATGATCGACCGCCGCGCCCAGCGCGATAGTTCAATATCAATCTTTCGCATCATTGCCGTTGCCTGCGCCATTTGTGTGCTGGTGTACTTTATTTTTGCCTTGGTGACCGGTATCGAGCCGATCGCCACGGTGATTGCCTGCGCGCTGCTGTGCATCTTTCTGTGCATCTTTATCTTTTTGACGCTCAATCCCGATTCGGTGCGCTCCCAGTACACCGAGGAGACGCTCTCGGTGGCCTCGGCCATGCTCGAGGACATTAAGGGCGGTCTGACGCAGGAGTCGGCGCGTTTGGTGTGCCGGCGCATTTTGCCCGAGACGCGCGCCATGACGGTGGCCATCACCGACGAGGGCAACGTGTTGGCCTGCGCAGGCGAGTTTGAGGAAAAACTACTGCCAGATTCTCCCATCCACACGCTTGCCACACGCTACGTTATCGAACATGGCATCGTGCAGTCGTTCAACCGTATGGTGGATGTCGTGGGCTCGGATGGCTCGCACAACCAAGTCCCCGCCGGCATTATCGCCCCCATCAAGGTGGGCGATCGTACCGTCGGCACGCTCAAGTTCTACTACAAGACCCCGCGCGCCGTCGACCGTACCCAGTACGCGCTTGCCTCGGGCTTTGCCGAGATCTTGTCCACGCAGCTCGCCATCCACGAGCTCGAGGTGCAAAAGGAACTCACGGCGCGCGCCGAGGTGCGTGCGCTGCAGGCGCAGATTAACCCGCACTTCCTGTTCAACACGCTGAACACCATTGCATCGTTTACGCGCACCGACCCGCTGCGGGCCCGCGAACTGCTTCGTGAGTTCTCATCGTTCTATCGTGCCACGCTCGACAACTCGGGATCGCTTATTCCGGTCTCGCGCGAGGTCGCACAGACCAAGCGCTACCTTACCTTTGAGAAGGCCCGCTTTGGCGAGGACCGCGTGCTTGCGACGTTCGATGTGTCCGAGGACGTGGAAGATACGCTGGTGCCGGCGTTCGTGATCCAGCCGATTGTCGAGAACGCCGTACGTCATGGTATGGGCGATGACGACGCCCTGAGGATCGACGTGACCGTTCACCAAGACGGCGAGGATGCAATCTTGATTGCCGTGGCCGATAATGGCGTGGGCATGGATGAGGGTACCGCCGCCAGACTGTTTGACGAGCGTTCTGCCCGTCCCGACGCCAGCTCTCCCCAGGGTGGCGGCGCCGGTGTGGCCATGCACAATATTTCGGAGCGCATCCATCGCTTTTATGGGCCGCACTCCTATACGCGTGTCGAATCGGCGCCGGGCAAGGGCACCAAAGTGCTCCTTCATCTTGATTTGTCAGAGAGCATCTTCGACATTCAAGAGTAAAATAAAAGGCTACGGGCTCAACGTCATGCGACGGATGCCCGGCGTAGTTAGTTGACGAAAGGTTTTATCCCTATGCTGCGTGCGATGATTGTGGATGATGAGGCGCCGGCTCGCTCGGAGCTTCGCTTCCTGCTCGAGCAAACGGGCAAGATCGGCACGATCACGGAGGCGTCGAGCGTCCGCTCCGCCATCGAGATGCTTATGGAAAGTCGCGTGGATGTCGTGTTTCTCGATATCTCGATGCCCGGTGCCTCGGGCCTGCAACTTGCCGAGGCGCTGCATAAGCTCAAAAATCCGCCGGCGATCGTGTTTGTGACTGCGTATAGTGACCATGCGGTCGAGGCATTCGACGTGGATGCCGTCGATTATCTGATGAAGCCGGTCGAGGAAGCTCGCTTGGATCGCGCGATCGAGAAGGTCATGCAACGCACCAAGCCGGTTACGGACAGCAAGGTGACCATCGAGCGTATCCCGGTGGAAAAGGGCGGCCGCAAGGTGCTCATTCCCGTGGACGACATTCGCTTTATCATGGCCAAGGACGATTACTCCTGCATCTATACCGTCGATGATCGCTTTTTGTCGACGACCTCGCTGGCGCAGTTTGAGGCCAAGCTCTGCGACTTTGGCTTCTTC
Organism: uncultured Collinsella sp.; assembly: GCA_902493855.1. Classification (GTDB taxonomy): domain Bacteria; phylum Actinomycetota; class Coriobacteriia; order Coriobacteriales; family Coriobacteriaceae; genus Collinsella. The sequence goes on from CABUQV010000024.1 coordinate 26,082, forward strand.
CGTGTTCACCGCCGCTATATCGTCAACTTGGCGTGCGTCACGGATGTGGAGACGGTGCCCTCGGGCGCCATCCAGCTGGGCATTACGGGCGTCGACGAACGCGTGCCGGTTTCGCGCCGCCGCGTCGTGCCGCTCAAGAAGGCCCTGAGTCTCTAGCACACTGGCCCCGCAGCCCTGTAGACCTATCGTCTGCGGAGCCGTGGGGCCTTTTTGTATGTATCTGCCGAATCGTTTTTTGCGGAAGGGATCCCATGAACAGTGCAAGCGCCAAGCGTATCGACATCATCTCGGACACCCACGGCTATTTATCGCCTGCGCTCCTGGATGAGCTTGAGGGCGCAGACCTGATCATCCACGCCGGCGACCTCACGTCAGAGATAGACTACGAGCACCTATGCACCATCGCCCCCGTGCGGGCCGTACTGGGCAACAACGATTACTACCGCGACTACGGTCCCGATGTAGACCGTCTTGCGCTCTTTACCTACGAAGGCCTTAAATTCGCCGTAGCCCACTACCGCGAAGACCTTCCGGTGGGATCCGTAGACGTAGCCATCAATGGTCACACCCACGTAACCAAAGAAGCCCAAGTGGGCCGTTGTTTAGTCCTCAACCCGGGCAGCGCTAGCTACCCCAGAGGCACCCGAGGCCCCACCATGGCCAGAATGCTAGTAAAAGACGGCAAGATCATAAGCACCAAATTTATTGATCTAGAGTAACCACAACAAAAACGGGGGATGCAAATGCGTCCCCCGTTTCCATTTGAGCCAAAGGCAGAGCTTCAACAAAAACAATCAGACCAACCCCGCCGAGGAGCACGCGGGCTAGCCGCGCAGCGGCGCACGCCCGCAAAACTGGTTGAATAATGTGACGGCAGGGAGGGCTTCCGGGGCTGAGGGCGGGGGTTAAGTTTGTCGCGAGTTCCGCACGCAAAGGAAAGCACTTAATGTGCTTTCCGTCTTGCGCAGGACTGTAGAGCAGCAAACTTAACCCCCGCCCT
>CABUQV010000025.1 GCA_902493855.1 uncultured Collinsella sp.
AGTAGCCCAGCAGGCACGCTATGTCCACGTTGCGGCAGGAGCCGCGCTCGGAGCGGATGCGCAGGATGGCCTCCAGGTAGTCCTCCGAGGATTCCGTGGTTCGCATATCTCCAGTCCCCATGGTCGATCATTTGCGGCATGTTGGGACGAATCTACGCCTTTGCCTTGATGTCCCATTAGATGCTTCGTCGGCGCACCGCAGGTACGCGCTTGCCGAAATGTTAGGCGAGCTGACGGTCGGCCGCCCACATTGCGGCGTATTTGCCGCCTCGTGCGACAAGTTCCTCATGCGTCCCCTGCTCGATCACCCGCCCGTCGCCGATGACAGCGATGCTGTCGGCGGTTCGCACGATGGGCAGCGTGTGCGCGATCATGATCACCGTCTTACGGCGCGCAAGCAGGTTACGGATTGCCCGCTTGACCGCCAGCTCGTTTTCGATGTCGAGCGACGCCGTCGCCTCGTCGAGCAGCACGATGGGGGAATCCCGCAGGATGGCGCGCGCGATGGAAAGTCGCTGCCTTTCACCACCCGAAAGGCGCGACCCGTTCTCGCCGATGCGGCTGGCGTAGCCCTCGGGCATCCGCTCGATGAAGCCGTCGGCGTTGGCAAGCCGACACGCCTTCCTGATCTCCTCGTCGCTCGCAGCGGGCTTGGCGTAGCGCACGTTCTCTGCCACCGAGTCATCGAACAGAAAGACATCCTGGTCGACGATCGACACGTGCTCGAGCACGCGCTCGGGGGCGTACGCCGCCGAGTCGGAACCGCCGATGAGGACCGACCCCGCATCGGGCCGGTAGTACTGGGCGACGAGCGAAAGCGCAGTCGACTTTCCGCAGCCGGAATCCCCCACGAGCGCCGTGAGACTGCCGGGAGCGCACGCAAGTTCGAGGCCGCAGAACACGGGGTTGCCCGACTCGTACGCGAAATCGACGCCGGAAAGCTCAATTCCCGCGTCGCCGACGGAAAACTCCTCGTCAACGCCCTGCTCCTCCACTTCGGCAGCGACGTCCGCGATGCGGCCCTTCGCGATGGACAGATTGCGGTAGGCGGTGAGGTCGACGAAGAGTGCCGCCGTCAGCTTGATGATGAACAGGGGCAGCATGATGATGAGCACGGCGGAAACCGCATCGAGCGTTCCGGCAAGCACCGCGTTGCCGCAAACGAGGAACAGCGCGGGCGCGCCCATTCCGACAAGGGCGAACACCACGGCTCCCGGCGGCGTCACGGCCGCCTCGTACCGGTAGCTGATGTCGGAGAATGCGCGCATGCTCTCGACTATGCGCTCGTTCGCCGTCCCGCCGATCCCGTAGGCGCGCAGCGTCTGCATGCCCGTCACGTGCTCCACGATCGCGCTCGCGTTCGAAGCCTGGATGGCGCTTTTGCGCGCGCCGAAACGCCTCACCTGGTGCCACGAGTAGGCAAGGCCCGGCACGATCAGCAGGAACATCGCGGCCACAATGGCTCCCGCAGGCGCGAAAAGCCACGTCACAAACGTGATGAGCATGACCGCCAAGGCGACGTTCTTCACGATGCTGCCGGTCTTGTGCGTGAGAATCTGCTCGTAATCGTTCACGTTCACCGTGAGCGCGTTGAGGTAGTCGCCCGAGCTGCGCTCGGTGAAGCGCGAGAGGGGGATCCGCTTGATCTTCTCGCCGAGAAAGACCCTGATGTTACGGCTGATCTGGGCACCGCCGATCTGTCCTTGAAGATAGCCGTACCCGTACACGAGTAGGCGCACCACGAACACCGCCGCGACCGCCGCCGTCATGGCGAGCGCCGACGACATCGTGAACGACCCCTCGAAAACACCCCGTATCACGAGGTAGATGAGAGCGAAGTTGCACCCGTCGAGCACCCCGTCCACCACCATGCAGGCAATATGGACTGAGAAGCGGCGGTTCTTCGCGAAGATGCGCGTGGGGTCCCGCCGCGCTGCCGTGTTCGATCCCGTCATCGCCCTACTCCTTTCTCCAAATCGGCTTCGCCTTGCCCCGTTCTCGTCATCGCGCTTGCCTCCTCAACGCTCCGTCCTGCTCCTGCGTTCTTCGCGCCATCGCTGCCAGGCGAGCCATCGCTCTCCGCAACGCCCGCCCACCCGAAACTGACGCTGCGAGCTTCGTCGTAGTCCCGCCACGCCTGCGCGTAGTAGGGGCATGCCGTAAGGACCTGCTCGTGCGCGCCGACCGCCGTCACGCGCCCGTCTTCGACGACGGCGACCCGGTCGCACCCGCGGACCACGCCGAGGCGGTGCGCGACGACGATTACCGTCTTTCCCGAGCACAGGTTCCCGATTGCCGTGTCGATCTGGAGCTGGTTCTCCGGATCGGCGGCGCTCGTCGCCTCGTCGAGGATGAGAACGGGCGCGTCCTTCAGGATGGCACGCGCGATGGCGATGCGCTGGCGCTGCCCGCCCGACACCCGGTCGCCGAGGCTGCCCATCTCGGTGTCGTAGCCGTCAGGCAGCGTCATGATGAAGTCGTCGATGCAGGCAAGCCGTGCCGCACGGCGCACGTCCTCGATCGATGCGTCGAGCCCCATCCGGATGTTCTCGAGGATGCTGCCGCTCGTGAGGAGGGTATTCTGGAAGACGACGGCGACATGGGCCAAGAGGTCGTCGTAGTCGATAGACCGCACGTCCTTCCCGCCGATGAGCACCTGGCCGGAATCGGGATCGTAGAAGCGGCTGACGAGCTCGACCAGCGTCGTCTTCCCCGCGCCGGATGGGCCGACGATCGCGATCCGCTCCCCTTGGGCGATGCGCAGCGACACCCCGCGCACCACCTCGCGGCCGGCATCGTAGGAGAACCTCACGTCGCGCAGCTCGATATCGCAACGCCTGGGGAACGGATCCCCGCCCCCGAACACCGGCATGTCAAGCAGCTCCTGGGCGCGCGCCGCGCCACTTGCCACCTCGGCGAGCTTGGACCCCATCTCCTGCAGCAAGCGGATCTCCACGAGGTAGAGCGATCCGACGAACTCGAAGAGCAGGTAGGTGCTCCCCGAAACGGCGCCCGTCGTGAACATGAGCCCGCCAAGGGGGACCATGATGAGCAGTCCGCATTCGATCACGACCAGGTACGCCGCATAGGCGGGCGCGGTCTTGCGGGAGATCTCGCACCACACGTCGAACTCGCCGTCGACGCTGTCTCGGAAGCGTTTGAAGGAGGCCGACCCCATGTTGAGCGCCTTGATGACCCGCATCCCCGAAACGTACTCGACCATGACCGAGTTCATGCGCGAAAGCGTTGCGGCGGCTCGGGGCATGACCTCGCCCATCACTTTGAAGCACGCACCCATGAGCGCCACGGCGGCAGCGAACGGGACGAGCGTCGCGAGCGCAAGGGGCGCGTTCGTCGAGCACAGGAAGACGAACGCCGCGACCGGTCCTACGAGGTACATGAACGCTTCGGGGATGTTGTGGGCCAAAAACAGCTCGAGACGCTCAACGTCGTCGAGCAGCACCGTTTTTACCTGCCCGATCGATCGCTCGCTCAGCGATCCGAGGGGCGCATGCGCCAGATGGTCGACGATGCGGCACCTCACGTCGAAAAGCGTGCGGTAGGCCCCCTTGTGCGACAGCAGGCTAGAGGCGGCGAAGCACGCATACTGCACGACGAACCCGACCGCCACGACGGCGGCGCACTGAGCGAGCAGCCCTTCAGTCAGGGTTTCCGCATACGCCGCCTGCATGATCCGGTAAACGCCCCAATACGGTACCATGGTCATAAGACCCGACACGGTCGCGGCGACCATCGACGCGACCAGGAACTTCCGATTGGCGCCCGCCCATGCGAGCACGAGCGAGAACGCCCCGCCCTCTTTCTTCTCCTTTGCCATGCTACCTCCGTTTCCGCGGTAGGGAACATGCGACGAACGGGCGACCCTATCGCTTATTTTTGAAGCAAGGATAGCTTTCTAAGCTTTGATCCAGAGTTTATACAGCGCCCATACGTCCCCTTGGCGCATAAGCTCGTCTGATCGTCGCATCATGATGAAAACACTCGTAACCTACCGTTCCTCTTCCCGGTCGCCTTGGTCTACCCGCGTCGGCACAGATGAGGGCGAGGCCGAAGAAGATGCCGCGGCTTCCATCGATGAGGGCAGAAACGCAGGAGGCGAGGCATGGGCTAAGACGTCCGGAGCGGGCGCATCGGCATTGCCCTCACCCTAGCCCCCAACCCCTTCGAACTGCGTTCCGGCGAAGAGGGCGCGTCTGATGTCGTCCAAGCCGCCCGCGACGTCGTAGGTCCCCGTAACCGCGCCTCCGGAAAGCTCGATAGCGCGATCGCACGCGCAGGCGATGAATTCGAGGTCGTGCGTCACCACGAGAACGACCCGCCCTTCCGCGGCAAGCCGCCGGATGAGGCCTGCCACCCGCCGCATGCTTGCGAGATCGAGTCCGCTCGTCGGCTCGTCGAACGCGAGCACGTCCTTTCCCGCGGCGACACACGACGCGACCGCGAGCCGCTGCTTCTGGCCGCCCGAAAGCGTCGCCGGATGGCGATCGGCGACGTCGGAGAGGCCGAGCGACGAAAGGATGCCCTCCGCGTCGACTGTCCGTGCCCGGTTCCTGCCCATGCCGAAGACGACCTCGGCCGCAGTGCTGTCGGCAAACAGCTGGTAGTTCACGTCCTGGAACACCATCGACGACCGCGCGAGACGCTCCCGCTCGCCTGCCTCCTCGCCGAAGAGCCGATAACCTCCCGAGCTTTTCGCCAGACCGCAGATCGCGCGTGAAAGGGTCGACTTGCCGGCGCCATTTCGCCCCACGAGGGCGATGACCTCGCCCGCGGAAGCCGAAAGATCCACGCCTCGCAGCACCTCTCGCTTCCGGTACCCCGCCCGCACGCCGTGCACTTCGAGGCCCGCTTCTGCCCGATAGCCTTCGCTCGCTCGCGGCTCCACCTCCGATTGCGACGGTTCACCTGGCCGCGGCTTCGCCGCCTCACGTGCCCGAGAGCTACCCTGCCCACAAACCGGAGCCGCCGCCTCGACTTCTGCCAGACTTTGCGCGCGCAGTCCGAGCGCAGCGACCTCCTGCGCAGAAAGCAACGCGAACTCCTGTGGGGAGAACCGTCGCACGATCCGGCCACCGTCCATGACTACGACCTCGTCGGCGATGTCCGCCAACCACCAGAGCCGGTGCTCAGCGACGAGCACGGACGTTCCCGACGCCTTCGCCCTCGCCACGTACGAGCGCAGATCCATGATCGCCGCCATGTCGAGGTTGCTCGTCGGCTCGTCGAGCACGAGATTCGTGGGCCGCGCTGCCCAGACGCTCGCGAACGCGATCCGCTGCTTCTCGCCTCCTGAAAGCGAGAAGATGTTCCGGTCGGCGAGATGGCGAATGCCCAGATCGTCCATGGTTTCCGCCACACGCTCGCGGATCTCGCCTTCCGGAGTCGAGCAGCTTTCCAACGCGAAGGCGACCTCGCCCGTAGAATCCACGTTGAAGAACTGCGTCCGCGGGTTTTGGAACACGCTCCCGACAGAGAGCGCGACCTCCCAGCTGTGCATCTGCGCGCAGTCGCACCCGTCGATCAGCACACGGCCAGAAAGCGCTCCGGGAAAGAACGTCGGCGCAAGTCCGTTGGCGAGCCGTGTCAGCGTCGTCTTGCCGCATCCCGAAGGGCCGCAAACGAGCACGCACGAGCCCTGCGGTACCGCAAGGTCAATATGCGACACACCGGCGGCCCGCTCCGGCACGGTCCGCGCGTAGGCAAACGTCACGTCGGAAAATTCGATCACGCCACGATCCTTAGAACGATCGCCGATACGAGGACGGCGACGGCGACGGCGACGGCCGCCGCGTCCGCCGCCCCGAATTCGATATGCAGGTAGCAGGTTCGCGGCGCGGGGTTCTCGATCCCGCGCGCCACGCTCGCGCACGACAGCTCGTCCGCGACGTTGAGTGCGCTCATCATGAGCGGCACGTAGAGGCACTCGACCGTCAGGCCCGGCCTGCGCAGAAAGCCGCCGAGCGTCGGGCTCACCCCACGCATGCGCATCGCGTCTTTGATGTAGCCCCAGTCCTCGCGGATGGCGGGAACGTAGCGCATCATTACCGCGAGCGGGATCGTCACCTCGCGCGGGCAGCGCATCTTCGAAAACGCGCTCATGAACTCGTTGACCTGAGTGGTCGAAACGATGATCGCCGCGAGCAGCCCGCAAGGGAACACTCTGCGAACGAGTAGGAAGAACGAGTTGAACAGCGTGCTGAAGATGCCGAGGTTCACGCGGGCGAGCGCGATGGCGATTCCCATGGTCACGCAGTAGACGGCGAACATCGCGACCGACAATCGCGCCTTGCCGCACAGCGCCCCGAAGACGACGGTAAGCGCCATCATCCCCGCTTCGAACGGCAAGCCCGGGGAAAAGAACACCGCGAGAGCCCAAACGAACAGCAAGGCGAGCTTCGTTCGCGGGTCGAGGCGCATCGGATTTCTCACGCTCACGCCGTCATTCCCGCCTTCTCGAACTGCTTGCGCAGCATCCGCATCCCCGCGAGCGCGCTCACGAGCGCGCAGACGAGCGTGAGCGCGATCATCGCAGGCAACACCCAGTCGGCGCCGGTCGCGACCATCGTGTCCATGTACGCCTGCTCAGTTCCCTTCTCGACCAAATACGTCGAATACCCCGCCGGGTCGAGCCAGAGCATGAGGTAGGAGCCCAGGGGGTTGAGCGAGAACGCAAGGAAGCTCACGATGTTGAGCGGTTTGCTCCGAAAACCGCCCGCGCCCGCGATCAGGTCGCCCACGATGCCGAGCACGACGAGGAGCACCGACCACAGCCAGTACATACCCGTCACGAACATGATGACCGCCTCGACGATGCCGAGGATGATGAGGGGGCCGTGCTTCGGCACGCGCGCGATGAGGAGCAGGTAGGCCGGCCCCGTGAGCAGCGCCGCGCCCGCCGGCATGAGGAACGTCAGAACCGGGTTCGGCGCGAACAGCATGCTTCCCACCATCATGAACACGAAATAGAACGCGATGCACACACCTGTGGTCACGAGGTCTTTTGCCCCGAGCCCCCGTTTCGCTTCCTGAACGCCGCTTTGCATAGGTTTCCTCCTGACGAACGAAGATGTAAGCTTTCGTTAACTCTATGCAAGCGAAGGGCGGTGGATGAGGAGCACTGACCGCGATGTCCGATCGTCGCACGTTCGCGTCCAATCGTCGCGTCGCCGGTCGCGACGTCCGCTCCCCATCCGGCGAATGGCTGGTACCATGATTGTTAACTGTGACTTACTAGAGGAAAAGGCAGACCCATGGGATTCGTCGGCATACACGACGCGACACTAGAGCAATCGGGATTCGCCGAAGTGACCCGCCCCGCGGGGTTCGGGCCGCTGTGGAAGTCGTACGCATCCCGCAGTGGATTCGCACGCGGGTACTACCATCTCTGCGCGCCGAGCGACCGGTGGAGCATCGCCATCCACGACTTCACGCTCGAAAAGGACGCGCTGCTCGAATTCAAGCTGCCGGAATACCTTTCGATCACCTGGTACGAATCGATTTCGGGGGAAGAGCTCACGCCGTACCGCAAGCTGCGCGCCAAGGCACTCTGGGGATTTTACAGCGACCAGGGTGGCTGGCGAGGGCTCGTTCACGGGGGAGTGCCCGTCCACGCCATCGGAATCGAGGTCACGCCCCGTATGTCGACGGAATACCTGGAAGCCGAATACGAGGGGCAGTTCGAAAACGTGCGCGACGCGTTTCTCTCCGTGAACGACATGCATGCGTTCCCGGAGATGAGAGCCCTGCTTGCAAGCCTCTATCCCCACCCGGGCGACGAGGGCAAGTCCCAGCTGTTCTACGAAGGAAAGGTGCTCGAGGCGCTCGGATTGCTCGTGGAACGTACCCGCATCTCCCGCCAGAGGCCCCGCGCGAGGCTTTCCGAAGAGGACGCTCGGAGAATCCGCTCCGTCGTCGCCTACATCGACGATCATGCCGCGCGCAATCTGCTCGTGTCCGACCTCGCCCGCGCAGCATGCATGAGCCCCACCAAGTTCAAGGAGAGCTTCCGAATCGAAACCGGACTGACTCTCACCGCGTACGTTCAGCGCCGACGCGCGAGCATGGCGGAGTCGCTTCTGCGACAGCCCGACCTCACGATCGCGCAGGTCGCCCGGGCGGTCGGCTACACCTGCGCAGATCGGTTCTCGAAGGTATTCCAGCGAGAAACGGGTATGCTTCCGAGCGAGTACCGCAGTGAGCTCAACCATCGATAAGGCGGACACGTGACGTTAGACGTGTTTCAGTGTTACGCTCTGATGTCGGCAACCTGTGCGTCCACTACTCGCTCAAGGTCGGGAGCTCGGTGAGGGACCATTGCGCTCTCGTCGCTTTCCGCGGGCATCAACGCGCACGGCATCACCGCCGACCTGCGCGCCGTGATGTAGGGGCTGCCGCCAACCTCGCTACAGCGGTGCAGCCGCCGGGGTCAGCTGCTTAATGTAGGCCCACATGCGCTGCTTAGCGGCCTTGTCGATGAGCGCCGCCTCAAAACCGTCGAGCGCCAGCACGCGGCGCCCCTGCACATGGGCGACCAGGCCGGGCTTGAGCATGGCGGTGTCAAAGTCATCAATTGCCACAAGCATATCGGCATAGGTCTCGCGCATGACATCGGCCGCACTGTTGTCCAGCAGCAGTACCGCCTCGGGGTCCAAGGCCTCCAGCGCCTCGCGGAACAGGTCGCACGTCAGGGCCTCGCCCGCCGCGACCGCTCCGTCGCCCGCGCCGGCGACGCTTGCCAGCACGCAAAAATCCTCGGGGGCATATCCGATGGCGCCGAGCGCCTTGCGCAACGCGGCGCCATCCGCGCCGGCAGCCAGCTCGCCGCCCGCACGCTCGGCATCATCCAAATCACCTTTGACCAGCACAATCGGCGAGCACGCGTTGCCCGCGATACGCACGCCGCGACCCGCGAGCGATGCGAGCTCCTGCTCGGTCGCCTGGGCGATGGCTTCTTTTTTCTGGCTTTGTGACGTGGGCATGCGCTCTCCTATCGTTTGCGTGCCCACCATTATATAAAAGAGCCGCCTGCGAGTGGTTGCATTGCGGGCCGTTGGGTATAAGCACGGTCGTACTGAGTTTTACGCGGCCGAGCCGCGTCGCACTATGGAGGTCACTATGGCTGACATTAAGCAGATTACCCCTGAAAACTTCGATTCCGTCGTTAACGACAGTCTTCCCGTGCTGGTCGATTTTTGGGCCCCGTGGTGCGGCCCCTGCCGCTCGCTCTCGCCCATCGTAGACGAGCTTGCCGACGAGCTGGCCGGCAAGCTGGCTGTGGCCAAGTGCAACGTCGACGACAACCAGGACCTGGCCATGAAGTTTGGCGTCATGAGCATCCCCACGCTGATCGTCTTTAAGAACGGCGAGGAGGTCGACCGCTCGGTCGGCGCCTTACCCAAGGCAAGACTTCAGGCACTGCTGAAGAAACATCTGTAATACGCTTGTTACTTGTCTGCCGTCCATGAGCGGTTTCGCACCGCTCACCGGAGTGCCAAACGCAAGGCATGCAACCACGGATAGCATGGTAGACACAGACAGCCCCCAGTGAACGGGTGCGGGTCAGACGGACTCGCACCCGTTTTCTTATGCGACGGCGCCCAGGGCGGGCGTAGTAAAATTTGAACCACCATATCGCCCCGCACAAAAGGAGATTCCCATGCATGACGTCGGAATGAACATGAGCCAGCTTGCCATGAGCGTCAAGCAGGTCGACGACACCATTGAGCTCGCTCACGAGTGGAGCCATCAGCTGCTGCATGCGACCGAGAACTTTGACATGGAGCGCATTGGCGCCAAGCTCGAGGCCGCCATGTCCGCGCTGCACGAGGCGCACGATGCGCTCGAGGGCTACGAGGAGGCCATCGAGGCAGATCACAACTCCGTCGGCTCCGTGAAGCTGGTGTAACGTGGCCGAGCACGAGCACGCGCACGCCTGCGAACACGAGCACGGGCACCCTCACGGACCGACCGGCGACACAGGGTGCCGTTGCAGCGGATCCACCTCCGAGCTGGTCCGTTTTTCGGTCACCGCGCCCGACGACCTGCTGCGCCGCTTTGACGAGCAGATCGCGCGCCGCGGTGACGTGGCCAACCGATCCGAGGCCGTACGCGACCTGATTCGCGCCTCGATCGCCAAGGAGCAGATGCGCACACCCGACGAGCAGGTCATCGGTTCGCTCACCATGATCTATGACCACCATACCGGCGACCTGACGCGCCGTCTGGACGAGGTACAGCACGACTACACCGACGAGATCGTATCGACGATGCACGTACATCTGGATCACCACAACTGCCTGGAGATCCTGGCGCTCAAGGGTCGCGGCGAGCGCGTCTACGAACTAGCCGACCGCCTGCTGGGCCTGCGCGGCGTTAAGCACGGCGAACTCACCTGCGCCGCCACCAAGCAGAGCTTGGGGCTGTAACGGGATTTCCCGCAGCGCACCTGCCATAAAGGGACAAGTTTGTTGTGGCAGGTTTAGAAGTTTTACCGACCAATAATAAACCTGTCCTTTTTGGTCGGTTTTGACGAGGGGGAGCCACATGCGGCATGTGCATATCCATGTAACGGGCATTGTGCAGGGTGTTGGCATGCGGCCATTTGCGTATCGCGAGGCTATGGCGCATGGCATTTGCGGCTGGGTGCTCAATGCGGGCGATGGCGTGCACATCGAGGCGCATGCTTCGGTCGAGGCACTTGACGGCTTTGTCGCCGCACTGTCGGAGCACGCGCCTGCCGCGGCCCGCGTTGGGCATGTCGAGCTTATGGACCTGGCACCCGGCGACTGGGACGCCGCCAGCGAGCAGGGCTTTCGCATTGTGGCGTCGCAGGATCAAACCGTGCACACGACGCTCATCTCCCCCGATATCGCCACGTGCGACGACTGTCTGCGCGAACTGTTCGACCCCGCCGACCGACGCTTTCACTATCCCTTTATCAACTGCACCAATTGCGGACCGCGCTTTACCATCATTCACTCGCTACCCTATGACCGAGCGGCCACGTCGATGGATTGCTTTCCCATGTGCCCCGAGTGCGCCGCAGAGTATGGCGACCCGCTTGACCGGCGCTTTCATGCGCAGCCCGATGCCTGCTTTGATTGTGGACCGCATATTACGTGGCGAGAGGCGGACCACGGTGTTGTGCAAACGGCGGTCAACGCAACACCAGCCGTCGGCAGCACGCACGAGGCCAGCGATACCATCATCGGACGCTGCGTCGAGCTGCTGGCAGGCGGCGGCATCGTCGCCATCAAGGGACTGGGCGGATTTCACTTGGCATGCGACGCCTCCAACGAGCAGGCGGTAGCCGAGTTGCGCCGCCGCAAACGCCGCAGTAACAAGCCGCTTGCCGTTATGGTGCGCAGCCTTGCCGATACTGAACGCCTGTGCCATGTCAACGACGCTGAGCGCGGCTTGCTGGCCGGCAGTATTCGCCCCATTGTGCTGCTGCGCCGACGTGCTGTTTGCGAGAGCGGCGGCTCCCCTGACGCCCTCGCGCTCGCGCCGTCCGTCGCGCACGACCTTCCCGAGCTCGGTGTTATGCTCCCCTACACGCCACTTCAGCATCTGTTGCTTGCCGCAGCCGCGTCGCATGACATGCACGCGCTGGTCATGACCAGCGGAAATCTGAGCGAAGAACCTATCGAAACTGATGACAGCCTTGCCTGGGAACACCTCGTTGCCGCCGGCATCGCCGACGCGCTACTTGGCAATAACCGTGCGATTCTCTCACGCTACGACGACTCCGTGGTACGCGTAGTCGACGGGGCCGTCATGCCCGTGCGCCGCGCACGCGGATATGCGCCGCAGCCGTTGCCGCTGCCGGCGCTCGACAGCACCACGCCCTGCGTGCTCGCCTGCGGGCCGCAACAAAAAGCTACGATCGCGCTCACGCGCGAGGACGCCAACGGCCATGTGGCCTGTTTTGTGTCGCAGCATATCGGCGATGTCGAAAACGGCGCGACCTTCGATGCCTGGAGCGCCGCACGCATACGCTTGGAAGACCTTTTTGACTTGACGCCCGCCGCGCTGGCCTGCGACTTGCACCCCAGCTACCTATCGAGTCAATGGGCGCGCGAACAGGCACGGGAGCACAATCTGCCGCTTATCGAAGTCCAACATCATCATGCGCACATCGCGAGCGTAATGGCAGAGGCGATTGTCGCAGGCCGGCTTGCGCCCGATGCACGCGTCCTCGGCATCGCCTTTGACGGCACCGGCGCCGGCACCGATGGGACCATTTGGGGCGGCGAGCTCCTTGTCGCCGGCCTTGCCGATTTTGAACGCGCCGCGCACCTGCGCGCCTGGGCGCTGCCAGGCGGTGCCGCATCCGTGCGCGCTGCCCGGCGCAATGCCTTTGCCCTGCTGAGCGAGCTCGGCCTGCTCGAGCATCCGGGTGCCGCGGGACTATTGGGCACCCTCGACGAGCAAACGCGCAGCGTGACAGCCACCATGATCGAGCGCGGCATCAACAGCCCGCGTACCAGCAGTATGGGGCGTCTCTTTGATGCCGCGGCAGCGATTCTGGGCATCTGCGGCAAGGCAACCTACGAGGGCGAGCCCGCCATCGAACTCGAAGCCGCCGCCTGGCGCGCACTTGACGGCGAAATCAGCCGTTTCGCTGGCAATCAGGTGGGCGTATCCGCATCTGTCTCAACGTTGCTGGACAGTTTGTTCAGATACGTATTAACTGCTAACCCCCTATTTGGCATTTTTGCCTCAGATTTGGCCAAAAAAGGCTCTCCAGACACCCTATTTGCGGCAAGCGTGCCCGACACAGGCCCCAAATCGACCCATTTGGAATCCTCACAGACGACTTCTACCACCCAGAGCCACTCTAAAGAATACGAATCTGAACTAACTGTCCAGACGACCTCTAACAATCCCCTTGTTCTGGACCAAAAACCGCTTTTTAAGGCACTTTTGGGTGGAATCGAGGCCGGCATTTCCGTCAACAGGCTCGCGCTTGACTTCCATATCGCCATCGCGCGCTCTTCGGCACGAATCGCACGCGAAATCTGCGCGCGCGAAGGCATCGATACCGTCGCACTCTCGGGCGGCGTGTTCATGAACCGACTTTTGCTTCAGCTCCTCACCCGCAAGCTTAAAGACGCAGGCCTTACGGTCTTGATTCCCCAAACCGTGCCCGTTAACGACGGCTGCATCGCCTACGGTCAGGCCGCCATCGCTTGCGCTCGCCTCGCGCAGACAGCATCGCGATAGGCTGTTTTGCCAGCCCGCGCGCCGCCGTCTCACAGGTGTAACGCGTTTGCTCGTGACCCCCGCGAGCGCTACCATCAACTGATGGGTAATTGGGCGCCTATCCAGCGCAAAACGTATAAAAGGGGAACATTATGTGCCTTGCCGTTCCCGGTAAAGTGGTCAAACGCGACGACGACCTTAAGGCGACCGTCGACATGATGGGCATCGAACGCCCCGTTTCGCTGCGCCTCGTGCCGACGGCACAGGTAGGCGACTACATTCTCGTGCACGCCGGCTTTGGCATTCAGATTGTCGACGAGCAGGAAGCCCAAGAGACACTCGAGCTCGTCAATACCATGACCGAGCTGGCCGAAGAGGACCAGCTCGCCACCAACCCGGCCGAGGCATACTAGTGGCGGCCGCGCAGCCGGGGCGCTCCGGTATCGACTTTTCGGCATTTCGCGACCCCAAGCTGGCTCGCGAGCTCATCGATCGTATTCATGAGCTTGTCGGCAACCGCAGCATCAACCTTATGGAAGTCTGCGGTACGCATACCGTGAGCATTGGCCGCTATGGCTTTCGCTCCATTATGCCGACGGGACTCAAACTGCTAAGCGGCCCGGGGTGCCCCGTTTGCGTCACCGCCAACCGCGACATCGATCACGCAATCGCGCTTTCCAACATGGACGGCGCCATCATCACCACCTTTGGCGACATGATGCGCGTGCCCGGATCGTCCACCTCGCTTGCCGCGCAAAAGGCGGCAGGGCGCGACATCCGCATCGTCTACTCTCCGCTCGACGCACTCGACATTGCCGGGCAAAATCCCGAACGCCCGGTCATCTTTATGGGCGTCGGCTTTGAGACCACAACGCCCACCATTGCCGCCGCCATCCTGGAGGCCGACGCGCGCGGGCTCCGGAACTTCTCGATCTACTGTGCTCACAAGACCACGCCGCCGGCTCTGCGTGCAATCTCCAACGACCCCGAGACGACCATTGACGGCTTTATCCTGCCTGGTCACGTCGCTACCATCACAGGCCTGGCACCCTTTGGGTTTTTGGTCGATGAGTTCGAGACCCCCGGCGTAGTCACCGGGTTTGAACCGGTCGATATCTTGCAGGGCATCTGCATGCTGGTCCAGATGATTGTCGAGAACAGACCGGTGATCGACAACGCCTACCGCCGTGGCGTCGATGCAGACGGCAATCCCGTAGCGCGCCAGCTGGTCGAGCAGGTGTTTGAGCCGTGCGACACCACATGGCGCGGGCTGGGGCCGATCGCCGACTCGGGCCTTTCCATCCGACCCGAATTCGCGCGCTTTGATGCCGGCACCCGCTTTGACGTGCCCGTTGAGGCGACGGTTGAGCCACGCGGGTGCCGCTGCGGCGACGTGCTGCGCGGTGCTATCACGCCGAGCGACTGCCCGTTGTTCGGCCACGCATGTACGACCGAACACCCCGTCGGCCCCTGCATGGTGAGCTCCGAAGGCAGCTGCGCGGCATACTTTAGATATCGCGACTAGCCTGGACGCACCCGCACGCTGGCACCACCCACGATTGGAGTTTTGGATATGTCCCATAGCATCACCGATAGCACCGTCCTGTTGGGCCACGGCTCCGGCGGTCAGATGATGAAACGCATCATCGACGAGGTCTTTCTGGATGCCTTTGGGTCGCCCGAGCTGCTTGCGGGCAACGATGCCGGTGTCGCCGCGCTGCCCGTAAGCGGGCGAATCGCCATGTCGACCGACAGCTTTGTGGTGACGCCGCAGTTCTTCCCCGGCGGCAATATCGGCCGCCTCGCCGTATGCGGAACCGTCAACGACGTCGCAACCTCGGGCGCTAACGTGCGCTACCTCTCATGCGGATTTATCCTCGAAGAGGGCTATCCCATGGACAAGCTGCGCCAGATTGTGCAGACCATGGCCGAAACGGCACATGAGGCAGGTGTGAAGATTATCACCGGTGACACCAAGGTGGTCGAGCGTGGCAGTGTCGACGGCGTCTATATCAATACCGCCGGCGTGGGCGAAGTGCCCGCGGGCGTAGCGCTCAGCGGTGCAAACTGTCGGCCCGGCGACGCCATCCTGGTATCGGGCACGCTAGGCGACCACGGCATCGCCATCATGAGCCAGCGCGAGGGCTTGGCGTTTTCGAGCGACATCGAAAGCGACGCCGCGCCGCTCAATCATCTGATTGCCGACGTGCTCGCCGCCGCCCCCGACACCCGCTGCTTCCGCGACCCCACACGCGGCGGCCTGGCATCCACGCTCAACGAGTTTGCCCAGGCCAGCGGCGTTACCATGGAGGTCGACGAGGATGCCGTGCCCGTGCGTCCTGACGTACAGGCGGCATGTGAAATGCTCGGATACGATGTGCTGCAGGTAGCAAACGAGGGCAAGATGGTTGCCGTGGTGCCGGCCGAGCAGGCCGATGCCGCGCTGGCGGCCATGCGCGCCGCGCGCTACGGCGAGAATGCCGCCATCATCGGTCGCGTGCTGCCGCTTGGATCGGACGCTCGACCCGCCGTGCGCGTACGCACCGGCTGGGGATCGACCCGTATCCTCGACATGCTCGTAGGAGAGCAGCTGCCGAGAATTTGCTAGGGCGGAACCGCACGGTCGGCGCGATGTGGCCTGATGTCTCTGGAGATGTTCAGATTCCAAGCACGCCCAACGCGGAAGCCCAGTATTATGGGGTGCGTTTTGAAACCCAATGACGGGAGTTTTCATGGCAGCAGCTTTTTCCCATGTGATCTTTGACCTGGACGGCACCATCCTCAACACGCTCGAGGACCTGGCAGCCGCCGGCAACCATACCTGCGAGACGCACGGCTGGCCCACGTTTGCCGTGGACGAGTACCGCTACAAGGTGGGAAACGGCATGCTCAAGCTGGTCGAGCGCTTTATGCCCGCCGAGTACGTGGGCGACGGCCGTATGTTTGAGCAGACGCTTGCCGAGTTTAGGGCCTATTACGGCGAGCATAAGGAGGATCACACCGCCCCCTACGCCAGCACGATTGAGATGCTCGACCGTCTGCGCGCCGCGGGTGTGCAGCTTGCCGTGCTCACCAACAAGGACCACGTCTCGGCGGTGCCGCTTATCGAGAAGTACTTTGGCCCCGACCGCTTTGCACTGGTCCAGGGCCGTGTCGACGCTTTTCCGCCCAAGCCCGAAGCGCCCGTCACGCTACATGTAATGAAGGAGCTGGGCGCCAACCCGGCGACCACGCTCTATGTGGGCGATTCGGATGTCGATGTTCTGACCGGTCACAACGCCGGCCTTAAGAGCGCCGGCGTCAGCTGGGGCTTCCGCGGCCGCGCAGAGCTGGAGGCCGCCGGCGCCGACTACGTGGTGGACACCCAGGCAGAGCTCGCGACACTGATTCTGGGCGAGTAACGAAGCCGGCGCTTAACGCGGCTGCGACAATTCTTCTGCGCGGAAAGCGCGTCCCGTTTTGGAGCTCCGGAATGGGATGCGCTTTCCGTTTGTGGCCTGTTGGGGAAACGGCATCCCGTTTCAGAGCGATTTTCCGGGTCGCACTTTCCACAACCCACCCCATCCGGAAACCACAACCCACTATTCGCCCAAATACCGGGTCGTATTTTCCCGAGCATTCGATGCAACGCTTATGCAAGGAGTGTCCCCAACTGCCGGCAGAAAAGGAACGTCCCCAAGTGCCACCTTCGGCAGCGATGGCAACGCCGTTGTTCGAAGAGTGTCCCCAACGACTAGTCGTTTAAGAACGTCCCCAATGACTACGTCGCGGGTAGAGGACGGACAGCGAAAACGCCCCTAAGCGAGCAAGGTGACGTGAAATGAAAGGGCGCTGACCTTCTGGTCGCGCCCTTGAAATTGAACGTCAGATTGCCGCTTAGGGGCGTTTGCAGCGTCGAGCAGTTGCGGCGTTTGGTAAAACGCCGCAACGGACTAGCTCATCATGGCCTTCATCATCTCGTTGGTTGCGGAATCGTCGGCAGACCACTCGCCATCGTCATTGCAGGAGTACTTGAAGGTGACCGTGGTGTCCTTGGTCTTAGCAGCCTTAGTCACATCGACCATAACCTGACCGGCCATCTTGTACAGCTCGTCATCGGAAGGCATCGAATCGAGTGCGGTGACCTTCTCCTGGTACTGGGTGGCAAAATCCTCAACGATCTGGTTCATGGACTTGCAGGTAATGGTGACCTCGGCAGTTGCGGTGCCCTTGTCCTCGCCGACCGTCACGTCGCCAATCTTGTAGCCAAAGCCCTCGAGATAGCTCTTGGCGTACTCCTTGGGATCGATACCCAACTGCTTGAACTCGTCGCCCGAGGCCTCTTCCAGGCCGGCGAGGAAGTCGTCGCCACCGTTCTTGACCTCGTCAAACTGCGTCGTAAGGTCCTCGGTGATGAGCTCCTCAACCGAAGGACCCCCGCAGCCGGAAAGCACAACCACGCACGCGACCAGAACAGCCATCAGGGGCGCAAGCAGCAGCCTCTTTTTCATGACATTCCTCCCAACAAGCGGCGCCACTTTCCCTGCGCGGCGCACGTCGTAACAATAAGGCCATACTAGCCGCTAACGAACACCCCCGGCAAAGCAAGGGCGCAGTCGGCTCGATTTAACGTCCGAACGGTTTACCGGTCCGCCCAACGCGCAATAAAACGTTCCGCCGCATTGTAATAAAAAAGGGTGGTCGGACAATTCGACCACCCCAAAACACCCTCTGGATGCCGCAGCTTACTTGCGAACGACCTTGACGATGGCATCGCCGGCGGCGACAGCGGAGTCGGCCTCGACGGCGAGCTCGACGTCGGCGAACTCGGCGGTATTGGACACGGCCACAACGACGCAGTCCTTGTAGCCGGCAGCGGCAATCTTGGCGCGGTCGATCTTGAGCATGGGCTGGCCGGCCTTCACGACGTCGTCGGCCTTGACGAAGCCCTCGAAGCCGTCACCGTTCATGTTGACGGTATCGACACCAACGTGCACCAGGACCTCGATGCCGCTATCGGACTGCAGACCCACGGCGTGACCCATGGTGACGGTCACCTTGCCGTCGCAGGGAGCGTAGACCAGATCGTCCTCGGGCCACACGGCGCAGCCCTTGCCCAGAACCTCGCCGCCAAAGACGGGATCGGGCACGTCGACCATCTTGATGACCTTGCCCTTGACGGGCGAGCATAGCACGTCGGCGCCGGCAGAAGCAGAGATGGAGGCAGGAGCAGCGGCAGCCGCGGGCTCAGCCTTCTTCTTGAACATATCAAACAGACCCATACGTTTTCTCCTCTTGATTAAGCGCAACGTTATGCGCATGCCTATGGTGATTATAGTGCCAAATGACCAAAATACTCAGGCAAGGGCTCGAATCGCACGCCCTTCCGAGCCCTTCCCAAAACCTTTTCCCCAGCGGTGCTCATATTGTCGATTAATCCTCAATAAGCCCCAGGTGAACAAAAGCGTTCCAGATGCCGTCGTCATTGACGTCGGTGGTCACGTAATCGGCTGCCGGTTCGGCGTTCGGCAGAACGCCGGGACTCAATCGCCGGAACTCAATTACTCCAGGCCCTCGCTACCGTTGGACTTGATGATCTTCTGATATGCGAAGAAGCTGCCCTTGCGGCGGCGCTCGTAGGTGCCGGTGCCGTCATCGTACTTATCGACGTGGATGAAGCCGTAGCGCTTGCGCATCTCGCCCGTGCCGGCGGAAACCAGGTCGATAGGGCCCCACCAGGTGTAGGCAATCAGGTCGACGCCGTCGGCAATGGCCTCGCCCATGGCCTTGATGTGGCTGCGCAAGTAGGCAATGCGATACGGGTCGTGGATGGAGCCGTCCTCCTCGACCTCATCGTAGGCGCCCATGCCGTTCTCGACCACCATCAGCGGAATCTCGTAGCGGGCGTAAATCTCATTGAGGGCGATGCGCAGGCCCAGAGGATCGATCTGCCAGCCCCAATCGGTGGACTCCAGATAGGGGTTCTTGCCGCCAAAGGTCATGTTGCCCTCGGTCATCTCGTGGTCCTTGTGCGTGCCCACGGTGCCGGACATGTAGTAGCTAAAGGTGTAGAAATCGACCTTGCCGTCGGCGATATCCTGCAGGTCGCCGTCCTCCATCACGAGCTCAACATCGTTCTCGGCCCAGAAGCGCTTGGCATAGAACGGGTACTTGCCGCGCACCTGCACGTCGGAGCAGTACCAGTTCATGGTATTCATCTCCTGCTGCGTGGCGAACACGTCGGCCGGATCGCACGTGGCGGCATAGGAGAGGATGAAGCAGTCCATGTTGCCCATCTTGAACTGCGGGTAGTGCTCGTGGGCGTAGCGCACGACGCGGCCGCTGGCCACGAACTGGTGATGCAGGGCCTGCATACGGGCCTGCGGCGTGGCGTGGACCGCCGAAGCCGGACCCTCAAAGCCCTGGATCATGCTAGTCTCAAAGAGGTTGCCCATGTCCTGGGCGCCGCAGTTGATCTCGTTGAAGGTGAGCCAGAACTTGACCTTGTCCTGGTAACGGTCGAAGACGGTCTGGCAGTACTTCTCAAAGAAGCCGATGAGCTCGCGGCTCGCCCAGCCGTTGTACTTCTCGACCAGATGATAGGGCATCTCGTAGTGCGACAGGGTCACGAGCGGCTCGATATTGTGAGCACGCAGGCAGTCGAAAACGCGATCGTAGAAGGCGAGGCCGGCCTCGTTGGGCTCAGCGTCGTCGCCGTTGGGGAAGATACGGCTCCAAGAGATGGACATGCGGAACATGTTGAAGCCCATCTCGGCAAACAGCGCGATGTCCTCCTCGTAGTGATGGTAGAAATCGATACCGTCATGATTGGGGTAGAAGCGGTTGGGGTCGATGTCGATCGTAATCTGGCGCGGCTCCTTGTAGCTGCCGCCCAGGAAGTGGTCGTCGACGGAAGGGCCGCGGCCGTCCACGTTCCAAGCACCCTCAAACTGGTTGGCGGCGGTGGCGCCACCCCAATAGAAACCCTCGGGGAACTTGATGTTTGCCATGAGCATCTCCTTTGCATCGCGGGTCGATAAGCCGAGTATCGCCCACGCGCGGGACGGGCAAGGGCGGGGATGCCAAACCCGACACTTCTTTTCGCAGCGGCACCCCGCCGCCACCCCGCCCCTGACACTTCCTGATACCGACCGAAACGTGCAAAAATAAGCCTGTCCCTTTTTGGCAGGTTTGTTGAGTGTGGGAGTTCGCATGGATATCAAACGCAAGATTTCCGAGGCACAGGGCCTTACCCCTACCGAGCAACAACTCGGCATCTCGGCCCTTGCCATCGGCGAGGACATCCGCAGGCTTTCTATTAAGGAATTTGCCACCCGCACCAATGTTTCGGTCGCGAGCGTCCACCGTTTTTGCAAAAAGCTCGGCCTCGAAGGCTTTAAGGACCTCAAGGTCGAGCTCATCCGTCAGGCAGCCGAGGCGGGTAACCGGCGCGACGTGGATATCAACTTTCCCTTCGACGCCACGTCCACCCCTGCACAGGTGATGGAGCGCATGGAAAGGCTCTACCAGACTACCTTGGCCGAAACGCAGGAGCTGCTCGACCCCGTACAGCTCGACCACGCCGCCAAGCTCGTCATGCGTGCCGGCACCGTGGACATCTACACGGGCTCGCATAACCTGTATCCAGCGGGAATGTTCCGCGACCGCCTGCTCTCGTCCGGCAAAAGCGCGACGTGCCACGACAGTATCGAGGCGCAGGTGCGTACGGCGCTCGCCTCGGGCCCCGACCATGTGGCAATCGTTATCTCCTACAGCGGCCTTGCCCCCAACCTCAGGGCAATCTTGCCAATCCTCAGCAGCCGACATGTCCCGGTGATCGTCATCGGCACGCCTTATTGCGCACGCATTCATCCCGGCTTTGCCGCCTACCTGACGGTGAGTGACCACGAGAGTATGACGCATCGCATCACGCAGTTCGCCAGCCACATCGCCGTGCAATACGTGCTCGATTCGCTCTACAGCAGCTACTTCGCCAAAGACTACGCCCGCTGCGCCGAATTCCTAGAGCGCTCATTCCCCTACACCCGCCTGCCCGGGCTTAAGTAGCGATGAGCGAGGATTCTTTGACGCTTATCTAACGAGCGTGGATAATCTCCCACTTTGAGGCCGCGCACAGGCCAAAAACGGAAGATTATCCACTCTCATTTTGGATGACTCCCTTGTACCAAGCTGAGCTCCATGGTCAAGTAATAACGACTTTTCATCATTAGATTGTTTACATCAATTCTAATAACTATTTAATCCTTAAACTCGTTATTAGAATTGATATGATTAGCCTAATGATGAGTTTCCGGCACTAAAAATATGGAGGGCGCGATGCAAATCGAGGAGAACGGCCAGGGAACGCTCCGCAATAATCTATCGGGGAAATTGACTTACTATTCGTTTTTGCCAACGCCCTTACAATCATTGAGGCAGCTAAACCTCACAGAGGAAACCTATCGCACGCTTTCCGCATGCTCACGAAAGCTTGGAGAGCTTGAAGGCATGCTCTACTTTGTTCCCAACGCCGACATGTATCTGACAATGTACGTGCGCAAAGAAGCACTCCTTTCTTCGCAAATTGAGGGAACCCAGTGCACGTTTGACGACCTACTTAGTCCATCGCAAACACAACTCCATCATAAAGATGTCGCAGACGTCGTGAATTACGTCCGTGCTGTCGACCGCGGCGTAGAACTGCTCAAAAAGATGCCCTTGTGCACGAGACTTCTCAGGCAGGTTCATGCGGTCCTGCTGGACGGAGTGCGCGGAACGGAGAAGAATCCAGGCGAGCTGCGCTCCTCACAAAACTGGATTGGCCCTTCAGGCTGCACCATTGCAACCGCATCGTTTGTCCCTCCAAACATTGAAGATTTGAGTAACACGCTCCAAGACCTCGAACGCTTTATCAATGAGCCTCAAGTCGAAATGGATCCTATTGTGCGGGCCGCGCTCGTCCATTACCAATTTGAAACTGCCCATCCATTCCTAGACGGAAACGGTCGCCTGGGCAGGCTTCTCATTACACTTATGCTCATCAATGATGGCGTTCTTCATTCTTGCTTGTTCTATCCATCGTTCCAGTTCAAGAAAAATCGAAGCGAGTACTACCGGCAACTCACATCCGTAAGGGAGCGAGGCACTTACGAGGAATGGATAGAGTTTTTCTGCACCAGTCTTCTTGAGAGTGCGAAGGACTCGGTAGGGTCTTTAAAAAATCTTGTTGACCTCCATAACCGTTCCACAGCAACCATGACCGAAAATCTCGGAAGGACTGCTGCAAACGGGCAAAGGCTGTTGGGCATTCTTGAAGAGCACCCCATCGTCGACACCGCATTCATCGCTGCACAACTCGATATCGGCAGGAGCACCGCGAGTTCGCTCGTTAAATCATTCGAAGAATTGAACATCCTTCGTCCGCTCGACGAGTCAAAGCAGAGATATCGACGGTACGGATATGAAGAGTATCTTTCGATTCTCAGGGAAGATGCCGAGCCGATTAGATAGGCATCGCAGCCCAGCCAAATTAAAGCGAGCGCGGATAATCTCCCACTTTGAGCCCGCACACAGGCCAAAAACGGGAGATTATCCACGTTCATTCCTGAGTAGTCATTTATGAACGTCCCATTACAGTCGAAATTGTCAGCCCGGGACCGTCTCGGGCTACGATTGAGGCGCGCCCAGAACGGGCCGCCGACCGGGCGCCCGCGCACGGCCGAACGTCCCTGCCCCCGAGAGGGCCAGTTGGGTGCTGCCGGCGCGGGACGCGCCGCCCCCGACGGCTGATAGGAAAGTGCCGGGCAGGTGCCGCGGCTGGTAATGTGAGTGCCGAGGGGGAGGCCATCCGGTCGAACGACTACCGGAAGGATACCACCGTGAAAGCGCCATCCACCAGACCCGCGGCCGTGCTCGGCCTGGACGTCGGCAAGTCATCGCACTGGGCCTGCCTGGTCGACCGCGACGGGGAGGTGCTGGCCAGCGCCCCCGTCCGCAACAGGGAGGCCGAGCTCGACACGCTGTTCGCCTCCGCGCCCGCCGGCACGCTCGTCGTCGTCGACCAGTTCCGCAACATAGGGTCCCTCGCCGTGAGGCGGGCCCGCGCCGCTGGACTCGGGGTCGCCTACCTGCCCGGGCTCGCCGCCAGCCGCGCCGCGGGCCTGTTCGCCGGCGAGGCCAAGACCGACGAGCGCGACGCCGCGGTGATCGCGCGGACCGCCCCGGGCGTGCCGGACTCCCTGTCGGGGGTCCCGGGCCGCGGCGAGGCCCTCGAGGCCGCCCGCGCCCTCTCGTCGCAGCGCGACCACGTCGTCGCCTGCGCGACCAGGGACAAGAACCGCCTGCGCGCGGTGCTGCTCGAGTCCTGCCCGGCCCTCGAGGCCGCGGTCGACCTGTCGGACCGGCGGTGGCTTGAGCTGCTCGCCGGGTTCGGCGGGGCGTGGGGGATCGCCCGCTCCGGGGCCGGGGGCCCGCGGGCCGAGGCCGCCGGGGAGGCCGCGGCCGCCTCCACCGCGCCCCCGCCGGCGCTCGTCGAGGCCGAGAACAGGCAGGTCAGGTTCCTGGCCGCCCGGATATCGGAGGCCCTCGACGAGGCCGGGGCCCTCGAGGCCGAGACGGCGGCGCTGCTCGAGGGCGACGAGACCTACGCGTGCCTGCTCACCGTGCCCGGCATCGGCCCGAGGACCGCGGCGCAGCTCGCGGTGTCGGTCGACATCGGGAGGTTCCCGGACCACGACCACCTGGCCTCGTACTGCGGCATAGCCCCGAGGGTGAGGAGCTCCGGCACGTCGGTGAGGTCGGTCAGGGCGTCCAGGCGCGGCGACGCGAGGCTCAAGTCCCTGCTGATCTTCTCGTGCAACAGCCTGGTGAGGTCCTCGGGGCGCTACGGCGAGTACTACCGGGCCTGCAGGGCGCGGGGCATGGGGCACGGGCGGGCGCTCAAGGCCGTCGCGAGGAAGCGGCTCAGGGCGATATACGCCGTGATGCGCGACCGGGTGCCCTACCGGGAGTAGCCCCGACGGTTGACAAAACTATAGGAACACCCAATGACTA
>CABUQV010000026.1 GCA_902493855.1 uncultured Collinsella sp.
GCCCAGCGGTCCATGTTGTTCAGACGCAGCATGTCGAACGGCGTGGTCGTGGAGCCCTTCTCCTCGTAGCCGTGGACACGGAAGGCGTCGTGGCCGGGGCGGTTCCAAATCAGACGGCGGATCGTGCCGGCATAGGCGTGGAATGCGAAGAGCACGGGCTTCTCGCCGCAACCGAACAGCTCAGCCCAGCGCTCATCGCTGATGGCCCGGTCGTTCTCGCAGACGTTCTGGATCTTGAGCAGATCGACCACGTTGACGAACCACACCTTAATGCCTAGCTCGCGCAGCATATCGGTTGCAGCCAGAGCCTCGAGCGTCGGTACGTCACCGCACGTGGCGACCACGACGTCGGCCTCGGCGAGCGAGTCGGCAGTCGATGCCCACTCCCAAATCGCGACACCCTCGGCGAGCTCGGACTTGGCCTCGTCGACCGTCTGGAAGGTGGGGGCGGGCTGCTTGCCACAGAAGATGGCGTTGACGCAGTCGGTGGACTGGTAGACACGCTCGGCCACAGCGAGAGCCATATTGGCGTCGGCCGGATAGTAGGCATTCACGATATGCGTATCGTTGGCCTTGTTGAGCAGCAGGTCGATAAAGCCGGGATCCTGGTGCGAGAAGCCGTTGTGGTCCTGACGCCACACGTGGCTCGACAGCAAAATGTTGAGGCCGCTGATGGGAGCACGCCACGGAATCTCGCGCTTGGTGGCCTCGAGCCACTTGCAGTGCTGGTTGACCATGGAATCGACCACGTGGACAAAGCTCTCGTAGGAGCTCCACACGCCGGAGCGTCCGGTGAGCACGTAGGCTTCGAGGAAACCCTCACATTGGTGCTCGGACAGTTGCTCGACAACCTTGCCGGAGCCGGCCAGCAGCTCGTCGTTGGCCTCGTCCTCGTAGAATCCGGCATCCCACTGCTTCTTGGTCACCTTGTAGGCAGCCTGTAGGCGGTTGGACGCGGTCTCGTCGGGACCGAAGATGCGGAAGTCGTCCATGTTCTTGGCCAGGACGTCGGCGGTGTACTCACCAAAGACACGGGCGGCCTCGGTGGAGCCCCAGCCGTGACCCTTGCTTGCGACGGGGATCTCGTGGGCGTGGACATCGGGCAGCTCGAGCTCGCGGCGCACCTTGCCGCCGTTTGCATTGGGGTTGGCGCCGATGCGCAGCTCGCCGGTCGGCATAAAGGCCGTCACCTCGGGGCGCACCTGGCCCTCGGGCGTAAAGAGTTCCTCGGGCTTGTAGGAGCGCAGCCACTCGCGAAGCACACGGAAGTGCTCGTGGGTGTCCTTGGCACTCGCCAGCGGCACCTGATGCGCACGCCAGGAGTCCTCGGTCTTCTTGCCGTCGATGTGCTTGGGGCAGGTCCAGCCCTTGGGCGTGCGGAACACGATCATGGGATAGGCCGGGCGGACCACGGTCTCGCCCGCGGCTGCCTGGGCCTGAGCGGTGGCCTTGATGTCGCAAATCTCATCAAAGACCTGCTCAAACAGGGCGGCGAAACGCTCATGGATGCTCACGTGGCTCTCGTCGTCAAAGCCGGCGACAAAGAAGTGCGGCTTGTAGCCCATGCCCTCAAAGAACTTGGTGAGCTCCTCGTCGGACACGCGGGCAAGGATAGTGGGGTTGGCGATCTTGTAGCCGTTGAGGTGCAGGATCGGCAGGACGATACCGTCGGTTGCCGGGTTCACGAGCTTGTTGGACTGCCAAGAGGTCGCGAGCGGACCGGTCTCGGACTCGCCGTCGCCCACCACGGCCACGGCCAGCAGGCTCGGGTTGTCCATGACGGCGCCGTAGGCGTGGCTGAGCGTGTAGCCGAGCTCGCCGCCCTCGTGGATGGAGCCGGGCGTTTCGGGCGCAAAGTGGCTCGGGATGCCACCGGGATAAGAGAACTGGCGGAAGAACTTCTGCAGGCCAGCCTCGTCATTGGTGATGTCGGGGCGGATCTCACGGTAGGTGCCATCGAGCAGCGACTGGGCAGTACCGGCAGGGCCACCGTGGCCCGGGCCCATCAGAAAGATGGCGTTCTGGTTGTGATCGGCAATGAGGCGGTTGACGTGGCCGAACAGGAAGTTAATGCCGGGCGTGGTGCCCCAGTGACCGACCAGGCGGTGCTTAACGTCCGGACGACCAAAGTCGCGCACCTCACCGGTTTTCTCGTCAACAAAGTCGGGGCGCATCAGCGGGTTGGAGCGAAGGTAAATCTGGCCGACGGACAGGTAGTTCGATACGCGCCAATACAGGTCGACGCCCTCGAGCTCGGAAGCCGGCACCTCGTGGCCCAGCTTTTGCCACGGCGTTCCCAGAGTTTTAGCCATTGTTTATGTCCCTTCGCTGTATGGTCACCCTCCAATACGGCAACCTTTCGTTGGGACTAGTATATTTGCTAAAACGTTTTATCATGGTGAAAAAACGTTTTACCATCCTGATTTGCCATGTTGACAGGCAGAAGCAGACATTCACCTGCGACATTGCCTGTCACAGGTGCTCCACATTCAGCCCCTGCAAATTGATAAACGTGTTTAGTTATGTTTAGTGAGCTCGAGCACGCTGTCCTTAACGATAAGCGCCGGCTCCAGAACGACCTCTTCGGCACGTCTACCGCCCCTGCCGGCAAGACGCTTGGACATGCAGCCAAAAGCATGCTCCGCAAGGACACCAGGATCCTGCTCGATCGCGGTCAGCGCCGGCTCAAAGAGAACGTCGGCCGCCGAGTTGTCATAGCTCACCACCGAGATATCGTCCGGGATGCCCTCACCCATCTCGTGCAGGCGCTTGAGCAAACCGAGGGCAATGTTATCCGAGCTTGCGAACACGGCGGTGGCGTCGGTTGCGAGCACCGCCTCCGAGGCCTCGTAGGCACTCGGAATGTAGTACTCGCTCTCAAACTCCAAACGCGCGTCAATCGGCAGGCCAACCTCGCGCAGCGCGCGCTCATAGCCGGCAAGTCGCTTGCGGCCCGTATTGGAACGGCGCGCGTTAACCAAGCAGGCAATACGACGGTGGCCTTGCTCGATCAAGTAGTGGGTAGCCATGTAGCCACCCATCTCGTGGTCGAACATCACCTTGTCGCACTCGAGTCCCTCAATGGCACGGTCGACCATAACAGCCGGGATAGGTAGATGGCTGACCTCTTCGCGCAGGGCGCGGTCGTCCGAGAACTCGTCGCCCACGACCAAGAACACACCGTCGACGCCACGCGTCACCAGCTGGCGCAGGAGCTCCAGATCGTCCTCGGCACTTCCACCCGAGCTGGTAATAAAGAGCGCGTAGCCGTCCTCGCGACAACGCTTTTCCAGGCTTCCGGCGAGCGAGGCAAAAAAGCGGCTCTCGATGTTGGGAACGATAAGGCCCAGCGTGCGCGACTCGCGCATGACCAGGCTGCGCGCAATCTGGTTAGGAACATAGTGGTTGCGCGCCGCGACCTCTTTGATGCGCTTGCGGTTTTCTTCCGAGATGCGACAAGGCCGATTATTGAGCACAAGCGAGACCGACGAGGGGGAAAGCCCCACCTCCTGGGCAATCTGCTTGAGGGTGACTTTGTTGGCCATCTCGCTCCTTCCAGGTTTACGCGCAATCTCTTGAAAGTATAGCGACCGCCCCTCTACCTCGGTGATAAACACTTTACCAATCCGGTAGACGGCTGTTTTATCGCCGCCAGCGCACCAAATCCGTCCGGGTGGGGTATATTGCAATCGATTGATGACAACGACCACCAAAAGGCGGATATTCGTATGCACGAGAACGACTTTTTTAACGAGGACCTGCTGTGCGCGCTTGCTGGCGTTGCCGGCGAGGACAACGTGCTGATGAGCGAGCCCATGCGCGAGCACACCACGTTTAAGATCGGCGGCCCGGCCGACGTCTTTGTCATGCCCGATACCGAGCAGGGCCTCGTCGCCACGCTCGACACCTGTTATCGCTGCGACCTGCCGCTCACCATCGTGGGCAACGGCTCCGACCTGCTCGTCGGCGACAAGGGTATCCGCGGCGTCGTCGTGGCGTTGGGCGAAGGCCTCTCCGACATTACGGTCGACGGTACGCACGTCACGGCGGCGGCCGGCGCTTTGCTTTCCGATGTCGCCGCGGCGGCAGCCGAGGCCGGTCTCACCGGCATGGAGCCCATCTCGGGCATCCCCGGATCGGTCGGCGGCGCCTGCTACATGAACGCCGGAGCTTACGGCGCCTGCATGGCCGATGTGCTAGAGTCCGTGCGCGTCTACAAACCTGCTCGCCAGCTCGACGACGGCACCCGCGGCAGCGGCAACATCATCGAGTTCGATGTCGATGAGCTCAATCTGGGCTATCGCAAGAGCCGCATCGCCGACGACGGCTTTATCGTTCTTTCTGCCACCTTCAACCTCGCACCGGGCAACGCCGCGATGATCAAGGCCGACATGGACGACTACCGCCAGCGCCGCGAGGACAAGCAGCCGCTCGACATGCCGAGTGCCGGCTCCACCTTCAAGCGCCCCGAGGGCTACTTTGCCGGCAAGCTCATCATGGATGCCGGCCTGCGAGGACACGCCGTTGGCGGCGCGCAGGTAAGCGAAAAGCACTGCGGCTTTATCGTCAACGCCGACCACGCCACCGCCGCCGACGTCGACGAACTCATCCGCCACATCCAGGCAACCGTCAAAGACCAATTCGGCGTAGACCTAGAACCCGAAGTCCACCGAGTAGGCGAATTCCTCTAAAAAAGAAGGCCCCGAAAGGGGCCTTCACCATATTTATTCAGATAACCCAGTCCGGTGTGTCGCGCTCAGGACCCGAGAGGGCCGGGACAGTCCGAGAGGCATAAGGTTGATCGCGAGTTCCGCACGAGCCGGAGAGCACTTAATGTGCTCTCCGTGCGAGCAGGACTGCCCGAGCAGGCAACCTTATGCCTCTCGGGCTGTCCCGGACCAAACCGCAGCTACGACAGCGCAATACCGCCAAGCCAGCCCCAGCGCACGCCAGAGCCAGTGCCGTAGAACCCAATGAACGAGTCAAGCGACTTAGACGTAATGGCGCCCTCATTGCTCATGACGATGCCGCCGCCAACATAGATGCCCACGTGGCCATAGATCAGACCCGGCATGCCGGTGCCGCTATGCGATGAGTCGGCCACGATCATGCCCACCTGTAGCGCCGAGCGGTCGGAGCTATAGCACCAGGCGTTGAACATGTCACACGCGTTGCCGCCAAAATAGCCCACGCCGGCGTTACGGAAGACATTGGTAACCCACGCCGCGCACCAGTTCTGACCCGGCGAAGGCGTGGAGTAGCACGCGTTGACGACAGCCTGCTGCTTGCCCGAGCCGGCATTCTGCTGCGGAGTTCCGGGCGCGTACGATCCACCACCCGAGCTCGAACCACCCGAGTAGGAATTGTTCTTGTTCGCGGCAGCCGCGGCAGCGGCAGCCTTCCTAGCGGCCTCCTCAGCCTGGGCGGCAGCGAGGATCTCGGAATCGCGCTGAGCCATGAGCTCCTTGACGTCGTCGGAAAGACCGTTCAGCACGGTCTGGACTTCTTGCTGCTTGGCCTGCATGTCCTGCATCTGGGCAGTCTGCTGGTCCTTGAGCTTCTCTAAGTCGGCCTTCTGCGACTCGAGCTCGGTCTTTTGCGCATCGAGCTCTTCCTGGATGGTCTGAATGTCCTCGATGGCGTCGCGGTCGCTCTTGTTGATCTTCTCAACGTAATGCGCGTTGGCGACGAGTTCCTCAAACGAGCCAGAGGCCAGCAGCAGCGACAGG
Organism: uncultured Collinsella sp.; assembly: GCA_902493855.1. Taxonomy (GTDB): domain Bacteria; phylum Actinomycetota; class Coriobacteriia; order Coriobacteriales; family Coriobacteriaceae; genus Collinsella. The sequence goes on from CABUQV010000026.1 coordinate 5,730, forward strand.
ATGTTCGTGCCGCCGGACTTGTAGCTGGCGGCCACGCGATCGGAAAGGTCGTTGCGCTTCTTCTTGAGCTCGGCCTTCTTTTCATCGATCTGGGCCTGCGTGTCGTCAATCTTGCCCTGGACATTCTCGATGTCGTTGAGGGTCTGGGCATTCTTGTTGGCCAGCGCCGCATACTCATTTGCGATGCTGTCGAGCTGGGCCTGAACCTCGTCGAGCTGGGCCTGGGCGGCATTCAGTTTATCGGTGGTTTCTTTGGAAGCCTCCGCCGCATGGGCGCGAGCGGGCAGGCCAAAAAGAACTGCCGCAGAAGCGGCGCCGAACAGGGCCTTGAGGGCAGTGCGGCGCGAGAGCTCCTGGGAAAGGATGGAATCGCTGTTTGGTGACATATGTACTCCGTTACATGTTTATTTATATGTCGCTCAACTCATACATATTAGCGTACATATGGCGCGTCCCAACGATTTCCACGAACGGCAGGAAACTACAAGGTCAGCGGCTCGTAAGCAAATGTCAAAGATCAGGTTATGCGTACGCAAGCTCTTCTATGAGTACGTTGGCACAATCCTCCGCTTTTCCTACAGCGCACGATTTGGGCGTCCCTGCCTGCGCTATACTCCCCTGAAGAAGTGTTCCTGATTCGATAGGAGACTACATGTCCAAAGCACTCGACCCCAAAGACACCTGTGTCCTCGTTACCGGTGGCGCCGGCTTTATCGGCTCGCACACCGTCGTTCAGCTGCTCGAGGGTGGCTACCAGGTCGTCATCGTCGATGATCTCTCCAACTCCAGCGCCGTCGCCGTCGACCGCGTCAAGACCATCGTGGGCGACGAGGCCGCCAAGAACCTCACCTTCTACGAGGCCAACGTGCTCGACCGCGATGCGATGAACAAGATCTTCGATACCCATCAGATCGACCGTGTCATCCACTTTGCCGGCTTTAAGGCCGTCGGCGAGTCGGTGAGCAAGCCCGTCGAGTACTATCACAACAACATCGAGAACACCCTGGTGCTCATCGACGTCATGCGCAACCATGGCTGCAAGTCCATCATCTTCTCGAGCTCCTCGACCGTCTACGGCGACCCGGACAACCCGCCCGTCACCGAGGAGGATCCTAAGAAGCCCGCGACCAACCCCTATGGTTGGACCAAGTGGATGATCGAGCAGATCCTTATGGACGTCCACACCGCCGACCCCGAGTGGGACGTCGTGCTGCTCCGTTACTTCAACCCCATTGGCGCTCATCCGTCGGGCCTGATCGGCGAGGACCCCAAGGGCATCCCCAACAACCTGGTGCCTTATGTCGCCCAGGTCGCCGTGGGCAAGCTCGAGGCCGTTCAGGTCTTTGGCAACGACTACCCCACCCCCGACGGCACCGGCGTGCGCGACTACATCCACGTGTGCGATCTGGCCTCTGGTCACGTTGCCGCCCTTAACTGGATGAACGGCAAAACCGGCGTCGAGATCTTTAACCTGGGCACCGGCACCGGCACCTCGGTACTCGAGGTCGTTGCCGCCTTCTCCAAGGCTTGTGGCAAGGAGCTGCCCTATGTGATCCGCGAGCGCCGCGCCGGCGACATCGCTGCCAACTGGTGCGATGCCTCCAAGGCCGAGCGCATGATGGGCTGGAAGGCCCAGTACGACATCGCGGACATGTGCCGCGATAGCTGGAACTGGCAGAGCCACAACCCCAACGGCTTCGCCGACGCCGAGTAGCAAAAACCTACATACCGCTCTTGCCCCGATCTCACGTTGTGAGGTCGGGGCTTTTTTTCATGGCATGTAACCATTCGCCGAAAATCGACCAACTTTTTTATCTTGCCTGTACATGTTTAAACAACATGTTTTACAATAGGCGTATCGAATCAGAACATCGGAGGCGGACTGCACACCCATCGGCAGGCCGACCCCACAACAAGAAGGTTGGTGAGCGCATTCATGGAGCGTGCAAGCGGCGTCCTCATGCCCGTCTCATCTCTGCCCGGACCATACGGAATCGGCGGCTTTGGCTGGAATGCCTACGACTTCGTCGATTTTCTCGCCTCGTGCAAACAACATTACTGGCAGATTCTGCCCCTTACGACGACCAGCTATGGCGATTCGCCCTATCAGTCGTTCTCGGCCCGCGCAGGCAACCCCAACTTTATCGACTTTGCCGAGCTTATCGAGACAGGGTATCTGGAGCAGCGCGATATCGATGGCGTGTACCTGGGATCCGACCCCAGTAACGTCGACTACGGTGCTATCTTTGGCGGCCGCCGTCAGATTCTCGACCGCGCCGCCGAGCGCTTTGCTGCCGACAAGCCGGCCGATTTCGATGACTTTATCCAGGCCAACGAGGACTGGCTCATCCCCTACTGCGAGTTCATGACCGTCAAAGAGGAGTGCGGACTCAAGGCGTTTTGGGAGTGGCCCGCAGAACTGCGCACCCGCGGCGAAGCATCTGCCAAGGTCTGCGCCGCCCATCCCGCGCGCATGCTCTACCACCAGATGACGCAGTATTTCTTCGACCGCCAATGGAGCCGCCTCAAGGCCTATGCCAACGAGCGCGACATTCTCATCATCGGCGACCTGCCCATCTATGTCTCGCGTGACTCCGTCGAGATGTGGGCGACGCCTGAGCTCTTTAAGATCGACGCCGCCGGCAATCCCGTGAGCGTCGCCGGCACGCCGCCCGACCAGTTCTCGGCCACCGGCCAGTACTGGGGCAACCCCATCTACGACTGGGACGCCATGGAGTCCGACGGCTTCTCCTGGTGGGAGGGCCGCATTCGCGCCGCCCTCGACATGTACGACGTCATCCGCCTGGATCACTTCCGCGGCTTCGAGGCCTATTGGGAGGTGCCGTTCTCCTCGCCCGATTCGTCCTACGGTTCGTGGACGCAGGGTCCCGGCCTCAAGTTCTTCAAGACGCTCGAGGAAAAGCTCGGCACGCTGCCCATCATCGCCGAGGACCTGGGCTTCCTCACCCCCGGCGTCATCGACATGCGCGACAACTCGGGCTTCCCCGGCATGAAGATCCTGCAGTTTGCCTTTGAGGGTACCAACTCGTACTACCTGCCGCATAACTACATCGCCAACACCGTCGCCTATGTGGGCACCCACGACAACGAGACGGCGCGCGGTTGGTTTGAGGGAACGGCCACCCCGCGTCAACGCGAGCAGACAGCCCTGTACACCCATCAGCAGGCCGGCGAACCCATGGCAGATGCACTCAATCGCACCATCGCCGCCAGCGTGAGTGACACGTGCATCTACACCATGCAAGACCTGCTCAACTTGGGCAACGAGGCGCGCATCAACACCCCTGCCACGCTGGGCGGCAACTGGACCTGGCGCATGCTCGACGGCGCCATCACCCGCGAGCTCGAGCACAAACTCACTGACTGGACCGAGACCTACTTCCGCATCCCGTCGGAAGCCGAAATCGAGCTTCCTCAATAGGAGCCACCGCGCCCGACCCCTCCCCACCGTGCGGACGCGCTTGCTTTTCCCGCGCGAGGCCACCCCAATCCCCTCGCGCGGGCTTCTTATGAATTGCAGACATGAAACAACCCATCACAGGAGAAAACATGCCCCAAATTAACCTCATGGAACTCGCCGAGCAGTCTTTTGGCACCTCGCTCGAGCAGCTCGACGACCGTCGCATTTACAAGCTGCTGGTCAAACTCGTGCAGGAGCGCTCCGCCGCCCGCCCGCTCAACAACGGCAAGAAAAAGCTCTATTACATTTCCGCCGAATTTTTGATCGGCAAGCTGCTCATCAACAACATGATCGACCTCGGCATCTACGACGAGGTTAAGGACCAGCTCACCGCCGCAGGCCACGACCTCAACAAGATCGAGGAATTCGAGGTCGAGCCGTCACTCGGCAACGGCGGCCTGGGCCGCTTGGCCGCATGCTTCCTGGATTCCATCGCCACGCTGGGCTTGACCGGCGATGGCGTGGGCCTCAACTATCACTACGGTCTGTTCCGTCAGCGCTTTGTCGACAACCAGCAGAAGGCCGTCCCCGACGAGTGGCTCGGTGAGCAGGACATCCTAGTCGACGATGACCGCTCCTACACCGTCGAGTTCGGCGATTTTGCCGTTACTTCCAAGCTCGTCGACATCGATGTGCCCGGTTACGGCCAGCCCACCAAGAACCGCCTGCGCCTGTTCGACCTGGCGAGCGTCGACGACGGCCTGGTCCCCGGCAGCTCCATCGACTTCGACAAGACCGAGATCGCCAAGAACCTCACCTTGTTCCTCTACCCCGACGATTCCGACGAGCAGGGCCGCCTACTTCGCATCTATCAGGAGTACTTCATGGTGAGCAACGCCGCCCAGCTCCTGATCGACGAGGCCGTCGAGCGCGGCAGCAACCTGCACGATCTGGCCGACTACGCCGTGGTCCAAATTAACGACACGCACCCCACCATGGTCATCCCCGAGCTCATTCGCTTGCTCACCACCGAACATGGCATCGAGTTTGACGAGGCCGTGACCATCGTACGCTCCATGGTCGCCTACACTAACCACACGATTCTTGCCGAGGCGCTCGAGAAGTGGCCGCTCGCCAGCCTGCAGAAGGTCTCCCCTGCCATCGCCGACATTATCGTCAAGCTCGATGAGATCGCGAAGGCCGAGCACGATGACCCGCGCGTCGCCATCATCGACGAACACGATACCGTCCACATGGCCCACATGGACATCCACTTTGGCTTCTCCATCAACGGCGTAGCCGCCCTCCACACCAAGATCCTGGAGGACACCGAGCTTCATCCGTTCTACGAGATCTACCCCGAGAAGTTCTCCAATAAGACCAACGGCATCACCTTCCGCCGCTGGATCCAGGGAGCCAACCCCGCGCTTGCCAGCCTGCTCGACGATGTGATCGGTACCGATTGGCGCAGCACCGGCGACCTGAGCAAGCTCGCCGACTTCGCCGACGATAAGAGCATTCTTGAGCGCTTGGCCGCCACCAAGGCCGAAGCCAAAACCATCATGCGCGAGTTTATGGCGCTCGAACAGGGCGTGACGATCCCCTCCAACGCGATCATCGATGTTCAGGTCAAGCGTATCCACGAGTACAAGCGCCAGCAGATGCTCGCGCTCTACATCATCTGGAAGTACCTCGATATCAAGAACGGCAACAGACCTAAGCACCCCGTCACCATCATCTTTGGCGGCAAAGCGGCGCCTGCCTACACTATCGCGCAGGACATCATCCATCTGATTCTGACGCTGTCGCAGTGGATTGCAAACGACCCCGACGTGGCTCCCTACCTGCAGGTTGTCATGATCGAGAACTACAACGTCACCGCCGCCGAGCGCGTGATCCCCGCCGCTGACATCTCCGAGCAGATCAGCCTGGCCTCCAAGGAGGCGAGCGGCACCTCCAACATGAAGTTCATGCTCAACGGCGCCCTAACCCTGTGCACGCTTGACGGCGCCAACGTGGAGATTGCCGAGCTCGTGGGCGACGAGAACATCTACACCTTTGGTGCCTCGTCCAAACAGGTCGAGCAGCTCTATGCCGACGGCACCTATGACGCCGGTGTGCTCTACCGCAAGCCCGGTATTAAACTGCTGGTGGACTTCATCACCAACCCGGCCTTTATGGCGACCGGCAACGCCGAGCGCCTGCAGCGTCTGCACGACGACATCAAGGGCAAGGACTGGTTTATGGCCCTGCTCGACATTGAGGAGTACATCCAGACCAAGGAGCGCGTGCTGGCCGACTACGAGGACCAGGACGCCTGGATGCGCAAGACGCTGATCAATATCGCCAACGCCGGCACCTTCTCGTCCGACCGCACCATCTCCCAGTACAACGACGAGATCTGGCACCTGAACTAATTCGCTTCCCTTACCCATCCTCTTGAGAAACGGAGTCGTGGCAACACGGCTCCGTTTTTTGTGCCCGCACGTTACCCTGTGACCCGACTCGACCAAACAATCTCGATCTGTAACAGCTACTCGGTAAAAACGGTCCCAGCTGTTACAGATTGAGACATACCGGCCCCTTCCCTTGGGTTTATCTCAGTCTGTAACATCTAGCAGCTGAAATTCACCTTTGGTGTTACAGATTTAGATGAAATGGTCAGCTCAGCGGAACTGTCTCGATCTGTAACACCTAGCGTCCGAAATCAGCCTCACCCGTTACAGATCGAGACAAACGACCGGTCAGACAGCCCCAACACAAAGAAAGGCTCCCCTCTCGCCCAGTGGACGGGAGGGGAGCCTTATATGTGACCGCGGCAAAAGGATGGCAATACCGCAGTCGCCCAAAGGGAGGGCCTGGATGCACCGGCCCTAGATTAGGTTCTTGCCAGAGACCTTATCGAAGAGGTGGGTCGCGTTCTTCTCAAACTTGAACCAGATGGTGTCGCCAGCCTTGAGCGCGCCCTTGGCCTCGAGGTCGACGACGGGGATAATCAGGACAAACTGGCCGTCGGGAGCGGTCACGTGGACATGCTCGGTCGAGCCCATGAGCTCGGTCACCTCGACGGTACCCTGGAGCGCGCCCTCCTCGCCCTTGTCGGCAAGCAGGATCTGCTCGGGACGCACGCCGGCCGTAATCTCCTTCACGTCGCCGCCGTCCCAGTTGAGGGCAAGTTGAGCGCAAGTCTCGGGGGCGAGTGCCACGTTCATATCCTCGGTCTTGACGGTAAAGCCGTTGCCCGAGCGCACCAGCTGGGCATCGAAGAAGTTCATCTGCGGCACGCCGATGAAGCCGGCGACGAAGATGTTCGCGGGATGGTTGAAGACCTCCTGCGGCGTGGCGATCTGCTGGACAACGCCGTCCTTCATGACCACGATACGGTCGCCAAGGGTCATGGCCTCGGTCTGGTCGTGAGTAACATAAATGAACGTGCCCTTGATCTCGTGGCGCAGCTTAATGAGCTCGGCACGCATCTGGTTACGAAGCTTGGCGTCCAGGTTGGACAGCGGCTCGTCCATCAGGAAGACCTTGGGGTCACGCACGATGGCGCGGCCGATAGCGACACGCTGGCGCTGGCCGCCGGAGAGCGCCTTGGGCTTACGGTCGAGGTACTCGGTAATGCCCAGAATCTCGGCAGCAGAGCGAACCTTGCGGTCGATCTCGTCCTTGGGAACCTTCTTGAGCTCGAGCGTAAATGCCATGTTCTCGTACACCGTCATATTGGGGTACAGAGCGTAGCTCTGGAACACCATGGCGATGTCGCGGTCCTTGGGCGCCACGTCGTTGACACGCTTGCCGTCGATGAGCACATCGCCCGAGGTAATGTCCTCCAGGCCGGCGACCATGCGCATCGTCGTGGACTTACCGCAGCCAGAGGGGCCAACGAGGACGACGAACTCCTGGTCGTGAACGGTGAGGTTGAAGTCCTCTACAGCGAGCACACCGTCCTCGGTAACCTTGAGGTTGTGCTTCTTCTCCTCGGTCTTCTTCTTTTTGCCAAAGAAGCCTTTCTTTTTTGACTCGTTGTTGGGATACACCTTCTGAACATGTTTGAGAACAATCTCGGCCATGTCTCTACCTTTCGATATGCGGCGCCGCGCTGAGGGGCGCCGCAGAAACTTGCAAAACAGTTACGGCATTAGCCCTTGACGGCACCTGCCACCACGCCGTCGATGATGTACTTCTGACAGAGGATGTACATGATAACGATGGGGATAACGACCATCATGATGCAGGCCATCATGGGGCCGAGCTCGACGTGGCCGTAGCCGCCGCGGAAGTACTGAATCAAGATAGGAATGGTCTTGTACTTGGTGGAGTCGAGCGTAAGGTAGGGCAGCAGATAGTCGTTCCAGACCCACATGGTCTCGAGGATGCCGACCGAAAGATAGGTGGGCTTCATGATGGGAAGGACGATCTTAAAGAACACCTGGACCGGGTTGCAGCCATCAATCATGGCCGCCTCCTCGATCTCGAGCGGGATGTTCTTTACAAAACCGGCGAACATAAAGACCGCCAGGCCCGCGCCAAAGCCCAGATAGATAAAGCAGATGTTGAACGGCGTGTTAAAGCCGATGCGGTCCGCCAAATTGGACAGCGTGAACATGAGCATCTGGAACGGCACGACCATCGAGAACACAAACAGGTAATAGAAGAAGTTCGAGATCTTGTTGTTGACACGAACCACGTACCAAGCGCACATGGAGCAGCACACCAAGATCAGCACGACCGACGTGACCGTGATGATGAGCGAGTACATAAATGCCGAGGCAAAGCCCTGCTCGTTAAGGGCGTGCATGTAGTTTGCGAGGCCGTTGAACGTCTCGGGCGTGAGCAGATCGAATGCCGTGGTGGTGCTGATTGCGGTCGCTTTCTTAAAAGAATTAAGCGCAATCATGAACACGGGGTAGATCCACGCGAGCGACAGGATCGTAAAGAAAATCGAGAGCGCGCGGTTGATAACCTTATCGCGTTTCATTACTGCTGCACCTCCTTGGACCTCGTGGCCTTAAGCTGGATCATGGAGATGGCCACGACCAGGATGCAGAAGATAACCGCCTTGGCCTGACCAATGCCCTGCCATGCGATACCGGCACGCGAATAGAACGTGTTGTAGATGTTCAGGGCGAGCATCTCGGTGGAGTGCGCGGGGGCGCCGCCGGTAAGGGCGAGGTTCTGGTCGAACAGCTTAAAGCCGTTGGTGATGGACAGGAACAGGCAGATGGTGATGGTCGGCATCAGGTTAGGGATCTTAACCTTCCAAAACGTCTGCCATGCCGTAGCGCCGTCGACCTTGGCGGCCTCGATGTAGTCGGACGGAATGGACTGCAGACCAGCAATGTAGATGATCATCATGTAGCCGACCTGCTGCCACAGGGTCAGGATGATAAGGCCCCAGAAGCCAGCAGCAGAGTTAAGAGCGATGAGCTGGGCGCCCACGTTGGAGAGCAGGCAGTTGATCAGAATCTGCCAAATGTAGCCCAGCACGATGCCGCCGATCAGGTTAGGCATAAAGAAGATCGTACGGAAGATGTTGGTGCCCTTGAGCGCTTTGCGGGTGAGCGCCTGCGCAATGGCGAGGGCGATCACGTTGATGAGCACCGTCGACAGGAAGGCAAACGCCACGGTAAAGAAGAACGACGTGGCAAACTGCGGATCGGACAGTGCGCGCACGTAGTTCTCAATACCGACAAAATGCGCGTTGTTAATGGTAATAAACTGGCAGAACGAGAGATAGAAGCCCTGGATAAAGGGAATCACGAACCCGATCATAAACGCCAGGCACGTGGGCAGCATAAAGAGCGGCCACCAGCGCTTGAGTGCTTTGCCCATAGAAGGGTCCTTTCAATATGCAGGGGGCGGGCAAACCAACGTCTGCCCGCCCCCTGTCGCTAATCAGATAGCTTGGGCAGCAACTACTTACTCGGAAGCAGCCTTCTCGGTCTTCCAGCCATCGACGAAGGCGTTCTTGACGCCGTCCCACTTGCTGTTATCGGCAGCGTAGGCAATCAGAGCCTGCTTGAGGTTCTTCTTCCACTCCTCAGAGGGGATGTAGACGAAGTCCCAAGCGACGGTCTTCTTGCCGTCCTTGGCCATGGCAACGGCCTGCTGCGAGAAAACGTTGGTGGTCTCCTTGGCGCTCTTGAACGGAGCGGTCAGACCCATCTTGTCGGCAATGATGCTGGTCGGGGTGTCAGCGGTCACGCACCAGTACATGAAGTCCTCGGTGGCCTTCTGAGCATCCTCGGAAGCCTGGGAGCTCACGCACCAGTAGTTCTCGCCGCCGGAGCACAGGCCCTGGTTCTCCTCGCCGTCAACGCCGATGTAGATCGGCAGCATGCCGAGCTGGTCGTCGGTCATACCGGCCTTGGTGAGGTCAGCGTATGCCCAAGAGCCGTTCTGATAGAAGACGGCCTTGCCGGTTGCGAACTCGTTGGTGGCGTCGTCACCGGTCTTGGAAGCGAGCTGCGAAGGATCGCAGGTGGAGTCGGTGATGTACAGGTCGAAGATCTGCTTGAAGTTGTCGAGATACTCGCCCTTGATCTCGTCGTCCTCCTGGTTGTGCTCCTTCTCGAACTCGTAGTAGAGCGGGAGGTTGGCGAGGTGGGTGGTGTAGCGCCAGCTGGAGGAGTCATCCATGCCGGCGGAAGTGAAGGCGCCCTCAACGCCAAGCTCGTCCTTGCGGGCCTGAATGTCGTCAGCGCAAGCCTTCAGCTTGTCGAAGGAGTTGATGTCCTCGGCCTTGTAGCCGGCCTTCTCGAGCAGCTGCTTGTTGTAGATGATGCCGTAGCTCTCCTGGACCCAGTCGATACCCAGATCCTTGCCATCGGACTGCAGAGCCAGGGAGTCGTCAATGAGCTCACCGCGGAGCTTGGTATCGGACAGATCGGCGCAGTAATCCTTCCAGTTCTTAAGACCGGTGGGGCCGTTGACCTGGAACAGGGTCGGAGCGGAGCTCTTGGACATCTCGGACTTAAGCTTCTCCTCGTAGGTGTTGGAAGCGGCGGTCACGATCTTGACCTCGACGCCCTTCTCCTCCTTATAGGCCTTGGCGATCTCCTTCCACTCCTTGTCGACCTCGGGCTTGAATTGGAGGAAGTAGACCTCGGCAGCGTCACCAGAAGCAGAGGAGCCGGAGCCGGCAGAACCACCGCAGCCCACGAGGCCCAGACCAAGAACTGCAGCCGCGGAACCAGCAAAGCCCAGGAACTGCCTTCTGCTCATTTCGTTCTTCATTACAATCCACCCTTTCACACCGTGGCGGCACCCTTTGCCGCCGCCTTCGGAGATTGGCTCGGGGACTTTGCCCCTTTTGCTGATTTGTACGATACGCTATTTGGCTAGTTGTTTGAACAAGTATTACTAGAGCGGTAGAAAAACTTCGGTGAACGGTAATTTCAACTTGATACTTGACAAGTTTTGTATAAACAATTATTTGTTATCGAATGCAGAGAAAACGCCCGGTCAAGCCGATGCATCGTCGGTTTGACCGGGCGTTTTCTCTTTGAGGGCATGAGTCTCGTCAGGCCGCGAGCTAGCCGGCTATCGCTTGGAGTTGACGCGGTAGTGGAAGATCTCGGGATGCGTGCGGGCATGCGTGACCTCGAACAAGATGCCGTCCGAGGTGTACGACTGGCTCTCCATGACGGCAACGCAGTTGTATTTGCCAAGGTCAAGATAGCTGCAGTCCTCATCGTTGGCAAGCTCGACGCTCACCGTACGGCGACTCGCCATCACTTTGACACCGCGCTTGTGCTCCAGATAGTCGTAAATTGACTTTGCGGCGATCTCGGGCGTCAGGCCTTTGGCGATCGACTCCAGAAAATAGCCGTGGTCCACCTGGCGAGCGTTACCGTTAAGGCTACGGACGCGCACCACGCGAATCAACTCCTCGCCCACCTTAAAGCCCAGGTGACGAGAGAGTTGCTCGGTGCAGACCAGATGTTCAAAAGACTTAACGTCCGTCGATGCAACGGCATTGTTGCGCTTTGCAAACTCGCCAAACGACTCAACCTCTTCGAGTGCGCCCAACATGTCGGTTTCGCCCTTAAGCCAAATAACGCGCACGCCCTTGCCGTGTATGGGCTGCACAAACATCCCGTCGGACAGCATACCCAAGGCGCGACGGACGGTATTGCGAGTGCATCCGAACTCCGCGGTCAGCTCGGCTTCGGTTGGCAACATCTCCTGAAACGCATAGGTCCCATTAATGATGCGCGAGCGTATTTCTCGATAGATTCCTTCGTATATCGCTTTTGGCATTGTTTCACCTCTATATTGTTCATTTCCGGCTAGGCACGATAGCATTTCTTAAAGTTGTTTAAACCGAATATCGGTAAAGCGACAGGATTTAACCGTTGACGGTTTCTGTCGTGCCCAAATCGGTTTCGCTCAAAACTGCCGGTACGACAATCGTCTGGTCCTCTACAATGAATCCATTGTTTAAACGTTTCCCCACGCGCAACGCGCCTCGATATTCGGAAGGCAGAACATGCTGCAAAAAATCCAACGCTTTGGCGGGGCGATGTTCGCTCCCGCCATGCTGTTTTCTATATCGGGCCTCATGGTCGGCGTCTCCGCTCTCGCAACGACTGCGGACATCGTCGGCGATCTCGCCGTATACGGAACCCCTTGGTACGTTTTTTGGACCATCATCCAGCGCGGCTCATGGACGGTCTTTAAACGCCTCCCGCTCCTTTTTGCCGTAGCGCTGCCTATCGGTCTTGCCCAAAAGCAACCGGCACGCTGCTGCCTCGAGGCACTCGTGGCCTATTTTGCCTATTGCTTCTTTTTGAGCGAGATCATTAAGCTGAGCGGAGACAACCTCGGACTTAAGTACCCGTCATCTTTGACCCCCGCCAACGGTATCACCGTCATCGACGGCATTAAGACGCTCGACACCGGCATTATCGGCCCGCTGGCGGTATCGGCAACCGTCGTCGCCATCCATGACCGCTTCTACGATGCCAAGGTTCCCGATTGGCTCGGCACCTTCTCGGGCTCCTCGCTGGTCTACCTCATCAGCTTTTTTGCCGTGTTTGCCCTTGCCGCTATCTCGGCCGCCATCGTGCCCTCCGTATACGCAATGACCGAAACGCTGCGCCATGCACTTACGAGCGTCGGCCCCTTTGGCGTGGGCATCTTTGTGCTTTTGGAGCGAGCACTCGAGCCCATGGGGCTGCACCACCTGCTCTACATGCCGATCTACTACGACAACCTGGTCATTAACGACGGCATCTACGCCACGTGGAGCAGCTTGCTCCCCATCCTCTCCCATAGCACGCGCCCCCTTAATGAGCTTGCGCCGTGGGCCGGTTTTACCGCCACTGGCTGGGTCAAGCTCTTTGGCCTTCCTGCCATCGCAGCCGCGTTCTACTCCACCGCAAAACCCGAGCGCCGCGCCGGCCTCAGGGTCATCCTTGTTCCCGCCATCATCGCCTCGGTGGTTTGCGGCGTTACCGAGCCACTCGAGTTTCTCTTTATGTTCACCCACCCCGGGCTCTTTTTTCTCTACGCCGTCTTATCGTCTTGCCTTGCCACAACCATGAATCTCTTTGGCATCGTCGGCATCTTCTCAGGCGGCCTCATGGAGATGGCAGCCTTCAACTTTATTCCGCTCATGCGCACGCATGCCGGTGCCTATCTTTTGGCGCTCGGTATCGGCCTTGCCTTTAGCCTCATCTTTTTTGTTAGTTTTCGAGCACTCATCTTGGCCTATGACCTTAAGACGCCGGGCCGCGAGGATCATGTCGCCAATCGCGCGGCAATCGATCGTTTAACGGAAAGCGGCTTTGCCAAAGAGCAATCTCCCAACGACGAGGTCGATAGTCGATCCGATCAAGATCACGTCCTCGCTGAGCGGGTAATTCAGCTTTTAGGTGGCGTTGGCAATATCGTGGGCGCAACCAACTGCGCCACGCGTCTGCGCGTCGAAGTCGCAGACCCTTCCATCGTTGCAGATAACGCATCGTTTGTCGCGGTGGGCGCCAAGGGCCTCATCATTACGGGCAAGACCGCCCAGGTGGTCATCGGCATCTCCGTTCCCCGCGTTAAAGAGCATTTTGACCAGATTATGGGCCTCGAGCCGGGATTTGTGCCCACCACCTCGGCCTCCCCTGCCGCCAGCGCAGCCCATAAGCGCGGCGATATCTGCTTCTTCGATATCGACGGAACGCTCGCCTGGCAAGACCCCAGGCTCGCCCAAGACCTTCCCGAAGACGAGCGGGACCTCTCCCCCTATCCCAACGAGGCGGTTTCGCAGGCAATCCGCGAGTTTGTCGCCAACGGCAACATGGCCTTTATCTGCACGGGACGCACCCTGAGCTGCATCCACCCCAAACTTCTTGAGCTGCCCTGGACCGGCATCGTCTGTCTTGCGGGCGGTTACGCCGAGATCAACGGACACGCAATTCGCGATCTGTCGATGACGCCCAGTATGCTGCAGCGTCTTGCCCCCTACCTTGAGCAATCGGGCGAGGTCATCCGCTTTGAGGGCCTCAACGGCGTCGTGCGCATGAGTGCCGATGCCCCCGATGCTCCCGGATACGCGCGCACCCTGGGCGACGCAGTCACGCAGCTGCAACATTACAGTGTCTACAAGATCTTGATGTCTACATCGCTCGCCAACCACATCGCTCAAGATAAGGCACTTGAGCCGCTGCTGTGCTTTAACGAGCTCGAACTCGAGGTAACCGAAATCTCGCCCCGCGAATGCACGAAGCGCGGGGGCATCCAGTCTGTACTCGACGCCCTCGATCCCCACCACGGAACCGTATACGGCATTGGCGACGCCAGCAATGACGTCTCGCTGATGAACGCCGTCGATGTCGGCATTGCGATGGGCAACGCACCGGACTATCTCAAGGATAAGGCCGATTACGTGACCGACACCGTCGATCACGACGGCGTCGTTGCGGCGCTCGAGCATTTTAGGCTGATTTAGGCGCGCTCCATCAAACGCACGCCCGTTGTCCTAAATCGCCAAAACTGCCGCGCCAAACGCCCTGATGTGGCAATATGTTGTCTGCATATTGCATCAATGCAACCTCAGAAAGAATGCGAGAACCCGTGTCCAGTCCGTTTACCAGCTTTTTAGCCCAGCACTTTGACCAGATTAACGACTATCTGGCCACGTTCTTTGACGGACAGGCGACCTCTGCCGATATCGAGCGCTACCTGTACGCGCCGCTCTCGGCTTTTACGGCCAACGCCGGCAAGCGCCACCGCCCGCTTATCTGCATGCTCGCCGCAACTGCAGTGGGCGGTAGCTTTGAGAGCGCCCGCAGCGCCGCGGCAGCCATCGAGCATTTCCAATCGGGCGCGCTGATCCACGACGACATCGCCGACAACGGACAGCTTCGTCGAGGCAAGCCCTGCATGCACCTTACCGAGGGCACGGGCCTTGCCATCAATTGCGGCGACCTGGCGCTCACCATGGTCACCAAGACGGTTCTCGACGACCCCACGCTGGAGTCCGACGTGAAGCTGCGTGTGCTCCACGAGCTTACCGAGATGATCGTCCGCACCATCGAGGGTCAAGCGCTCGACCTGGGTTGGGTCCGTGACGGGCGCTTTGATATCTCGGTTGATGACTACCTGGACATGGCGACGCACAAGACCGCGTTTTACAGCGGAGCCACGCCGCTTGCCGCCGGAGCCATTATCGGCGGCGGCAGCGATGAGCAAATCGAAGCGCTGCGCGCCTTTGGCCTGCACACGGGCCTTGCCTTTCAGATTCAGGACGACCTGCTCAACCTTGTCGGCACCAAGGAAGCCGCCAACAAGGACTTCCGCACCGACATCACCGAGGGCAAGCGCACACTTGTCGCAGTACACGCCCTCTCTGATGAGCGCCACCACGACGAGGTCGAGGCGATTCTTTCCTCAGGCACCGATGATCCCGCACAGCTCGCACGCGCCGTGGAGATCTTCCAGGAGACCGGCTCCATCGATTACGCCCACACTTACGCGCTCGACCTGACCGCTAAGGCCAAAGCGGCCATCGAGAACGTTGAGCTTGATCCGCACGCACTCGAGCTGTTCCTCTCCATGGCAGATTTCTTTGTGGAGCGCCTTAACTAACGGGGGTTATAAAACCTGTCAGCAGCGTATTTAGGCACAACTTGCTACACTGTTGAGTGCATGTTTATGCATCCCTTTGCGTTGTCTATCCGACAGACGCTCAAATAGTACGAATGGTACGCCGAAAGGGGTTCGTTCATGGAACCTATTACAACGGGCATGCAAGGAGCAGCCGTCGAGGACGTGCAGTCTCGTCTCCTGCAGCTCGGCTACACGATTGATGCCGCCGAAGTCACCGACAAGTACTTTGGAGCCACCACTGAGCAGGCCGTCAGCACCTTCAGGCTCGACAGCGGCCTTGCTGCCGGTCATGCCGTCGATATCCCCTGTTGGAGCGCCCTTGTAGACGCTTCGTATAAGCTGGGCGACCGCACCCTCTATCTGCGCATGCCCAATTTCCATGGCGCCGATGTGCAGGCCCTGCAGCGCGCTCTCAACGTTTTGGGCTTTGCCTGTGGCGAAGACGACGGCTACTTTGGCCCGCATACCGAGGCCGCCCTGCAACAGTTCCAGGAAAATGTCGGCCTGTTTGCCGACGGCATGGCCTTCCAGGACACCTACGCCTACATCAACCGCCTGCACCATGTGTGGGAGGGCAAGCCCTCGGTCACCGAAGCCGAGTCCCGCATCGGTTTTGCTCGCGCCGCCAACGTGCTCGAGCGCTTCCAGATTGCCGTTATCGGCGAGGACCCCATCGCACGCAGTGTTGCGTCGCGCATGTGGAATATCGCCACGGCAACGACCGACAACAGCGGCATGATGCTCTGCGACTCCGAGGTCCCAACCGACGTTGACCTGGTGCTCGAGATTGCAAGCGACGAGCTGCCCGCCGACGCCGCACCGCGCGCCACGATTGCCCTCGCCGAGTGCCACAACCTAGCCCAGCGCATCCGCACTGCCAATGTCGCCGCGCAGCAGAAGCCGGCACGCATTCGCATTGAGCTCACGGGCATGACGCGCTACAACGGCACCTTCACGGCCAGCGACGCGCAGACACTCGCCGTACGCCTGCTCGATGGCGTTTGCGATGCCCTCGCAGATTAGGTAAACTAAACGAGTTGCTTTTGGGCAACACCACACATTGGGACGTAGTTCAACGGTAGAACTCCGGTTTTTGGTGCCGGCTGTTGGGGGTTCGAATCCCTCCGTCCCAGCCAAAGAAACAAGCCTCTCGAACGCATAGCCGATCGGGAGGCTTTTCTTGTGAGCAAGCGGAGGGATTCGAACCCGCAAGGAATCTACCTATATAAGACAGACGCCCCAGGCCCATAACGACCAAGAGCGCCTTGCATCTAGAATTATCAGCCCTGTTCCGAAAAGCGAGCCGCATGCAACAACCAAGTAACCGCCGGCCCCGGGAGAGCGGGGACACCGGCTTAGGTTTATCGCGAGTTCCGCACGAACAGGAGGCCACTTAATGTGGCCTCCGTCGTGAGCAGGAC
>CABUQV010000027.1 GCA_902493855.1 uncultured Collinsella sp.
CCCGTGGGAGGCCAGGGCGCCGCTGACCGGTGGACGGCACCGAGCCGTCGGATGACTTGAAGAAGGGGGAGGCCGCGAGGCCTCCCCCTTTTTTGCGTTGTATACACGTTGTACTTTGGGACCTAGTTCCCCCGTATGCGCTCTTACTGTTTGGCTGTATTTTGAGGCCTTCTAGTGTATTTGAGCGATAATTACTCGCATTGGCGTTAGGGAGGGCTTGATGTTTACCGTATTTGTCTTGGGCAATATTGCTTCGGGTAAGTCGACTGCCTGCCGCTATCTCGAATCTCGTGGCGCTATGCTAATCGATCTGGATGAGCTTGCAAAATCGCTGTATGTGCCGGGCTCTGATATCGTCAATGCACTCGCGGATGAATTCGGTTGGGACATTTTGGATGAGGAAGGCGGCATTCGCCGCAGCATCCTCGCTTCTCGAGCTTTCGCTTCTCCTGATTCGATCGCACGGCTCAATGGCATCGTGCATCCCGTTCTGATTGAACAGCTTTCGCTTAGGATTCTCGATCCGGTTTGTTGTACGGTTTCATCTCCCCGTTATCCCTTTGCGGTGGTCGAGGTTTCTGCTCCGACTGGTTTTGAGGATGCATTTGGCTTGGCTGATGAAATTCTGGTCATTAGCGCCCCTTTGTCAGTTCGTCGCGAGCGCGCTATTCAACGTGGCATGGTGCCATCTGATTTCGATGCCCGTTCTGCTTGTCAGCCCGATGAGTCTGCGCTGTGCAATCTCGCTACAACGGTGATTGATAATGCCGCAGGCGATAATTCGCTCTTTGAGCAGCTTGACTCATGGCTTGCATGCCATGGGTTTATAGACACTGCGGATAAGGGGGATGCCAATGCCTAAGACACGTTTCTTTGCGTGGTATCGCCTTATGCCGCTGGCTGCCGTTTTTGCCTTCGGCCTTATCTCATTCGTTTATTCTTGTGCTCCTGCCGCTTTCTTTAAACCGCTGTATCCGATTGACTACGAGGCGTATGTAAAGCAATCCAGTATTTCGCATAATCTGGATCCGTATCTGGTGTGCGCTGTCATTAAGTCGGAATCGAATTGGGATCCCGAGGCCGAGTCGAATCAGGGTGCTCAGGGATTGATGCAGCTGATGCCTGAGACTGCCCATGATATGATCGCCAAGGGCCTTGTCGACGGTGGGGAGTATTCAGCCGACAACCTTAACGATCCGGCTACGAATATCGAGTTTGGCTGCGCATACCTCTCGTATCTTCTAACCTATTTCAACGGGTCGACGGATAGTGCCATCGCCGCCTATAACGCCGGTATGTGCAATGTCGACGGATGGGCGCAGCAGAACACGTCACTCCATAATGCGATTACCTTCCCTGAAACTCAGGCTTATCTGATTCGCGTCAATAATGCCTGGGTTCGATATAAGACTCTCTATCCCGATCGGTTCGTATAGGACTAAGCCCACCGCCTGCGTATACTGCAGATGTATGAGTTAGGAGTATCCATGGCGGAATTTGAAGTAGAACGCGTTGGTGGTGAACTTAAGCGCTTTGGCGTTGAGGGCGCTGATGTGCCGTTTAAGGTCGTGTCTCCATACGAGCCCGCTGGTTCCCAGCCTAAGGCCATTGAGTCACTTGTGCGGGGCGTGAGGGACGGAGACCGCTATCAGGTTTTGCTGGGTGTGACTGGTTCGGGTAAGACTTTTACGATGGCCAAAACCATTGAGGCCTTGGGTAAGCCGACCCTTGTCATGGCTCCGAATAAAACGCTCGCCGCTCAGCTTGCGAGCGAGCTCAAAGAGTTCTTTCCCAATAACGCTGTGGTCTACTTCGTCTCGTACTACGACTACTATCAGCCCGAGGCGTATGTGCCGCAAAGCGATACATATATCGAGAAAGACTCCTCGATTAACGAAGAGGTCGAGATGCTGCGCCATCAGGCGACCGCGTCACTGCTCTCTCGACGTGATGTGATCGTTGTCGCATCGGTCTCGTGTATCTATGGCATTGGCTCTCCTGAGGACTATGCGGGTCTGGCTCCAAACGTCGACAAGAAGGTGCCGCTCGAGCGCGATGACTTTATCCATGCGCTTATCGACATTCAATATGATCGCAATGACTATGACCTGGCACGTGGCACGTTCCGCGTGCGCGGCGATGTTGTTGACGTGTATCCGCCTTATGCCGAGCATCCGTTGCGGTTTGAGTTCTTTGGCGACGAGGTCGAGCTGATTGCCGAGATCGATGAGGTCACCGGTGAGATGCTTCGTGAGTACGAGGCCATTCCCGTATGGCCGGCATCGCACTACGTGACCGAGAAGCCGAAGGTCAAGGCGGCTCTGAAATCGATCAGCGAAGAGTGCGAGAAGCGCGTGGCGGAGCTCAAGGCGACCGACAAGTTGCTCGAGGCGCAGCGTCTGCAGCAGCGTACCGATTATGATCTTGAGATGCTCGAGACGATGGGCTTTTGCAACGGCATCGAGAACTACTCGCGTCATCTGGACGGTCGCAAGCCGGGTGAGCCGCCGTTTACCCTAATCGATTACTTTCCCAAGGATATGCTCTGCATCATCGATGAGAGCCATGTGACGGTGCCGCAGATTCGTGGCATGCACGAAGGTGACCGCTCGCGTAAGGTGACGCTGGTGGAACACGGTTTTCGCCTGCCCTCAGCGCTCGATAACCGCCCGCTTCGTTTCGATGAGTTTGAGGCAAGGATCCCCCAGTTTATCTATGTTTCGGCCACGCCGGGCGACTACGAGCTGCGGGTGAGCCAAAACGACGTGGAGCAGATTATTCGTCCGACCGGCCTGCTCGACCCCAAGATTGACGTGCGTCCAGTTCGCGGTCAGATTGACGATCTTGAGGACGAGATTCGCGAACGCGTTGCCCGCAAGGAGCGCGTGCTGGTGACCACGTTGACCAAGCGCATGGCCGAGGACCTGACCGACCATCTACTTGATGCGGGCATTAAGGTCAATTACATGCACTCTGATACGGCGACAATGGACCGTGTCGAGATCCTGCGAACGCTGCGCGAGGGCAAGATCGATGTTCTCGTTGGCATCAACCTGCTTCGCGAGGGCTTGGATCTTCCCGAGGTCTCACTGGTGGCAATTCTCGATGCCGATAAGGAAGGCTTCTTGCGCAACCGCCGTTCGCTGATTCAGACGATTGGCCGTGCGGCCCGTAACGCCGATGGCGAAGTCATCATGTATGCAGACGTTGTGACCGATTCGATGAAAGAGGCCATCGAGGAGACACAGCGCCGTCGCGAGATTCAGATGGCATATAACGAAGAACATGGCATTGTGCCCAAGACAGTGCGCAAGGCCATCAACGACATCTCAAGTTTTATTGCCGAGGCCGAAAAAACCGTGGGCTCCAAGGGACGCTCGAAGGGCGACTCTCTTGGCCATGGCGCATTCTATACGCCCGATGAGTCGGGCGAGGGCGGTGTGCCGGAAACGGTGGCGCCCGAGCAGACACTTGCGGAGCAGTTGGAAGAACTGCCGCATGACGAGCTTGTGCGGATCGTCGAAACCATGGAAGAGGATATGCGTAACGCTTCTGCCGCTATGGACTTTGAGGAGGCGGCGCGCCTGCGCGATGCTGTCGTTCAGATTCGGGCGATGCTCGAGGGTGCGTCTGAGGACGAGACGATCGAGCGCTTACGCTCGCAGGCCCGCAAGGGTTCCACGTTCGCATCGGGCAGAAAACGCCAGGGTGCACGGTTTAAGAAATAGCGAACAGGCCCCGAGTTCCCTGTGGAGCTCGGGGCCTATGTCTTTTGCGCGCTGGAATTTGTGCGTTAGAGGTCTGCGATCAGGGCTTCAGCACAACGGATGCCGTCGGTGGCCGCGCTCATGATGCCGCCGGCATATCCAGCTCCCTCACCACAAGGGTAGAGGCCCGGGGTCGACACGGCATGGCACGTTCGGTCTCGGGTGACAGTGACCGGTGAGCTCGAACGAGTCTCCACGCCGGTAAGAACGGCATCGGGGCGGTCGTAGCCTCGTAGCTTTTTTCCGAGTAGGGGAAGTCCCAGGCGGAGCGACTCGACGATATGCTGCGGTAGGGCTTCGTCAATTGCCGTCCAGGTCACACCGAGCGGATAGGTGGGCTTTACCTTTCCGGGCGCCTTGCTGGCGCGTCCTGCGAGGAAATCTCCGACGAGTTGTGCCGGTGCGTTCCAGTTGGAACCGCCCAGGCGATAGGCGGCCGCCTCGCAGGCACGCTGGAGCTCGATGCCGGCGAGCGGGTCATCGTTGGGAAGGTCCTCAGGCGTGACGTTAACGAGCAGGGCGGCATTTGCGTTGCGTCCGTCGCGGGCATTGAGACTGGCCCCGTTGACGCACAGATGGCACGGTTCTGAAGAGGCGGCAACAACCTGTCCGCCGGGGCACATGCAAAACGAGAACACGCTGCGGCCGTTGGGAAGATGGGCAACAAGTTTGTAGGGGGCCGCCCCGAGCGCTGGATGTTCCGCCGAGGCTCCATATTGGGCTCTGTCGATGTCGCGTTGCGGATGCTCGATGCGAACGCCCATGGCAAAGGTCTTTTGTGCGAGGGCCACGTTGTGGTCCTTAAGGAGCTCAAAAATATCGCGAGCAGAATGCCCGCAGGCGAGGATGAGGTGCTTTGTCTCGATTGGCTCGTAAGCGGCGTCTTGGGACGATTGGACATCAATACCGGTGATGGCGCCAGACGCGTCGATGCGAATGTCGACGAGCTTCGTTCGATAACGGACGACACCTCCGAGCTGCTCGATGCGCTGGTATATAGCGGTGACAACCTTGGGAAGGATGTCGGAGCCAATGTGCGGCTTGGCATCCCACAGAATATCGCGGGGCGCACCCGCCTCGACGAAGGTTTCGAGGATAAGGCGATGGGCGGGATTTTTTGTTCCCGTATTGAGCTTGCCGTCCGAGAAGGTCCCCGCGCCGCCCAGACCAAACTGAATATTGCTCTCGGGGTCGAGGATGCGCTCCTTTAGAAAGAGGTCGATTGCCTGCGAGCGGCGAAATGCCGGGTCGCCGCGCTCGATAAGCAAGGGCTTAAGACCTGCTTTGGCGAGCGTGAGCGCAGCGAAAAGGCCGGCGCATCCGGCGCCGACAACGACAGGGCGTTCTTGAGGTGCGTCGGAGACGGGGGAGGGGAATGAAGGCTCATCGTCTTCTATCGCGCGTACGCGCGAGCGGTCACGCTCGGCAACGCTGTCGACCGCTTCTCGCTCGAGGTGGGGACTAGTCAGCTCAACACGAAAACTCAGGATAAAATGGACGTCTCGTTTTTTGCGAGCGTCGATTGACTTGCGGTGGAGTTCGATGGACTTGATCTCGGAATCCTTGCAACGTAGGATGCGCTTGGCGACTCGCTTGCCAACAATGAGGCAGGCATTTTCATCGCCGGCTTCATCGAGCGACGCGTTGACTTGGGTGATTTCGATCATCGAGGTCTCCTTAGAGGCAAGAAAGAGGCCGTCCGGTATCCCAGACGGCCCGAATGCGTTTTTGATTATAGACTGCGCGGCTACAAGCTGCTTGCAGCGCGAATGCCCGAGAGCCAGGCCCACGCAAGGTTAAAGCCTCCGCAATCGGCGTCGATGTCGAGCGCTTCGCCGCAGACGTAAAGCGGGGCGTCGACAACGCAGCGCGCGCGTAGACTGGGTGTTGAGATGCTCTCGACAGATACGCCACCACGCGTGACCTGCGCCGAGCGCTCCTCGGCTGTACCCTCGACGAGCAACTTAAAGTGCTTGAGGATCGAGACCAGGTGGATGACATCGTTGGAGCCTGGATGGCACTGCTCAAACGCTGTGCAGACGACGCAGGAGAGTTGCGGGGCGAGCATGCCGTCGAGCCAACGGGGATCGCGGGGCGAAAAGCCACCGAGCAGCTTAACGCGCCGGTTAAGCATATCGAGCAGCTCGTCTTTAGAGAGGTCGGGGAAAACGTCGAGCAGGATCGTATCGCCGCGCTGGATACGACGGGAGAGGTTGAAGACAGCGACGCCCGAGATGCCGAAGGTTCGAAACAGCACTTCACCGTCTTCGTGCCAGAGCTCACTATGGTTACGGGCGAGCGTCAAGCGGGCGCGGACGCGCAGACCATCCAACGTCTTGAGTGCCGCCCGATCGCCAGCGATCGTTGCCGATACGGGGCAGAGGATGGGGTGCAGCGAAGTGAGGGGGAGGCGAAACGTATCGGCGATACCGGTGGGGTTGCCGCCCGTGGCGATAATTACGGCATGTGCCTGCAGGGCCTCGTTCTTGCGAGGGACATCGGCGAGCGCTTTCCGAAGCGAGCGGAGCTCCGATTTTCGGTCGTCGTGCTTTTTTGCCTTGAGCACCCGCGCTGGACGGTCTATTTGGAGTGCCCAGCCTTCGGAAGCTTTGTGCGCCGAGGCAACGTTGGCTCCGCAGATTAAGGTGATACCTAGGCGGTCGCAAACGTTGAGAAGCGCGTCGCGCACCGATTCAGCGCGAAGGGAGCGCGGGTACAGCCGGCCTTCCTCGGAGGTTGTCATGATACCCAGCGAGGAGAAGAAACCCATAAGCTCTTGTTCGGGCTGGGGGCCCATGACGGATTCGACGAATGCGGGGTGGTTATACCGCTGAGGATCAATCGATTCGTTGGAGAGGTTGCAGCGGCCGTTACCGGTCGCAAGGAGCTTAAGGCCACAGGCGACATCGCGCTCAACGATGCAGACGCTTTTGCCAGCGCGTGCGGCCGTAATGGCAGCGGCGAGGCCTGAAGCCCCGCCGCCGATTACCAGGACGTCATAGAAGGCGCTCGCGTTCACTTAGGCCTCGTCGGTCTCGTGCGGGGTAACGGCCTCGACGGCAGAGACTGCCTTGGGCAACATGCCATCGGGCAGCGCGGTCTCGACCTCGCCCTTATCGCAGGCCTCGGCGAGTGCCGGATTGATGGGAAGCGTGCCCAAGATGTCGAGGTTATAGCGCTCTGCGACCTCGGGGAGCTTGCTCTTGCCAAAGACCTCGATCTTCTTGCCGCAGTCGGGGCACTCAATATAGCTCATGTTCTCGACAATGCCCAGAATGGGGACGTTCATCTTCTCGGCCATGTTGACCGCCTTGGCGACGATCATCGAGACCAGGTCCTGCGGGCTCGTGACGATGACGATGCCGTCGACGGGCAGCGACTGGAAGACGGTGAGCGCGACGTCGCCTGTTCCCGGAGGCATGTCGACCAGCAGGTAGTCGATGGGGCCCCACGAGGTCTCGCTCCAGAACTGCCTAATGGCGCCTGCGATGACCGGACCGCGCCAAAGGACGGGGTCGGTCTCGTTTTGGAGCAGAAGGTTGGAGCTCATGACCTTGACGCCGTGCTCGGAGATTTCGGGCAGCATGAGGTTGCCAAGGGCATGGACGTGGCGTCCGCTCATGCCGAACATCTTGGGGATAGAGGGACCGGTGATGTCGGCATCGAGGACGCCGACCTTGTGGCCGTGACGGGCAAGCTCGGTGGCGATGGCACCGGTGACAAACGACTTGCCGACACCGCCCTTGCCGGAAAGCACGGCGATGACGCGTTTGACCTCGGACAGCGTGTTCTCCTCAAATTGCGACGGCGACGTTTGTCCGCCGGCGGCCTGTGCGTGCTCGCAACCCATGTATGACTCCTTTGTATATGTTGGGGCCGGAGCCCCGTGATGTGACACGAGCGTCATTGTACCCTCGTTTGCGAGCGGGAGTCATTTGCGATGCATTTGGGCCGAGCGTGCTTGCAATACGATGGGCCCAAGCGAATGGGCGGGCTTACTGAACTTTGCTGGCGAACTCGAGGTATTGCATGCGCTGCAGCTTGTCGATCGTCGAGGTGTATGGGCTGTCTTCAGATTCCAAGTTGTAGCGCAGCCCGTCGGCACCGAGATAGCCGGCGACATTGATGGTGGGCACATCTGACCTTGTTGCAAGCAGGGCCTTTTGATAGTCGGTGAGCGGGGCGCCGATCTTATTAAGGGTAATGGCTGCAATCTCGTTTGCCCCGACGGTGTCGTAGACGTTGAGCTCGGTATTGCCGGCGATTTCATAGTTAGCCCAGACGAAATAGGTTGACTGATAGACACGGAAAGCGTGGCTTGCCGTATCTTCCTGAGGGTACAGCTCGTCGTTGAGAGTCGTTGCGGCGCTCGGCTGATGGTCGCCAAAAAAGACAAGAACAACCGGTCTGCCGATATTGCGGAGCTCGTTGATAAAGTACTCGAGGTCCCGGTCGGATGCGTTGATGCAGGTGAGATAGGTGTTGAGCGCGCTATTGGCGCCCTCGCTGGCTCCCTCGACCCAATAGTTTGTCAGCTCTTCGGCGGGAACGGTGCCATAGTCGTAGCCGCCGTGATTTTGCATCGTGACGTCAAAGATGAACTGCGGCGCTTCGTCGGTTCTAAGCAGGTCGAGTATCTTGTCGTAGGTGGCGTAGTCGCATACGCCGGCATGGTAACAGGGCGCACCTTCGAAATCGCCGATTGAAAGAAAGTCTCCAAAGCCCAGCTGCTGATAGATCTTATCTCGATGGTAGTTGACGGGGTTTTGCGGGTGCATAGCGGTAGCGGTATACCCAAGCTCTTTAAGGTCCTTTGCCAGGCTGTTGACGCCATTCATCTGATACAGCTGATAGGGGATCTTGCCTAATCCGACAAAGGCCGTTGTCGCTCCGGTCAAAAATTCGAATTCGGAGTTTGCCGTTCCGCCACCGGTGACCGAAGCGAGCATGGTGCCGCGAACAAGTGTGTCGGGAAGCGAGTTGTAGAATGCGGGGCCGGTGTACCCGGCCGCCTGGAGCTGCTCAAAGCACGAAAGGTCGCTAAAACTCTCGTTCATGACGGCAACAATCGTCGGCTTGATTTCATTGAACTGGGCAACGGCAGCCGCGCGCTGCTCGCTCGAGCCATACGTGCTGTCGTAGGCGGCGGCGAGCTCCTGCTCGATGCTCTGCGCCTCATCGGGCGTATAGCCTTCGGGCTTCTCAATGGGCAACTCGTTGACCATTTCGGTGAACGAAGTGATAAAACCCTGAGACGTATATGTGGTGATGGGCTGCCAACGGTCAAATCCAAAATCCAGCGCCTGCTCCAAGTCGATGCTGGAAAAGCCTGAGAGCCCCACAACGGTCACTAGCAGAAAAGCGCAGAGGTTAGCGGCGATTGCGGGGAAGACATGGGTGGGCGTACGGAGCTTTCGCGGTCGGATAAGCGAAAGAAGCCCCAGGGAAATCTCCAGCAGGGCGAGAGAGGTTACGATTCCGGCGGTAAAGGTAAACTCGTATCCCTCGCTCACTTCCATTGCGGTGCCAAGGGCCAAGATATCGCTTGGCAGGATGGCTTCGCCTTTAAACGTTATGACGAAGTGCTCGGCAATGCCAAGGATGCAACAGGCGACGGGCACGAGGGCCATGACGCCTCCATGACGCTGTCCCAGAAAATAAAGGGAGAGCAGAACCGTCGCGAGCAGCCCGACGGAAAACCC
This sequence comes from uncultured Collinsella sp., assembly GCA_902493855.1. GTDB lineage: Bacteria > Actinomycetota > Coriobacteriia > Coriobacteriales > Coriobacteriaceae > Collinsella. The sequence goes on from CABUQV010000027.1 coordinate 9,470, forward strand.
GAATGAGTTGGCGGGAATGCGATAGAACGTTTCGTTACAGGCAATTTCGAGCGAAACGAACGAGAGCGCTGAAACAGCGGCGATGACAAGGATGTCACGGCAAATACAGGCAACCGTTCCCGTCGCAAGATCGGTTTGGTCGATAAGTCCCGAAACCAAGGGCTCGACAAGAAGTATGACGGCGGTAGCACCGAGCGCCGAATAAGAAAGGACCCATAGGGAATTGTCCTCATTTACGAGCAATTGATTCGTAATCCATGCAGCTACCATGCCGAGCGGGATGAGGAGCGTCGCGCACCAAAAGACGCGGGCAATGGGCGGCTTTTCATTGTGTTTGATTGAAAAATACACGCGCACGACGACGGTGGCCACGATAAGGACGGCGATGAATATGGGCAGATTGGCCATGTCGCTCGAAGTGATTTCAAGGGGGATATCTTCGGTCATGGACGTTCCTCTGTTACAGCAAATTAAGTTCAGTAGTAGATTACTGTAACCTTTCCACGGCATTTCGAGAAACAAAGCACCCGATACGCAAAGCTAAAGGTCTGCGAATCTTGTATTACGAACATCTGTGCGCGTCGAGTGCGCTAAACTCATCGACAGTATGATTCGATGCAATAGGAGGCAAGGAGCTTCCATGTCTGATTCTTCTATCGTTATTCGCGGCGCTCGTGAGCACAACCTCCGTGATATCGATGTTTCCATTCCGCGTGACCAACTCGTGGTCATTACCGGTCTTTCTGGCTCGGGCAAGAGTTCGCTGGCATTTGACACTATCTATGCCGAGGGCCAGCGTCGATACGTCGAGAGCCTTTCGAGCTATGCGCGCCAGTTCTTGGGCCAGATGGACAAACCCGACTTGGATTCAATCGACGGCCTTTCGCCGGCGGTGTCGATCGACCAAAAGACGACGTCTAAAAACCCTCGCTCGACGGTTGGCACCGTAACCGAGATTTATGACTATCTGCGCCTGCTGTTCGCCCGTGTGGGCACCCCGCACTGTCCCGAATGCGGCCGCGTCATTGAGCGTCAGACGACCGACCAGGTTGCCGACAAGGTCTTGGCGGCGGGGGAGGGCCGCCGCGCGTTTGTGCTGGCACCGGTGGTGCGCGGGCGAAAAGGCGAGTACACCAAACTGTTTGAGGACCTTCGCGCCGAGGGCTTTAGCCGCGTGCGTGTCGACGGTGAAGTGCGCTCGCTCGGCGATCCGATCGATCTGGACAAGAAGTTCAAGCACGATATCGAGGTCGTAGTCGATCGCATCGTGATCCGTGAGAACTCTCTGGGCCGTATCGCCGAGTCTGTTGAGCAGGCGACCGCGCTGGCTCACGGCAATGTAAACGTGTACATGCTGCCCGATCGTGATGCTCCCGAGGGGACCGAGGGCGAGCTGCTGGAGTATTCGTTGGCCTTGGCGTGCCCGGAGCATGGTCACTCCATTGACGATCTTCAGCCGCGTGATTTTTCGTTCAACGCTCCCTATGGCGCATGTCCTGAGTGCGACGGCCTGGGCTTTAAGAAAACCGTTGATGCCGAGGCGTTGATCGAGGACCCCTCGAAGTCCATTGCCGACGGAGTCTTTGGTAGCCTGTTTGGCAACTCGAACTACTATCCGCAGATTTTTGCTGCGGTCTGCAAACACTTTAAGGTGAGCACCGATACGCCGTGGGAGGACTTGCCCCCTCGCGTGCGTCGTGCATTCTTGGATGGCCTGGGCGATACGAAGATCTCGGTCGACTACCAAAAGCTCGACGGACGTCGCAGCCAGTGGGATACCAAGTTTTCGGGCGTTCGCAACATCCTGTACGAACGCTATACCGAGACGACGAACGAGAACACCAAGGCGCGCCTGGAGAAGTACATTCGCGAGGAGCCGTGCTCGAGCTGCCACGGCGCTCGTTTGCGCCCTGAGATGCTCGCCGTCACCGTGGGCGGCAAGTCCATTTACGAGGTTTGTTGCCTGTCGTGCCGTGAATCGCTCGAGTTTTTTGAGGGCCTGGAACTCACCGAGCGCCAACAGTTTATCGGCGGCCGTATCGTCAAGGAAATCCTGGAGCGCTTGCGTTTTCTGGTCGATGTTGGACTCGACTATCTGACGCTCGATCGTGCCTCGGCGACGCTTTCCGGTGGCGAGGCGCAGCGTATTCGCCTGGCAACGCAGATCGGCGCGGGTCTCATGGGCGTGCTCTATATTCTGGACGAGCCCTCGATCGGTCTTCATCAGCGTGACAACGAGCGCTTGATCAAGACGCTCGAGCGCCTGCGCGATATCGGCAATACCGTTATCGTCGTCGAACACGACGAGGATACAATCCGTGCCGCCGATTACGTGATCGACATGGGGCCCGGCGCCGGCGTCAACGGCGGACACGTAGTCGCGGCGGGAACGCCTGCCGATATCATGGCGTGTCCCGAGTCGATGACGGGCGCTTATCTGACCGGTAAACGAATGATCCGGGTGCCTGATGAACGGCGCAAGCCCGGTCGCGGCTGCCTTAAAATTACGGGCGCTCGAGCCAACAACCTCAAAAACGTTACTGCCAAAATCGAGTTTGGTACGCTTACGGTTGTTACCGGCGTGTCGGGATCGGGCAAGAGCTCCCTGGTTACCGACACCATTGCGCCTGCCCTTACGAATGCCATTCACCGCTCGACGCGCCCTGTGGGTCCGTATAAAAAAATCGAGGGCATCGAGTGCATCGATAAGGTTATCGATATCGACCAGTCGCCGATTGGCCGCACGCCGCGTTCCAACCCTGCTACCTATATCGGCCTGTGGGATGATCTTCGCGCGCTGTTTGCGAGTACGCCGGAGTCGAAGGCGCGCGGCTACTCGCCGGGTCGTTTCTCCTTTAATGTGAGTGGCGGGCGCTGTGAGGCGTGCAAGGGCGATGGGCAGATTAAGATCGAGATGCACTTCCTTCCCGATATCTACGTTCCCTGCGAAGTTTGCGGCGGTAAACGCTACAACCGCGAGACACTCGAGGTCACCTACCGTGGCAAGACCATCTCGGACGTGCTCGACATGAGCGTCACCGAGGCGCTGGCCTTCTTTGGGAATATCCCGCAGATCAAGCGAAAGCTCCAGACGCTGTACGATGTAGGCTTGGGCTACGTGAGCCTGGGCCAGCCCGCCACGACGCTCTCGGGCGGCGAGGCGCAGCGTGTGAAGCTCGCCAAGGAGCTTCATCGACGCCAGACGGGCAAGACGTTCTATATTTTGGACGAGCCGACGACCGGTCTTCATTTTGAGGACGTCCGCCAGCTGCTCGATGTGCTGCAGCGCTTGGTCGATGCGGGCAACACGGTGCTGGTGATTGAGCATAACCTTGATGTCATCAAGGTTGCCGACCGCCTGATCGATATGGGTCCCGAGGGCGGTAACGGCGGCGGAACCGTCGTGGTTTCGGGCACACCGGAGCAGGTTGCGGACTGTCCGCAGAGTTATACGGGCAAGTTTTTGGCGCCTTTGCTCAGGCGTGACCGGGAGCGTCAGGCTCAACTTGATGCTCAATAAATAGGCGATTCAGTTTATGGGCGCCATCGACTCCTTGTGATTCGATGGCGCTTGCTGTGCCGAAGTGACGTATGCAGCCGAATTGGACATATACTTAATCTTTGCGTCCGAATGCGAGGGAAAGGATATGTCATGGCAAAGGCTGTAAAGACGCCAAAAACCAATGCGATGCGCGAGCTGGAAAGCGCCGGCATTTCCTATGTTCTACATACGTACGAAGACGATGGTGATGAGTCGGTGGGCCTGGGGGTCGCGATTTCGGAGCAGCTTGGCGAGGAGCCCGGTCAAGGATTTAAGACTTTGGTCTGCGTGACGCCGTCCAACGACCATGTCGTGTGCTGCATCCCTGTTGCCGATGAGCTCGATCTAAAGTCCGCCGCGCGTGCCGCGGGGGAGAAGTCCTTGGTTATGATGCATGTGAAGGATTTGCTTGCGGCGACTGGCTACGTTCGCGGCGGCTGCAGCCCGGTCGGTATGAAAAAACGCTACCGGACGCTCATTGATGAGACGTGTGTCCTTTGGGATACCATTTTTATTTCGGGAGGCAAGCGTGGTTATCAGCTCGAGCTTGCACCCGATGATTTAATTGCATTTTGCGGGGCGACGGTTGCCGCGATTACGAGAGAGGACTGAGCGATGCCGCAGGAAGAATTGAAGCGCGGAGCTCATTTTGCAAAAGAATCTGCGCCTCAGACACCCTCATCCGAAGCTTCTTCGTCGCGAGATGACACTGACGACATGGGCTCGTCGGACTACTCCACGGTTGGTCGTTCCGCCGGGCTTATGACCATCCTGACTATCGTGTCTCGCGTCACCGGTTTTATCCGCACGTGGGCAATGGCGGCCGCTATCGGCATGTCGCTACTCTCGTCCTCCTATCAGGTCGCCAACAACCTGCCCAATATGCTCTACGAACTCGTGATGGGTGGCATGCTCGTGACGGCGTTTTTGCCCGTGTACATGGGCGTGAGGCGTGAGCAGGGTCGCGAGGCCTCGAACGAGTACGTGGGCAACCTGCTCGGCATTCTGCTTTTAGTGCTGGGTGGCATTTCGTTGCTGGGGACCGTGTTCGCCCCGGGCTTTATCTGGACGCAATCGTTCCTTTCGGGTGACGGTGGCAGCATGGATACCGCTGCGTTCATGTTCCGTTTCTTTGCCATCCAGATTCTGTTTTATGGTTTGGGCTCGGTGTTCTCGGGCGTTCTCAACGCACACCGCGACTACTTTTGGTCGACGTTTGCCCCGGTCCTCAACAATGTGATCGTCATTGCGAGCTTTATGGGTTTTGCGCCCGTGTCCGCACAGTTTGGCGAACGTGCCGGCATCATCTTGATTGCGGCCGGTACGACCCTCGGTGTCTTTGTTCAGATGGCATGTCAGATTCCCGCGCTTGGCAAGCACGGCGTGCATCCCCATATCCATATCGACTTTAAGGACCCCGCGCTGCGCCAGACGATTGCGCTCGGTATCCCGACGCTGCTCGCCACGGTGTGCATGTTTGTCTCGACTTCTATCACCAACGCTGCCGCGCTGGTGGTCCAGCCCGAGACGGGTCCTTCCGTCATCGCCTATGCGCGCCTGTGGTACACGCTGCCCTACGCGCTGATTGCCGCCTCGCTTTCGACGGCGCTCTATACCGAGCTCTCTCATGACGCACAGGAGAAGGATTACGACAGCGTTCGCACGGGCATTTCGCGTGGCGTCGCCCAGATGCTGTTCTTCCTGATTCCGTTCGCACTGTACCTGATTGTCTTCGCACGTCCGCTCAATATGATCTACTGTGCTGGCAAGTTCGATGAATCCGGCGTGGCGCTGGTGTCCGAGTACCTTGTCTACCTGGCGCTCTCGCTGCCGCTCTACGGCGTGGTCGTGTTGATGCAGAAGAGCTTCTCTGCCTTGCTCGACATGAAGCCCTATAGCCGCTATTGCCTGTATTCCGCCATCGGCCAGGCCGGCTCGGTTCTGCTGTTTGGCGTTGTGCTGGGCTTCGGTATGCCGGCAATCGCGCTTTCGTATGTCGTCGACTACGTGATCTTGGTCGGCTGTTCGCTGTGGTGGCTGCGTCGTCGCCTGCGTGGCCTTCAGGTCAAATCTATCCTACATGGCGGTTTCTTTGGCCTTTTGCTCGGTGGCCTAGGTGCTGCCGCAGGCGCCGGCGTCATGTGGGCGCTTGAACACTTTGTCGGGGCACTTGGCGGCTCGATTCTGATTACTCTTGGCTACGTTTGCGTTGCGGGTGTCGCCTCGCTTGTTGTTACCTTTGGCCTTGCCGTCGTCCTTAAGATGCCCGAGGTCTCGGCGCTGCTTCGTCGCAAGTAGGTGCGCGTGGCCGGTCACGACAACATACCAACGCTTGCCGAGCAGGTTTCGCGCGTTCCCACACAGCCCGGATGCTACCTTTGGAAGGATGCCAAGGGCGATGTCATCTACGTGGGCAAGGCGAAAAACCTGCGCGCCCGCATGCGTCAATACGTGACACTGCAGGATGAGCGTCAAAAGATCCCGCTGATGATGCAGCTGGTGGCGAGCTTTGACTACATCGTTGTCGAAACCGAGCATGAGGCGCTTGTACTCGAGCGCAACCTGATCGGCCAGTACCATCCGTACTTTAACGTCGACCTCAAGGATGACAAGAGCTACCCCTTTATCGCCATTACAAAGGGCGACCTGTATCCCGCGATCAAATACACGCGTGAGCGTCATAAGCCGGGAACGCGCTATTTTGGACCCTATACCGATAGCCGTGCGGCACGTGAGACGATAGATACGCTGCGCAAGGTTATCCCCATCTGCTCTGCATCCTGTGCGGAGTGGCGTCGTTGTCGCCGTACCATCGAGTCCCACAAGGGCGAGGAAGACATCGTCAATATGATTTGCGCACAAAACGGGCGTCCCTGCTTTGACTACCATGTCGGGCGCGGCCCGGGTGCGTGTGTCGGCGCGATTTCCCCGGCAGACTATGCCAAGAACGTCAAGCGTGTCGAGCGTTTTTTGTCGGGCCATCGCAAGGATGTCGTCGATGAGCTGACCTCCGAGATGACGGATGCCGCCGAGGCGCTCGACTTTGAGCGCGCGGCACGCGTCAAACGTCGTTTGGAGGTCATCAGGGGTCTGGACGATCGTCAGCAAGTCGTTTTTCCCTCCAGTGTCGATATCGATGTCATCGGGTTCTATCGCGAGGAGACCATCTCCGCCGCTTGCGTCTTCGTCGTTCGCGAGGGCCGAACAGTTCGCACCTGCGAGTTCATTCTCGACAAGGGTCTTGATGTTGACGAGGACGAGCTCCAGTCGGGCTTTCTTAAGCGCTATTACGACGAGACGGCCGATATTCCAGCCGAGATCAATCTCTCTGTCGAGCTTGAGGATGCCGAAGCGTTGGGGGAGTGGCTTGCGGCCAAGCGCGAACGCTCTTGCCATCTCCATAGGCCGCAGCGCGGCGAAAAGCACCGCCTGCTCGATATGGCTTCCAAAAATGCGCGCCATGCCCTCATGCGCTACATGATGCGCACGGGGTATGCTGACGATCGCACCAATCAGGCACTCCTGGAGCTCGAAAGCGCGCTGGCGCTGCCTGCGCCGCCGTTACGCATCGAGTGCTTCGATATCTCGACGTTGCACGGCACCTTTACCGTCGCTTCGATGGTGGTGTTTACCAACGGCCGTGCCGACAAGGGCCAGTATCGTCGCTTTAAAATTCAGGCCGAATTGGACGAGGCGAACGACTTCGTATCGATGTCCGAGGTTTTGGGGCGTCGCTATGCTCCCGAGCGCATGGCGGACGAGCGCTTTGGCTCGCGCCCCGATTTGCTCGTTGTCGATGGCGGCAAGCCGCAATTGACCGCTGCAATTAAGCAACTTGAGGCGCTCGGCCTCGATATACCAGTATGTGGCTTGGCAAAGGCCGATGAGGAGGTTTTCGTGCCGTGGGACGAGACTCCCGTCGTGCTACCGACCGGCTCCGCTTCGCTTTATCTGATCAAGCAGGTTCGCGATGAATCCCACCGATTTGCGATTACGTTCCACCGCGAGTTGCGCGATAAGGCTATGACGGTTTCGGTGCTTGACGACGTTCCGGGCGTGGGGCCCACCAGAAAACGTGCCATTATGCGCCATTTTGGTTCGATGAAGCGTTTGCGCGCGGCAAGCGAGCAGGAGATTGCGGAAGTTCGAGGCGTTCCGGCCGATGTCGCCAAAGCGGTCCACGAGGCACTTGTCGCATGGAATGCCGAGCGCGCCCAGGCATCGGCCAGCCGTTCCGAAAACTAAACGCGCTTCTAAACAACTGGTATACATGATTTGCCGATTTTCAATCATTTATTTCGCGGCGATTACCTACTGATTTCGGGTTTTATTAACGCTAAAACGTTTGACTAGCCATGGTGAATAACCCTGCTATCCTGCGGGTTGACGAAGACTGATATCTCACCTCGTCGATACATACTGTCTGTCGGATCATTTGTCAATGAATTCGGTGAACGGTAGTAAATACCGTTCAAGCGTATGTATGTATCGGTCGCCGAGCGCGGCACCTCAGTTGGGTTCGTCGGTAGGTAAGGTATATATCGTCCGCAAGTTGCGCGGGGGCAAGTCTAGGTGCCCCCGGGTAAGATTCTCTATTGATAGGAGAAGACATGGCCATCATCAACAAGGGTATGTCCAGGCGTTCGTTCCTCGGCCTCACCGGCAGCGTCGCTGCTGTCGCAGGGCTTGGTCTCACCGGCTGCGGTGGCAGCTCTAGCGACGAAGGTTCCGCTTCCGGTTCCACCGATTCCGCCAACCGTGGCGGCGGCGTGATCACCGCTGGTTCCGCTTACGCTCCGTCCAGCTTCGACCCCGCCAGCACCGGCTCCGCTGTGGGCCTGGGCGCTAACTGGCACGTCGTCGAGGGTCTTTACGGCATCGATTACCACGACTACAGCACCTTCAACGAGCTCGCCACCGACGATCCCAAGTCCGTGGACGACACCACCTTCGAGGTCACCATCCGCAAGGGCGCCAAGTTCTCCGATGGCACCGAGGTCACCGCTGACGACGTCGTCGCCTCCTACACCGCTTGCGCTGCCTCCGCTACCTATGCTCCGTTCTTCCAGCCCTTCGAGTCCATCGAGGCCAAGGACGCCAGAACTGTAACGGTCAAGACCAAGGTCCCCAACTTCTCCCTGCTCAAGGATCGTCTGGCCATCATCCGCGTTACCCCGGCTACCCAGTCCGAGGAGGATCGCGCCAAGCAGCCGATCGGTTCCGGCCCCTGGATGTACGACTCTATCTCCGATACCGAGATCACCCTGGTTCCCAACCCCGAGTACAACGGTGAGTATGCTGCCGAGGATAAGAAAATCCAGTACAGCATCCTGACCGACCCCACCGCTCGCGTTACCGCTCAGCAGGAGGGCTCCACGCTCGTTATGGAGCTCGTCACCGCTGACGCCGTCGACCAGCTCGAGAGCGCCGGCTGCAAGATCGATAACGTCCAGGGTTTCGGCACCCGCTTCATCATGTTCAACGTCGCCAAGGAGCCTTGGAACAACGTCAAGGTCCGTCAGGCCGTCATGTACGCGCTCGACACCGAGAAGATGATCACCAACACCTTCGCCGGCCTTGCCACCGCTGCCAGCTGCTACCTGCCCAAGAGCTTCACCAACTATCATGAGGCTTCCACGGTGTACAAGACTGACGCCAAGAAGGCCAAGAAGCTCATCGAAGAGTCTGGCATCACCCCGGGCGCCATCACCCTGCGCACTACCGACAACGAGCAGATTAAGGGCATGGCCGCCCAGGTCAAGAACGACCTCGACGCTCTCGGCTTCGAGGTGACCATCCAGACCGATACCTCGCCGGCCACCTACGCTGCCATCGACGGCGGCGAGGCCTACGATATCCTCCTTGCCCCTGGCGATCCTTCCTGCTTCGGCGCTGACCCCGACCTGCTGCTCAACTGGTGGTACGGCGACAACGTCTGGATGCAGACCCGTTGCCCGTGGAAGGAGTCCGCTGAGTGGCAGAAGCTCCACGGTCTCATGGACGAGGCTCTTGCCGCCGAGGGCGACGAGCAGCAGAAGAAGTGGAACGAGTGCTTCGACATCATCGCCGACAACGCCGTTCTGTACCCCGTTGTCCACGTCAAGACCGTCTCCGCTTCCTGGGACGATCCGTCCACCGCGCCCAACGGCGAGGCCCTCGATGGCTTCAAGGGCATCGGCACGACGAGCATGTCCTTCAGGGGCGTCGCGACCGTCAAGGCCTAAGACTCGCTTGAGTCATATGTGGGGCGTCGGTCGTAAGGCAACGTCCTCATAGTTGAAACAAAGACCCGGGCGGCCTCGATGTCGCTCGGGTCTTGTGATGAGTATCCATACTCATATACCAGTTGGTCCTACCGACAAAAGAAAGGGGAGAGAACGTGAACAACTTTCTACGTTTGATTGGAAGGCGTCTCGTGGCGCTGCCGATCATGGCATTGGGCGTCACCGTCCTGGTGTTCTTCCTTATGTCGTTCTCCAAGACCGACCCCGCCTATACGGCGTTGGGTGACGGTGCCTCGCCCGAGGCGGTTGCCGAGTACCATGAGAAGTATGGTCTGGACGACCCCTGGCCCGTGCGCTACGTGCGCTACATGGGCGATTTGATCCATGGTGACATGGGCACCTATGGTGCTGCTCGCAACTCCGTTGCCAAGCGCATCTCCACGGCCCTGCCCGTCACGATGCAGCTGACCTTCATCGGTCTTGCCATCGGCGCGGTCGTCTCGTTTTTGCTCGGCGTCATCGCGGCACTGTATCGCGATAAATGGCCGGACCAAGTGATCCGCGTCTTCTCTATCGCCGGCTTGGCAACCCCGTCGTTCTGGCTTGCCGTTCTGTTGATTCTGCTGTTCTCTTCCTACCTTAAGGTGCTCCCGGCGTCCGGTGCTCTGCCTCACTTCACCACCAACCCGGCTGGCTATCTGGGACGTATGATCATGCCCGCTATCGCTCTGGCATTCCCGCTGACGGGCCAGATGACTCGTATCGTGCGTACGGCCATGGTCGAGGAGCTCGATAAGGACTATGTCCGTATGGCTCGCGGCGCCGGCGTTCCCGAGAAGGTCGTCGTCGGCATCAACGTCTTGCGCAACGCGCTGATCACCCCGGTTACCACCCTCGGTCTTAAGATCGGCTACCTCATGGGCGGTGCTGTCGTCATCGAGGTCATCTTCAACCTCCCCGGCATGGGTACTGCGATTCTGCAGGGCGTTCAGGGCAACGAGGCGAACCTGGTACAGGGCGTCGTCATCGTCGTTGCTCTTGCCTTCATCATCATCAACATCGTGGTTGACATGCTCTACCTGCTCATCAACCCGCGCATCAGGACGGTGTAGATTATGGTAAAGATTCGAGAGAAGCAAACCGAGCAGCTCGAGAAAGCTGCCTCCAAGGGGCTCAAGCTCGGTGGCTGGAAGAAGATGACGCTGTCTTCTAAGATTGCCGCCGTCGTGCTGGTACTGGTCGCCCTGACCGCGATTCTGGCGCCCCTTCTTGCCCCCTATAGCCCGGTCGAGATCTTCACTGCTCGCCAGGCTCCCGGCAACGGATTTATCTTCGGTACCGACGATAAGGGTCGCGACATTCTGTCGCGCATGCTCTACGGTGGTCGTTACTCGCTGATCATCGGCTTTGGCGCCACTGCCATGGCTCTGGTCTGCGGCTCGGTCGTGGGCGCCCTCGCGGCGGTTTCGCGCAAGTCCGTTTCCGAGGCGATCATGCGCATCCTGGACATCATCATGTCCATCCCGGGCATCGCCCTCGCGGCCGTCTTCGTCTCCATCCTGGGCAACTCCGTGCCGTCGATCATCTTCGCCATCGGCTTTATGTACACTCCGCAGATTGCCCGTATCGTGCGCGCCAACATCGTGTCCGAGTACGGCGAGGACTATGTCCGCGCGGTCATCGTTTCCGGCGCCAAGGCTCCGTGGATTTTGATCAAGCATGTTCTGCGTAACTGCATCGCCCCGATTATGGTCTTCACCGTTACCCTGGTCGCCGACGCCATCATCTTCGAGGCCTCGCTGACCTTCATCGGCGCTGGTATCCAGGAGCCCACCGCTACCTGGGGCAACATCCTCGCCGACGCCCGCGGCGGCGTGCTCGCTGGCCGTTGGTGGCAGGCGCTGTTCCCGGGCCTGGCCATCATGATCACCTGCCTGGCGCTCAACATCCTCTCCGAGGGCATTACCGACGCCATGGCCGCTGCTCCCTCCGCTGCCCTGGATCCGACCGACTCCTCCAAGCGCCGTGAGGCCGACCTGCTGGTCTCCGACCCCGTTCGCGCTTACAAGGAGCAGGCTCAGTCCCTGTCCGCCCGTCTTGGCGCTCTGCGTGATGTCGAACTCAAGCGTAACGACCGCCATGTGCCCGATGAGTCCGTCGAGCCGATCCTTTCGGTCCGCGATTTCTGCATCCAGTTTGAGCACCACGGTGACATCAACGTCGTCGACCACGTCAACTTTGACGTCCGTCCTGGCCAGACCATGGGCCTGGTCGGTGAGTCCGGCTGCGGTAAGTCCATCACCACGCTGGCCATCATGGGCCTGACCGACGATGACGAGCATCTTTCCGGTGAGGTTCTCTGGGAGGGCCGCGACCTGCTCAAGATGAGCAAGAAGGAGTGGTTCGGCCTGCGCGGTACCGATATCGCCATGGTCTATCAGGACGCCCTGTCCTCGCTCAACCCCTCCATGCTCATTTCCGCCCAGATGAAGCAGCTCACCAAGCGTGGCGGCACCCGTAGCGCCGAGGAGCTCCTGGAGCTCGTGGGCCTCGACCCCAAGCGTACGCTCGAGAGCTATCCGCATGAGCTTTCCGGTGGTCAGCGTCAGCGCGTTCTGATCGCTATGGCCCTTACCCGCGACCCCAAGCTGGTCATCTGCGACGAGCCCACGACCGCTCTGGACGTTACCGTCCAGAAGCAGGTCATCAAGCTGCTTAACGACCTACAGGCCAAGCTCGGCTTTGCCATGATCTTCGTTTCGCACGACCTGGCACTGGTCGCCGAGGTCGCTCATAACATCACGGTTATGTACGCCGGTCAGGTTATCGAGCAGGCGCCCACCAAGGAGCTGCTCACCAACCCGATTCACGAGTACACCCGCGGCCTTCTGGGTTCCGTCCTGTCCATCGAGAGCGGTTCGGGCCGCCTGCACCAGGTTCCCGGCGCCGTTCCGAGCCCGCGCGATTTCCCCAAGGGCGATCGCTTCGCACCCCGCTCGAGCCATCCGCGCATTGGCCTGGACACCCGTCCGGCCTTCAAGCGCGTGCCCGGCACCGAGCACTTCTATTCCGAGCTCCCCGATGAGGTGCTCAAGGCAAATGGTTTGACCCCTCACGCGGAGGTGATGTAGATGAGCGAGACCGCAGTCAACGGCGTCGAGCCGATCATCTTCCTTGATGACGTCCACGTCACCTTTAGGACCCGTACCGGCTCGATTCTGCACCCCAACCTGGGTCTCGCCGTCCAGGGTGTAACGATTAAGCTCATGCCCGGA
>CABUQV010000028.1 GCA_902493855.1 uncultured Collinsella sp.
AAATCCAAGTTAGACCATTTCAAATGGTTCGATGTCTGCCCGGATGCGACACTGAAGTAAGTGTCCATCCTCGCAGTATCCGGTTCTCAAGGTGCACGCCCCGCGGCTGATCCGGTCCGACCGGGCCGCGCGGCAAGGAGATATATTGCCAGACCGGAGGGGCCCCGCGGGCGGGAATCTGGGCGTACACATTTCCTACACAGTTTGGGATTCGACTAACGTTTGCCAGCCGTTAACTACCGCTCGCCGAGCATCTCTTTATATAAGGCAGTCTCATGGTTAAAGCGGATACGTCCCCCTAGCTAAAGCACAGCCAGCATCGAGCAACTCATCGCGTTCTTCCACCGAGAACCCCTCGGCGTAGACGCGCACCACTGGTTCGGTCCCACTAGGACGGACCAGCAGCCACGTGTCATCCTCGAATGCCAAACGCAAGCCATCCATATGACTAACGTTTTGCGGCACCTTGCCACAAATCGACTTGGGGTTTACGCCCGGCAGCAGGGTTCGTAACGTTTCGGCATCTTCGGCCTCAAGGCGCAAATCGCGTCGACCGTAACTCGTCTTACCAAAACTGTCCTCGAGTTGGTCGACCAGAACGCCCAAAGGCGCGTCCGTCTTTGCCATAAGCTCACACAGAATTAGACAGGCGAGGATTCCATCGCGCTCGGGCATATGCGCGGCGATGCCGATACCACCGGCTTCTTCACCGCCTATGAGGACGCCGCCCTTCTTCATCTCTGCCGCTATATATTTGAAACCGACCGGTTTGACGGTCACGCGGCAGCCAAGCGCCTCGGCAATGCGACGCACGAGCGTCGAGCACGAAAGATTGACGACGACGCGCCCCTCCAAATTACGAAATTGAACCAAGTCGCCCAAAACGAGCGCCATGATCTGATGCGGATGAATATATCTGCCGCGCTCGTCAACCGCGCCGATACGGTCGGCGTCGCCGTCGGTCACCAGGCCAGCGCAAGCTCCGTCCTCGATAACCGTGCGCTCGCAAGCGTCCACCCAAGGCTCAACGGGGTCGGGGCAGATATCTTCTTGGTCAGACGCCTGCCCGGCGTGAATCTCGTGCACCTCAACGCCAAGCTCGCGCAGCAAGTCGGCTAGATAGCCCTGGGCTGCGCCGCCCATGGGATCGACAACCACGCGCAGGTGCGCGGCGCGGATGGCCTCGGCATCGACAAACGATGCCACCGCCTGCATATAGTCAGGAATAATATCCGCGGTGCGATATTGCCCCTCGATCCCCATTGGCTCGGGAGCCATGGTCTCTTCGAGCTCTTCGATGACATCCTGGTTGGCGGTCGAGCCGTCACCCATGCGAATCTTGAGGCACAGATAACCCTGCGGATGATGGGACCCCGTCACCATGAGCGCGCCGCACGCCTCACCGTCATAAGCCGCCGCCCACGTAAGGGCAGGGGTCGGAACAGGTCGCGAAGCGAGCACGGCGTCCAGCTCGTGCGCTGCTAGCACGCCCGCCGCAAGCTCAGCGAACTCGCGCGCCAGGGGCCGGGTGTCGAACCCTATATATACCGTTTTGCCCGGATTGGTCTTTTGCCACAACTCGCCGACGGCATCGGCGATACGGGCAACGTTATCGGCAGTGAAGTCTTCATCGACGCGAGCGCGCCAACCGTCAGTTCCAAAATGAATTATCGCGCACACGCGCAGACACCTCACAGTGTTTGGATCATGGTACGCATGGGGTATACCCGCAACATGCACTCGGCAACCTGCCGGCACCAGCATTCACCATTTGGGCAAATGCTGCCGAGGACATGCAGGCAATAAAAAACCGCCCCGTATGGAGCGGTTTTGCCCTTTATATATCGAGCGCCTCGGCCATCGCTGCCGTAGTGATTGCCGTGGTTCCACAGCAACTGCCCACCATTGCGGCACCGGCATGTCTCCATTCGATGCATGCGCGCGCGAAAGCTTCGGGGTTCTCGTGCCATACGGGGCCATCCTGAGTCTGGACCGGATCGCCTACGTTGGGACGCACCGTGACGGGAGTAGTCGCCGATGCAACCATCCTGGGCACCGCCGCGTTCGCGGCCGCAAGCGAACAGCAATTAACACCAACCGAGTTTGCGCCGTGTTTTTCGGCGTACAAAACGGCTGCCTCGATGTTGAGGCCATCGCCCAACAGGTCGCCTTTTTCGTCAACGACAAAACTCACCAGAACAGGCATGCCGTCGGCGGCATCTCGAGCGCCGGCAAGCATGGGCTGCAAATTACGGATAGACGTCACCGTCTCGATCAGCAGACCGTCAACGCCAGCATTGAGCAAGGCGTGCGCCTGTTCGCGCGCAATGCCTCGGATTTCACGATACTCGGCAGAGTCCTCGGCAAACCACTCAATACCGATCGGGCCCATCGAGCCCAGCAGCAGCTGAGGGTGCGCCTGGCGGGCATCGTCGACGGCCCCGCGATTGACCTCCGCCACGGACGGCGAAATCTGGTCGTGCTTGAGGGCATAGCTCGATGCCTGAAAGGTGTTGGTAATGAGCACCTGCGCGCCGGCGGCGACATACAAGCGATGGATACGAGAAACGGTCTGCGGCTCTGCCAGATTCCAAAACGCCGGTGGAATGTCGGCGGCATCGTACTCACTCAACAAGACACTGCCCATGGGACCCTGCGCCAACAAGGTCTCGCTCGACAAGCGGCGCGCAAGTTCCTCGGCACCAAAGCGGTTGTAATAACTCGTATCCATATATATCCCGCTATTCCTCGACGCTGATTCCCTGCTTTTCGAGATAGGCGAGCCAGCGGCTCATCGTGTCCTCGGATAGCGCATGCTCCATCATGCAGGCCTCGGAATCGGCTCGCTCAAATTCGACACCGAGCTCCTGAACCAAAAACGTGCGGATGAGGCGATGACGGTACCAGATAGCCGTGCCAACCTCGCGGCCGCGATCGGTCAGGATCACCTTGCCGTAGTGCGATTGCTCGACAAGCTCGGATGCCTTGAGAGCCGAAACCGCTTTATTGACCGATGCCTTGGAGACGCCAAGGCGCTGCGCGATGTCGACCGATCGAACGCCGTTGGTTTCCCCCTCTTCGCTTTCAATGCGAACCATGCACTCCAAGTAGTCTTCGTTCGCCACCGTCAGATGCAGTTCGCGCGAGCTATTTGTCGTATCCATGATCTTCCGTCCCTTCTGCATTCAATGGCTGATTCTACCCCATCCAAGCGTCGCGGTATGTCGTGGCATACCGTGCTAGAGTTCTTGTTGCACACGACGACCAAGATTGGAGCGGTCTTTATGGAAAACACCACCACGAACCCCGATGTCCTCGAGCGCTTTTTGCGCTACGTCCAGATCAACACGCAGTCCGAGGATGCAAACTGCGACCAGGTACCCTCGAGCGCCGTTCAGTTTGACCTTGCCAACGTGCTGGCTAAAGAGCTGCGCGAGCTTGGTGCGGAAGATGCCCACGTGACCGAGCACGCCTATGTCTGCGCGCATATCCCCGCAAGTGCGGCCGCTGAGGACAAGCCCGCCCTGGGCCTGATCGCCCATCTCGACACCACCGAAGTTGCACCGGGTGCCGGCGTGAAACCGCACATCGTACACTACGAAGGCGGCGACCTGGTCTGCGGCACGGTTGACGGTAAGCCCGTTGCCATGAGTACCGCCAAGCTTCCCGCCCTGAACGACCTCGCAGGTGAGGACCTGGTCTGCAGCGATGGCACCACGCTGCTGGGCGCGGACGACAAGGCAGGCGTCGCCGAGATCATGTCGCTTGTCGCGCGTATCGCTCAGGACCCCTCTCTGCCCCATCCCGCACTCGGCATTTGCTTCTGCCCTGACGAGGAGATCGGCCACGGAGCCGAGCTGTTGGATATCGATACCTTTGGCTGCAAGTACGCCTACACGGTCGACGGCGGCCCCATCGGCGAACTGGAGTGGGAATGCTTTAACGCCGCCGAGGCGACCGTCTGCTTTGAGGGCCAGTCCATCCACCCGGGCGACGCCAAAGGCCGTATGGTCAACGCAGGCAATCTGTTCTGCGACTTCAACGCGTTGCTCCCCTACGTGCAGCGCCCGGAGTATACGGAAGGCTACGAGGGCTTTTATCACCTTGAGGGTGTATCTGCGACCGTCGATCACGCCACAGCGCGCTATATCGTCCGCGACCATGACGCCGCCAAGTTCCAGCAGAAACTCGACCTTATTGATGCCGCCGCCTCGATGCTCAACCAGCGTCTGGGTGAGGAGCGCGTGACGGTCGAGATTAAGCAGCAGTATCGAAATATGGCCGAGATCGTTCGTGACTATCCCGAGCTTATTGATGTTGCCAAGGAAGCCTACCTTGCCTGCGGCGTTGAGCCCCAAGTGCTGCCAATTCGTGGCGGCACCGACGGCGCTCAGCTGTCGTTCCGCGGTCTGCCCTGCCCCAACCTTTCCACCGGCGGCTATTGCTACCACGGCGTCAACGAGTTTGTCCCGGTCAGTTCGCTCGTCAAGATGACCGACGTGCTCCAGGAGCTCGTCGCCCGCTTTGCATAAGGAACTCGAACAATCTAGGTAAGCAAAACCGCCCCGTCCTCAAAAACCGAGAACGGGACGGTTTTTGGTGCAAGGGGAGTAGTCAGCACCGCAGGTTGAGCCAATGTCAGCGAGCGACGTCCAAGGCAAACAAGTTGGCATGAAAAAGGCAGGGCATTGACCTTCTGGTCATGCCCTGCCTTTTGAATGACAAATTGCCGCCTTGGGCGGCGCGCAGCGTCGAGCCGTTACGGCGTTTGGTAAAACGCCGTAACTTTTTTGATCATGCCGCCGAAGTTGAAAGGCAGGTTGCCGCTCTGGCGGGTTTGCAGCGTCAAGCGGTTACGCGGTTTGGTAAAACCGCGTAACTTAGTAGTTGGCCTCGTAGCCGTTGCCGTCGCCGGTGGGCTCTTCGTAGTAGTCCGAATCGCTCGAATCGCTTGAGTCATCGGAATCGTCAGAGCTGACCGATGAGGTTGCGGTACCGTTTGCGTAATCGTCAGACGTGTTGTTGTTCAGGTCGCCAATCGTAGAGCTGGAACCGTCGGAAAGACCCATGGTGTTGGGACCCTTGGGATCCTTGCCGGCATCGACGCGCTCCATCATTTCCTTGAGCTCGTCCTCGTAGACAAAGACGTAGCTCACACCGTCGATCATGGTGCTGTCGTCGGCGTACGAGGGCAGGTTGGCCGAGTAGATACCGTCGACATCCATACCGCGCATGGCGTTGACCGTAGCCACGATATCCTGAACGCTCATATCGGTTACGAGCATATCGGACAGCGAATTAACCAGGCCAAAAATCTTCGTGGCATCGAAGTTATTGAGAATCTGGTTGGCAAGGGCGCCAAGCACCTGACGCTGGTGGCGCATGCGCGTGTAATCGCCGTCGGCATAGGTGTAGCGGCAGCGGGCGTAGGTAAGGGCGGTGGCACCGTCCATATGCTGCTGGCCAGCGGTAATCTTAATATCCAGGTGCTCGGGGTCGTCAACATCATCGGTTGCGTTAATGTCGATACCGCCAACCGAATCAATCAGCGCCTGCATACCGTCGAAGCTGACCTCGGCATAGTGGGAAATCTGAACACCGCACAGCTCGTTGACCGCCTCGACCATGGCCTCGGCGCCGCCAACGGTATGGCAGGCGTTGATCTTCATGGTCTCGCCCTTGTACTCGACCTTGGTGTCGCGCGGAACGGAAATGAGCGTCGCCTGCTTTTGCGTGGGGTCGATGCGTGCCAGGATAATCGAGTCGGCACGGTACGTATCCTCGCCCGGACGGCCGTCGGTGCCAAGAAGCAGCACGTAGAACGGATCCTTTGCCTCATCGGTGTCAACCAGAACCCGACGCAGATTGTCGGTAATGACATTGGAATCGCCGAGCTTGCCCATAATGGTGGCAAACCACAGGCCGGCAGCGGTAGTGGCACTCAGCAGCACGCCAAGCACGACAATGAGCGCGACGTGACGAATCGTGTGGCTACGACGACGTTGACGAGCGCGCTCGGAATAGCGAGCCACGTTATCGCGACTGTAGATCTTGGCCTGCGCACCAGTTGAGGGTCTTCGGGCGGTGGTATCCGCGAGGGGCTTTTTATTAAACATAGGCAACCTGTATTAGTAGATGAGGGGATCGGGGACGGCAGCATGCTCGACATGCGCGCCGAGCGCCTGCAGCTTTTCGACAAACTGCTCGTAGCCGCGCTTGATGTGATGAATAGCCGAAACCTCGGTCGTCCCGTCAGCGATCAAGCCCGCTACGACGAGGGCCGCTCCGCCACGCAGATCGGGCGAGGTAACCTGTGCACCCGAGAAGCCCTTGACGCCATGAATCATGGCATGATGGCTCTCGATACGAATGTCGGCACCCATGCGCACCAGCTCAGAGGCAAACATAAAGCGATTCTCGAAGATGTTCTCGGTAATAACGGAACTGCCGTCGGCGAGAGCGGAGAGCACCATAATCTGCGCCTGCATGTCCGTCGGGAAGCCGGGGAACGGAAGCGTCTGGATGTCGACCGGCTTGATACGCTCGGCACGGTTTACATGGACGCCATCCTCGACGCGCTCGCAGTCGATACCCATGAGCTCCATCTTCTTGAGCACCATGCCCAAGTGAATGGGGCAAAAGCCCGTGACATCGACACCGCGATCGTCGGCCATCAACGCACCGGCAACGATAAAGGTACCGGCCTCGATGCGGTCGCCCACCACGCGATGGGTAACGGGATGGAGCTCTTCCACGCCTTCGATAGTCACGACGGGCGTACCGGCGCCAACAATCTTGGCGCCCATCTCGTTGAGCATGTTGGCGAGATCGACGATCTCGGGCTCGCGGGCGGCATTGTCGATAACCGTGGTACCCTGCGCGCGCACGGATGCCATAATGAGGTTCTCGGTCGCACCGACGCTGGCGAACTCGAGCGTGACGGTGGTACCGCGCAGACCTTGGGGCGCATTAGCGTTGATGTAGCCGTGGGCGGTATCGAACTCTACGCCCAGGGCCTCGAGACCCAGAATGTGCATATCGATCTTGCGAGCACCCAGGTTGCATCCGCCCGGCATGGCGATCTTGGCGCGATGGAAACGGCCCAGCAGGGGTCCCATCACGGCTGTAGAAGCACGCATCTTGGCAACGAGCTCGTAGGGGGCCTCCCAAGAATCGACCTGAGAGGTATCAATCTCGAGCGTATGCTCGTCGAGAACATCGATCGTAGCGCCCATACCCTTGAGCACCTTGCCCATCACGTGGACATCGGAAATATCGGGCACGTTCTGCAGCGTCGTCTTGCCCGGCGCCAGAAGCGTTGCCGCCATGAGTTTGAGCGCGGAGTTCTTGGCGCCCGAAACGGGCACGGAGCCTCCGATGGCGTGGCCACCCTCAACGCGAATAATATCCAAGGTCTACCCTTTCAAAAAGCATGCCCGGGATGGCTGGGCCATCCCGGGCATGATGTGTTCGCAAATGGTCGAACGCTAAATCGTTTGACTATTGGGCAAGCTTGAGCTTACACCATGCGATTTCATTATAGAGGTAGGCGCGGCGTGCATCATCCTCCGACAAATTACCCAGCTTCTCTTCAAAACCTTGAATATCAGCTTTAAGCTTGTCGGCATCGACGGTCGCCAAATCGCAAGCGCGCTCGGCGAGAACGGTCACGACATCGTCCGCAACCTGGGCATAGCCGCCGGCCACGGCAAACGTGTGGTCGACAGTGCCCATGGCCTTATCGGAAACGCGAACGTAACCGCGGTCGATCGTGCAGATCTCGCTGGAGTGAGCAGGCAGAACGCCAAACTCGCCATCCGTGGACGGAATCGACACAAACGCAGCGTCGCCCTCATAGGCGCAGCTCACGGGGCACACGATGCGGATACGCATAACCTACTTCTCCCCCATCTTGCGGGCGCGCTCGCGCACGTCCTCAATCGTGGAAGCATAGCGGAAAGCCTGCTCGGGCAGGTCATCGGCCTTGCCGTCGACAATCTCGGCGAAGGAGCGGACGGTATCCTCGACGCGGACGTAGACACCGGGGTTGCCGGTGAACTTCTCGGCGACGTGGAAGGACTGCGAGAGGAACTGCTGGATCTTACGGGCACGGTTGACCGTAAGGCGCTGCTCCTCGGACAGCTCGTCCATACCCAGGATGGCGATGATGTCCTGAAGGTCGGAGTACTCCTGCAGGAGCTCCTGGACCTTGACGGCGACACGGTAGTGCTCCTCGCCGACGATCGAGGGATCGAGAGCGTCGGAGGAAGACGCGAGCGGGTCGATAGCCGGGAACAGGCCGAGCGACGAAATACTACGCGAAAGAACCGTGGTGGCATCGAGGTGCGTAAACGTCGTGGCAGGCGCCGGGGCGGTCAGGTCGTCTGCGGGGACGTAGACAGCCTGGACGGAGGTAATGGAGCCCGTCTTGGTCGAGGTAATGCGCTCCTGGAGGTCGCCCATCTCGGTTGCCAGCGTGGGCTGGTAACCAACGGCGGACGGCATACGGCCCAGCAGTGCGGAAACCTCGGAACCTGCCTGGGAGAAGCGGAAGATGTTGTCAATGAACAGCAGAACGTCCTGGCCGCGATCACGGAAATACTCAGCGGTGGTAAGGCCGGCCAGACCGATGCGCAGACGCGCTCCGGGCGGCTCGTTCATCTGACCATAGACCAAGCAGGTCTTGTCGATAACGCCAGACTCGCTCATCTCGAGGAACAGGTCGGTGCCCTCGCGGGTACGCTCGCCGACGCCGGTGAACACCGAGGTGCCGCCGTGCTCCTGGGCGAGGTTGTTGATGAGCTCCTGAATCAGAACGGTCTTGCCGACGCCGGCGCCGCCGAACAGACCGGTCTTGCCGCCACGGATGTAGGGCTCGAGCAGGTCGACGGCCTTGATGCCGGTCTCGAAGATCTCGGTCTTGGTGGTGAGCTCGTCGAAACGGGGCGCTGCATGGTGGATGGGGTAGAACTCCTCCACCTCGGGCATGGGCTTGCCGTCGACGGGCTTGCCCATGACGTTCCAAATACGGCCGAGCGTCTTGGGGCCAACGGGCATCTTCATGGGCTCACCGGTATCGGTGGCGATGAGGCCGCGCTGCAGGCCGTCGGTCGAGGACATGGCGACCGTGCGGACGACGCCGCCCGGAAGCTGGCTCTCGACCTCGAGGATCGTGCTCAGATGACCGATCGGGGTCTCGGCCTCGACCGTGAGCGCGTTGTAGATCGGGGGCACCGCACCGTCAAACTTGACGTCGACGACAGGGCCGATGATTCGCACGATGCGACCATCACCGGCAGTCGTCTTCTTGGTGGCTTCCTCGACCGCAAGCTTTACGGTGTTATTAGCCATTACTGTTCCTCCAATGCTGAGGCTCCGCCGACGATCTCGTTAATCTCGGTCGTGATCGAAGCCTGGCGCACGCGACTATACGTGCGGGTAAGGGTCGAGATGATCGCGGTGGCGTTTTCCGTCGCGGAGTGCATGGCCTTGCGGCGTGCACCCTGCTCGGCAGCCGCCGAATCGATCAGGGCCTGGTAGATGACCGTCAGGATATAAGACGGCACAAGCTTGCCGAGAACATGCTCGGGAGAGGGCACGAACTCGAACGTGGACGAGATGCGCTTAGGGGCGTCGGTCTCGTTCTTACGCGGACCGTGGGCCATAGCGATCATCTCGGGGTCGAGCGGCAACAGATGCTCGACGCGAAGCTCCTGATCCACGCGGTTCTTGGCGTGGTGGTAGACAAGCTCGACACGGTCAAGCTCACCGGCACGATACGCATCGCAGATATGAGAGGAGATCATGCGGGCCTGATTGAAATCGGGCTCAGAGGAGTTGCCCTCAAAGTGCATGACGACGTTTGCGCGGTCACGGAAATACGTGGCCGGTTTGCGCCCACACGCGATGATCTCGCACTCGATGCCGTCGTTCGCCCAAGAAGCGGCGAGCTTTTCGGCCGTGCGCTCCACCGTCGTATTGAAACCGCCGGCAAGGCCGCGGTCCGAGGCAATAACGACAATCAGGCCATGCTTGACGCTCTCATGCTTCTGCAGCATGGGATCGGTGCCCGAACAGGAGGCGTCGCCGGCGACCGTCAACATGACGTCGGTCAGCGCCTCCTTATAGGGCTCGGCCTGCTTGGAGCGATCGAGGGCACGACGGATCTTGGCCGTAGAGACCATCTCCATCGTGCGCGTGATCTGCTTGGTCGTGGTAACCGAGGAGATTCGCTTCTTAATGTCGCGAAGGTTGGCCATGGGGCTTAGTTCTCCTCTGATCCAGAAACATCCGAATGGTGCTTGGCCATGAACTGCTGCTTGAAGTCGCCGATGACGCGCAAGAGCTCAGCCTTGGTGTCATCATCGATCTTCTTGGCGCGAACCTTGTCGAGCAGCGAGCCAAAGCCATTGTCCATGTACTCGATGAGCTCGGCACGGAAAGGCAGCACGTCGGCAATCTCCAGGTCATCCAGGAAGCCCTCGTTGCCAGCGAACAGCGTAACGATCTGCTCGCCAACCTCAAACGGCTTGTAGCGCGGCTGCTTCAGGAGCTCGGTCATGCGGGCACCATGGGTCAGCTGCTTCTGAGTAGCCTCGTCGAGGTCGGAGCCGAACTGCGTAAAGCCGGCGAGCTCCTGGTACGAAGCGAGGTCCAGACGGAGGTTACCGGCGACCTGCTTCATAGCCTTGGTCTGCGCGTCGCCACCAACGCGGGACACGGAAATGCCCACGTCGACTGCCGGGCGCTGACCCTGGAAGAAGAGCTCGGACTGCAGATAGATCTGACCATCGGTAATGGAAATGACGTTGGTCGGAATGTAGGCCGAGACGTCGCCGTCCTGGGTCTCGATGATCGGCAGTGCCGTCATGGAGCCGTAGCCGTTCTTCTTGGACATCTTGACGGCACGCTCGAGCAGACGAGAGTGCAGGTAGAAGATGTCGCCAGGATAGGCCTCGCGTCCGGGCGGACGATGCAGCGTCAGCGACATCTGACGGTAGGCCACGGCCTGCTTGGACAGGTCGTCGTAGATGACGAGCACGTGGCCGCCGGGGTTGGTCTCGCTAGCGGGCTTGCCGTCCTCGCCGTTGTACATGAAGAACTCGCCGATAGCGGCACCGGCCATAGGCGCGATGTACTGCATAGGGGCGGAATCGGCAGCGGTTGCCGAAACGATGATGGTGTAGTCGAGCGCACCGTGCTGAGCGAGGGTCTCGCGGATGTTGGCAACCGTGGAGGCCTTCTGGCCGATGGCGACATAGATGCAGACCATGCCCTTGCCGCGCTGGTTGAGGATAGCGTCGATGGCGATGGCGGTCTTACCGGTCTTACGGTCGCCAATGATGAGCTCACGCTGACCACGGCCGATAGGCACCATGGAGTCGATGGCCAACAGACCGGTCTGAACCGGCTCGCACACCGGGGTACGGTCGATAACGCCGGGGGCCTTGAACTCGATGGGGCGACGGTGCGTGGCGACGATGTCGCCCAAGCCGTCGATGGGCTGGCCGAGCGGATTGACGACGCGGCCGAGCATGGCACGGCTCACGGGGATATCCATAATGCGGCCAGTGGTGCGGCACTCGTCGCCTTCCTTGATGGAGTCGACGGCACCAAACAGAACGGCGCCGACCTCGTCGCGGTCAAGGTTCTGGGCAAGGCCGAAGACGGTCTCACCGGTATCGGAGCTCTTGAACTCCAGAAGCTCGCCTGCCATGGCGCTCTTGAGGCCGGAGACGCGCGCGATGCCGTCGCCTACCTCGTCGACCGTTGAAACCTCATGCGTATCGACCGTCGCGGAGAGGCTCGTGAGCTGCTCCTGCAGTTTCTTGGCGATATCCTGGGCATTGAGGGTTTCGGACATTAGGCTTCACCTCCGTACGAATTAGCAGAGTTTGCGAGGGTCTCCTGCGCGATGCGCAGCTGCGTCTTGACGGAAATGTCACGACGCTCGCCGCGGGCCTCGAGCACCAGGCCGCCCACGATAGACGGGTCGACCTGCTCGATAAGGAATACCTTGCGGCCGAAGTCCTGCTCGCATTTCTTAGTGATGGTTTGACGCAGCTCGTCGTCGAGCGGGATCGCCGTGGTGACGGTCACGCCCACTACATCCTCGTCTTCCTCGGCAACATACTTAAAGGCAGCTGCCACCTTGGGAAGAAGGTCGAGCTGGTCGCGCTTGGACATGGTATCGAGCACGGCGATGATCTCGGGGCTGGCAGAAGCCAGACGCTCGATCATCTCGAGGTCCTCGAACACATGGTTCTCGGCCTTAGCGGCTTCCAGAAGGGAGCGCGCGTAGGTCTCGAGCACCTTGTCCTGATAGCGGCTAGTCGGCATTCAGGCTACCTGCTTCCTGGATGTAGCGCTCGATGAGCTTCTTCTGCTCGGCATCGTCCTCGAGTGCCTCGCCCACGATCTTGGTGGCGACGGCAACGGACAGGTCGGCGATGGAGCTCGCGGCACCGGCGTAGATGGACTTGCGCTCGTCCTCGACGGTCGTATGAGCCTTGGCGATGATCTCCTCGGCCTCCTTGTGAGCAGCCTCGATAATGCGGGCGCGCTCGGACTCGGCGTCCTTACGGGCCTCGAGAACAATGTCGGCAGCCTGACGACGGGCGTCGGTGACGATCGAGTCGGACTCAGCGCGCTTGGCGATAGCCTCCTGCTTGGTCTTCTCGGCCTCGTCGAGGCTCTCCTCGATCTTCTTGCCGCGCTCCTCCATGGTTTTCATGATGCCCGGCAGGGCGACCTTGGCCAGCACGATCCAGATAATCAGGAAGGCGATAAGCGCCGGGATGAACTCCGCCATCTTAGGGATGAGGATGTCCGCACCGGCAGCGCCGTCCTCAGCGAACGCGGAAACCGGCATGAGCAGCGCGGCCGCGGACGCGGAGAGTGCGATCGCGCTCTTCTGGGATGAAAGATTCATACTTGACGCTCCGTGCTATTTAACGATCAGCGCGACAACGAAGCCGATCAGAGCCAGAGCCTCGCCGAAGGCGGAGCCCATGATGAAGACGGTGAACACGCGGCCCTGGACCTCAGGCTGACGGGCCATAGCACCCGTAGCACCCAGAGCAGACAGGCCGATAGCAAGACCAGCGCCGATAACACCGAGACCGTAACCGATAACTCCCACGATTCCTCCTTTGTCGTGCGTGTCTTATTTCACGCAGGATAACCTTTTTATAACTGCCGGGCTCCATGGGTACGGGCACCGGCGGTTTAACGAATTACCTTACCTTTAAGGCGCGAACGAAAGACTACTCCTCCTCCGCGACCTCCTCTGCCTCGGAGACATACACGGCGGTAAGGACCGTGAAGACGTAAGCCTGGATGGCGCCGACCACAAGCTCGATCGCATAGATCAGGATGAGGATGGCAAGCCAGGCTAGCGAAGGCAGGGCGCCGACGGCGTGGGCCGCGGAAACCTGCTGAAGCAGCGGCTGCATGAACATGCTCGCCATGATGGCGAACGAGCCCATGACCACGTGTCCTGCGAACATGTTGCAGAACAGACGGACGGCGAGCGTGATGAGGCGCAGGAAGGTCGAGAAAAGCTCGACGACCCACACAAGCACGTTCATCGGGAAGCTCACGCCCTGCGGGGCGAGGCTCTTGATGTAGCCGATCACGCCGTGAGCCTTGCATCCGTAGTAGATGAAGTACACAAAGGCGAAGATGGCGAGCGCGGCGGTGGAGCCGATTGCACCGGTGCCGGGCTTCATTCCCGGGACCAGGCCGATCATGTTGTTGATCAGGATGAACAGGAAAAGCGAGCACAGGAACGGGAAGTGCTTCTTCCAGTTCTCACCCACGACGCCCTTGCCGATATCGTTCTCGACGTACTCGATGATGTACTCGAAACCGTTGACGAAGAAGCCCTTGGGAACCAGGGTCTGCTTCTTCTTGAACACGGCCAGGACGATCAGGAGCACGATCGTGGAGACGATCAGCCAAAACGAGTACTGCGTGATGCCGCAGCTCAGATCGCCCACGACAGGGGTGGAGCTGAACTCGCTGACCAGATGATTAATCTCATCAGGCAGCTTTTCAAAAATTTCCACGACTTACCTTTCGACCTCATGAGGATCTCGCAGCGCCTTGGCGACGCGAACCGTGCAGGCGGCCATAAAGGCCACGAAGCCGATCGCCTCGCCCAGGAGGAACATGCGAAATGCCTCTCCGAACAACACAAACACAATCAAGGTAAAGACGAGCAGGGCGATTGCCGAGACCGCCAGACTCACCATACCCTTGAGCATGTCCGCATTCTGTTTATCGTCAAGAACCGGCTTGAGCGTAAAGACAAAGGGAAGGAAGGCAATTGCGCCCGCGATGGCGCCTGCAACGATAGCGAGCAGATCGGCTATCTGAAACACTGGCGTCCTCACTTTCCTTTTTAACGCTTCACAGAACAGTTCCCGCCAAACATTGGTGACTATTGTACGAGCCAATCGCTAAAGTACAACCGAAAAAGCATCGGTTAATACGCACCTGTTCGTTTTCTTAAGACCTTCTTTATGCCGCAGGTACGGTAATACGTTTTTCTCGAACCCTGCAGGGCAAAACGTCCGTTAACAGGAGTGCGCGCGGTCGCCTTTTGTTCGTCCGCGCGCACCGTTTCTTCGTATTTGCAGCCGCGGCCGTCTTAGCCCAGCGACTAGAGCGTGCCGTAGATGCGGTCGCCGGCGTCGCCGAGGCCGGGAACGATGTAGGCAGCCTCGTTGAGATGGTCGTCGATGGCGCAGGTATAGATATGCACATCAGGGTCCTTCTCAGTCAGCGACTTGAGGCCCTCGGGGGCCGCGACGATGCACAGCATGCGGATGTCCTTGACACCGCGCTCGCGCAGGTAGCTAATGGCCATCTCGGCCGAACCGCCCGTGGCGAGCATGGGGTCGACGACCAGGCAGATGCGCTGGTCGATATCCTTGGGCATCTTGCAGTAATACTCGTGCGGCTCGTGGGTGACCTCGTCGCGCTCCATACCGATGTGGCCCACGCGAGCGGAGGGCACCAGGTCGAGGATGCCGTCGACCATGCCAAGGCCCGCACGCAGGATGGGCACGATGGCGAGTTTCTTGCCAGCAAGCTGTTTGAACGTGGCGGTAGTGATGGGGGTCTCGACCTCGACGTCTTCCATAGGCAGGTCGCGCATGGCCTCGTAGCCGTCAAAAAGCGCGAGTTCGCGCACGAGCTGACGGAACTGGTTGGTGCCGGTGTTTTTGTCGCGCAGGATCGACAGCTTGTGCTGGACGAGCGGGTGATCGACAAGCGTCACACGGGACGCATCGTAGGTGACGGTCATGGATTGATTGCCCCTTTCGTTGCGGCCGCAAAACGGCCTTGCTGACAAGGCGTGCAGCAATGTTGCCGCCGCACGCCATGCATTAGTTTAGCGGTTTGTTGTATCGAGCAGCCCATCGCAGCCCTACTGTGCGGTGCTGAGCGAGCGCCTGACTGCATCACGCCAGCCCGCAAGGTTTTGCTCGCGGCGCTCGGCGGACATGTGGGGAAGGAAGGTCCTAACGATCTGGGCATTTTGCTCCAGCTCCTCCAAGTCTTCCCAATAGCCGACGGCAAGACCCGCCAAGTACGCGGCACCGATTGCCGTGGTCTCCACCGTCTCGCATTGCAGCACGGGGATATCCAGCAGGTCGGCCTGGAATTGCATGATGAACTCGTTGCGCGAGGCACCGCCATCGACAGACAGGCGCTCGATCGAAAGCCCCACGTCCTGCTCCATGGCGCGCAGCACGTCGTAGCTCTGATATGCCATGGATTCGCAGGCGGCACGTACGATGGTCGCACGGCTCGAGGCGCCGGTCAGACCGCACACGATACCGCGGGCATGCGGGTCCCACCAGGGAGCGCCCAAACCCGCAAAGGCGGGAACGAAGTAGCAGCCCTCGTTGTCGCTAATCGAAGCGGCGAGTTGTGCCGACTCGCTCACGCTCGAGATGATGCCCATGTTGTTGCGAAGCCAGTTCATCGTTGAGCCGGCGGCAAAAATAGAGCCCTCGAGCGCATAGCTGACTTTGCCGTCCGCAGCGATACCGATGGTGGAGACCAGGCCATTCTTGGATTCGACGATCTCGTCGCCGGTGTTCATGAGCATAAAGCAGCCCGTGCCATAGGTGTTTTTGGTCTGGCCGGGATAGAAGCAGCAGTGACCGAACAGCGATGCCTGCTGGTCGCCCGCCACACCCATGATGGGCGGCATGTTGGTCATGATGTCGCTCGCGACGCGGCCGTAGTCGCCCGAGCTCCAGCGAACCTCGGGCATCATGGAACGTGGAACGTCAAAGAGCGCCAGCAGGTCGTCGTCCCAATCGAGCGTATGGATATTAAAGAGTGCCGTGCGGCTGGCATTGGTGTAGTCGGTGGCAAAGACCTGGCCGCCGGTGAGGTTGTAGATGAGCCAGGTGTCGATGGTGCCAAACATGAGGTCGCCCGCCGCCGCGCTCTCGCGTGCGCCGTCGACGTTGTCGAGAATCCACTGCACCTTAGAGGCCGAGAAATACGGGTCAAGCGTAAGTCCCGTGCGGGAGCGCACCAGCTCCTCGCAACCCTGTTCAACCAACGCGTCGATCGCCGGCGCGGCACGACGGCACTGCCATACGATGGCGTTATAGATGGGCTGGCCGCTCACGCGGTCCCAGACCACCGTGGTCTCGCGCTGGTTGGAGATGCCGATGGCGGCGATGCGATCGGAATGGATGCCGCTCTTAAACTGAACCTCCATCATCACGCCGATCTGGCTGGCAAGCACCTCCGTGGGATCCTGCTCCACCCAGCCGGGGCGCGGGAAGCTGGTTTTGACGCTACGACGCGCCTGGGCAACGATGCAGCCGTATTCGTCGACAATGGCCGCGAGTACCGAGGTAGTGCCGCAGTCGAGCGCCATGATGTAGGAACCGCCAAAGTTAAACGAGGCATCTTCCATGCCCAGGCTGCCCAGATTCAACGACATCGCTTACACCCTTCTATTGCATCGGGTCGGACAGGACCCGCTCGATCTCTGATGCGGGAAGTGCGCCTTGGCGCAGGATCTGGAGCCCGCCGTGCTGGAACGACACGATGGTCGAGGCGTCGCGACACGGGGTCTCACCGGCGTCGACGGCAACATCGACCCCCTCCAGGATGCGACCCTCGACGGCGGCAAAGCTTGCCGGCGAAGGCGCGCCGTGCGTGTTGGCGCTCGTGCAGGCAAGGGGACTGCCGCAGGCGCGGATGAGCGCTTGGACCACGGGAGAGGCCGAAGCGCGCAGGGCCACGGTGTCGTCGGCAGCGCGCATAAAGGTCGGCACGCAGGGGGCTGCCTTGACCACGATAGTCAGGGCTCCCGGCCAGCATCGTCGCGCGAGTACGCGGGCATCTTCCGGGATATCCACGCCATAGCGGTCGAGTGCTTCGACGCCATCGACCAGCCAAGCGACGGTTTGCGTGAGCTCACGTTGCTTGAGAGTGAAGATACGGCGATAGCCGGTGCCGAGCGCAGGAACTGCGGCGCCATTGACGGCAGCCTGCGGATCGCGCGGCCACGATGGGAATTCGCTTGTATCTTGGGGCACGGCGTCCGAGAAGGCGTTGACTGCCACGGCGACACCGTAGACGGTCTCGGTCGGAATCAAGGCCAGGCCGCCGCGGCCGAGCACCTCGGCCGTGCGCTCGACGGCAAGCCGATGCGGCTCGCGCGTTCCCTCGTATACCCGATAGACCGTCTGCATGTGTATGCCAGCCCCTTACGCTCCGGTGCAAGTTTGTTTACTGTGGGGCATTCTCGCACGAAACATTCAACCTATTTGCCCAGAGCGCATGTTGGTTTGGTGAGCGGCTCTAGTAGTCGGTGAAAGTGAGGGGGTTAATTGAAGATTTTTAGCGCGCAAGCGTAACGGTACGATCGGGAAACTCGATGCTTGCAACCAGTTTTCCGCCGAGGCTCTCTGCGTACCTGCTCAGCGTGTCGAGCCTCATCGAACCCAACTCCCCACGCTCGAGCTCGGATACACGTTTTTGAGAAACGCCCATCGACTGGGCGACCGACGCCTGTGTTAGATCTTTTAACCTGCGAATCTGAGCAAGCTTATAGGCTTCGATACGATCGCGAGTCCTCTCCTGCTCGGCGGTAATGGAGTCGCGTGTTATCCCGCGAGATTCCATATACTCATGCAGTTCCATCTCGATCGAGCCTCCTTACGTGGCGACGGTATATTTGCTCGGCCCTTGGAATGTTGATCGCATACCAACCGTTCCATTTTGCCCTTGACGATCCCGCTCGCGACTTATCACCCGCCAATAGCAATACCGCCTGGCGCTTGGGGTCAAAGGCGAAGAGGATGCGAATCACCTGCCCACCACACGACGTCACTCTCAGCTCCTTTAAATGATGAAGCTTCGAGCCCTTTACGCGGTCAACCAGCGGACGACCAAGGCTGGGACCTTCCTTCTCGAGCACCAAAAGGTCTGCATAAATCTGCTTCAGCGTAGCTTCATCCTGCTCATCAAGCCAAGGTTCAATGTAATCAAGCACGATACGGTACCGATGCAGCTGATTTGACATACCTTTCTCCTTCTATAGTAGAAGTTTTACGGTATATTGCAAGGACAAACTTGCGCAAATGTCTATTTATTCAGCTTAAATACGCTGTTTGGGCTCGGTGACGATGGCTCGAACGATGCGGGGACGATCGGTGAGGTCGTGGACGATACGCACGTCCGAAAGGCCTGCCTGGCGACAGAGCTCGGCCGCGGCGTCGAGCGCGCCCTCGTAGAGCTCGCAGGCAAACAGGCCGCCGGCACGCAGCATGTAGGGCGCCGCGTTGAGCAGGCGGCGGAAGATATCGAGACCGTCGGCACCGCCCTCGAGCGCCAGATCGGGCTCAAAGTCCTTGACCTCATGCGGCAGCGAGCGCATGACATCGGTGGGGATGTAGGGCGGGTTGGAGACGAGTACGTCAAAGGTGCCCCACTCTTCGCGGGGAATGGAACTCACCAGGTTGGTGAGGCTGAAGGCGACCTCGTCGGACGTGAGGCCAAGCGCATCGCGGTTTTTGGTAGCAAGGTCGATGGCGCGCGGCTCGATATCGGTAGCAGTGCAGGTAACGTGCCCGCGGCGCTCCCAGGCAAGGGAGAGCGAAATGCAGCCCGTGCCGCAGCCGACCTCGAGAACGCGGGCAGTGCGGGGCTCGGCTGGGGCAGATACGTTAGCCTCGGCGGCATCTTGCGCGGGAGTCGCCTGTTGGTCGTTGTCCTCAATGGCGATGCCGTATTCGTCGAGCTCGGGCTCGGGGGTTTCCATGGCCTCTGCTTCTGCCGCTTCGGCTTCTGCTGCCTGCGCGGCGGCTTCCTCGGCCTCGCGGTCGGCCAGTTCCTCGGCATAGGCGCGGCTACCCAGTACGTCGCCGCCTAGCGCCGCCTCATCGGCAGCCGTCAGGTTAGCGGCGCGGCGCTCGGCGGTCGCCCGTTCGTCTGCCAGCGCGGCCTCGGCCTTGCGTGCCTCCTCGACCTCATCGTTCCAAGGCAGCTCAACACGCTGACGGGCGGCAGCCTCGGGGCTCAGCACCTCGGCATCCAGATAATTGAGGACTTCCTCGACGAGCATCTCGGTCTCGGGACGCGGAATGAGCACGCCGGGGGCGCACGCGACGTCAATCATGCGAAACTGCGTGCTGCCCGTGATGTATTGCAGCGGCTCGCCCTTAGCGCGGCGGACAACGGCCGCATGCATGGTCTCGAGCTGGGACGCGTTAAGCGTCTCGTCCATACGCATATATAGGTCAATACGCGCCAGGCCCGTGGCCGCGCAGAGCAGCCACTCGGCAGAAAGACGGGGGTGCTCCTCGCCGCGCTCGGCCAGGTACTCCTTGGTCCACTCGAGACAACGCTTGATGGTCCAAATCTCGTTTGCCATGGGGCCCTCCCCTCTTAAGCGCCGGGCGGCGCGCGAATGTCGGAGCAGATTGTACGCGAGGCCAGCGCTTGGCAAGGGACGATTAAAGGCAATTATCGAGAATCAGCCCAGATTTTTGTACCGGGCTTGCTCAAAGTGTACATTCGCTGACGTCTAAATTTGCATTCGTCAAGCTTTTGGCAAGGTTGACCCAAAACTGACCAATATCTAACCAAGAACTTGCCAAATCACTTGACGCGCGACGCGTCAAAAATCGCCCCGCGACTTCTTGAACGATTTTTCGAGCAATATTTTCAATAGCAGATGAAAGCTGTTAATTACTTTGAGCAGGTAGACAGCTTAATTTCTAACAAAACAGATTAAATAAACTCGAAAAGTAATTTACCCAACCTAGTCATTTAAGAACGTCCCCAATGACTACCTTGGAAACCCCACAGGCTGAGCATAAGTCAGCGAAAACGCCCCTAAGCGAGCAAGGTGACGTGAAAGAGGAGGGAAGCGTACTTCGGTACGCGACCGACGATTGAACGTCAGATTG
>CABUQV010000029.1 GCA_902493855.1 uncultured Collinsella sp.
CCGCCTCGCGCGCAACTACGAGCTGGTCACCAAGCACAACCTCAAGTACCGCCGCTACTACCACCAGTTCGACTACTAAGAGCTGGTCACGGGTCCGATATCTTGGCTGGTTGATATCTCGACCCTGCACAAGGGCGTCCGCAATTGCGCGGGCGCCCTTTTTGCGTTGTGACAAGAGACTGCTGCTAACCGCTTGCCCTATGTTTCCAAATGAATACGGTGTGAGCCGAGGAGGACGATTCTCCCCGCAAACACTCTAGTATGCTAAAGTACCCAGAAGACCGGCGGAGCTATGCCGGTCTTTCGTTCTATATGAAACACAGCATGAGGAGGCTCACCAGATGACGGCCACACCGTGGGGATTCCGGGACATATTGCCCGAGGAGGCTCAGGCGCGCGAGGAGATTGCGCTGACGGTGAAGGGCTGCTTTAGGGAGCATCATTACCTGCCGGTCGAAACGCCGCTGCTCGAGGACAAGGGTTCGCTCGAGGAGGGCGGCCGCATTGCGGACACGCCGTTTAAGCTCTTTGACGATGATGGCCGCCTGCTGGTGGTCCGTCCCGACAACACATTGCCGATCGTGCGTCTGGTTTCGACCCGCATGCGCGCGGCCGACCTGCCCCTGCGCCTTCGCTACGAGGCGCCGGTGGTTCGAGAGTGCCAGCGCAATGCCGGCGGCTCGCGCCAGTTTACACAGCTGGGCTTTGAGCTTATCGGTGCGGGCGATACCGCGGGCGATGTCGAGATTGTCTCGCTCGTGGCCGAGGCGGTGCGCAAGCTGGCACTGCCCGATGCACGCATTATCGCAGGTAGCGTGCGTCCGTTTAAGGAGTTGCTCGCGGCGTGCGAGGATCGCGAACTGGCCGCCGAGGCCCTGCGCTGCGTGCACGCCAACGACTTTGTGGGCCTCGATGCCCGCGTGGCGGCAAGCGTCGAGTCCGATGCCGTCAAGGCCGCCATTTGCGAGCTGCCGCGTCTGCACGGCGGTGCCGAGGTGCTCGACCGCGTGGACACGCTGCTGGAGGCCGCCGGTATCGTCGCGCCGCTGACGCGCGAGCTGCGTGCCCTGGTCGAGGGCCTGGCACCCGAGGACGCCCAGGTGCTGTCATTCGACTTCTCCATCATGAACTCTTTCGATTACTACACGGGCCTGGTCTTTAAGGCCTATGCCGGCGGCCTGCCCGATCCGGTGGGCTCGGGCGGTCGCTACGACTCCATCTTTACCGGCGCATTTGGCGACGGTATCGAGGTGCCGGCGGCGGGCTTCGCCTTTTCGCTCGAGCGCCTGGAGGCCGCGCGTACCTCGGCCGAGGACGCCGCTTCCGATGGCGACCACGCCGTGGGCCGTGGCGCCGAGGGTCCGCTGCGTATAGCCGTGCCCAAGGGCTCGCTTAAGGCCGACACGCTCGAGGTGCTCGAGGCCGCGGGCTTGGACGTCTCTGAGCTGCGCGACCCCGGCCGTCACCTGATCGTGCGCGGTCGCGACACGCGTGCCGGAGAGGGCACAGTCGGCGATATCGAGTTTGTCATCGTGCGCCCCAGTGATGCGCCTGCCTTTGTGGGCTGCGGTGGTGCCGATTGCGGCATCTGCGGTTGGGACTCGCTCATCGAGGCAGACCTCAACCTGCTGCAGCTGGTCGATTTGGGCTATGGCCTGTGCACGTTTATCGAGGCGGAGCCCGCAGGGCGCGCCGGCCAGGCCGAGCGCAACTATGCCCGTCGCGGGTCGCTTCGCGTGGCCACCAAGTACCCGCGCATCGCGAGTGCCTGGTATGCCGAGCACGGCGTGAACGCTGACATCGTTTCGCTGCACGGTAACATCGAGCTGGGCCCCATTGTCGGCATGACCGATCGCATCGTGGACATCACCGCCACGGGCGCCACGCTGCGCGACAACGACCTGGTCATCACCGGCCGCATCATGGACTGCACAGCCCGCTTCTTTGTCAATCCGGGTGCTGCGCGCCTTGATCCGCGCGTACGCAATCTGGCAGATCGCCTGGCCGCGGCCGTTAAGGACAAGCATTTTGAGCCCGTCGCGGGCTCGGCACAATAGCGCGAGCGCGCACGGGCGCCCCGACGTACGGGCTGCGGGCCGATTGGCGCCGCCGCCCGGCCTCTCGTTTTTCGAACACAACCTCGACCGATAGGGGATACCGATATGAAGACCATCAAGCTTGCTCCCGGTGAGCGCCTCGTTACCAACCAGCTCAACCGCAAGGGCGTGCTGCCGCAAAACATCGTCGACGCCGCCCGCGATATCGTGGCCAACGTGCGTGCCAACGGCGATGCCGCGGTGCGCGATTACTGTCAGCGTTTTGACGGTGTCGAGCTGCAGAGCTTCCGCCTGCCGCAAGAGCAGATCGATGCCGCGCTCGAAGGCCTCGACCCGGCCTTTGTCGCCGCGCTTGAGAAGGCCGCGCGCCAGATTCGCGAGTTCCACCAGCGCGAGGTCGAGCAGAGCTGGTTTACCACGCGTGTGGACGGCACGATGCTCGGCGTTAAGGTGACCCCGCTCGCGTCGGCCGGCATCTATGTACCGGGCGGCCGCGCGCAATATCCCTCCACCGTGCTCATGAACGCCATTCCCGCCAAGGTCGCCGGCGTCAAGCGCGTGGTTATGGTGACCCCGCCGCAAAAAGACGGCCTGATCAGCCCCTACACGCTCGCCGCGGCAAAGCTCGGCGGCGTGGACGAGATCTATATGGTGGGCGGCGCTCAGGCCGTGGCCGCACTTGCGTATGGTACCGAGACCATTCCGCGCGTCGACAAAATCACCGGACCGGGTAACGCCTTTGTTGCCGCGGCCAAGCAGATCGTCTCGGGTGACGTGGGTATCGATATGGTCGCCGGTCCCTCCGAGGTCTGCGTGCTGGCCGATACCACGGCCAAGCCTATGGTGGTCGCGGCAGACCTGATGGCCCAGGCCGAGCACGATCCGCTGGCAGCCTGCTATCTGGTGACTTGCGACGAGCAGTTTGCGCGCGAGGTCGAGGCTGGCATCGACATCCTGGTGGCGCAGTCGCCGCGTGCCGAGATCACGCGCGCTTCGCTCGACAACGAAGGCACCATCGTGGTGGCCGCC
The DNA here is from genome assembly GCA_902493855.1 of uncultured Collinsella sp. Lineage (GTDB taxonomy): Bacteria > Actinomycetota > Coriobacteriia > Coriobacteriales > Coriobacteriaceae > Collinsella. The sequence goes on from CABUQV010000029.1 coordinate 3,087, forward strand.
GATATGGCTGCCGCCGTTGAGGCCGTGAACACCGTGGCGCCCGAGCACCTGGAGCTGCACTGCAAGGATGCGATGGGCCTGCTTGGCGGCATTCGCAACGCCGGCGCCATCTTTGTGGGCGCTTGGAGCTCCGAGCCGCTTGGCGATTATGTTGCCGGCCCCAACCACACGCTGCCGACCGGCGGCACGGCCATGTTCTCCAACCCGCTTTCGGTCGAAGAGTTCGTTAAGCGCTCGAGCGTCATTTGCTATACGCCCGAGGGTCTGCTCTCCGACGCTCCCGCTACGCAGCGCCTGGCCGAGGCCGAGGGCCTGTGGGCGCACGCGCTCTCTGCCGCCCTGCGTCGTCGCGTGCTGGAGCAGGGCGAGGATGCCGTGAGTGCCGAGTCGCTGGCTGCGGCCGACCTGACCAAGGTCGCCTGGCCGGGTGATACGACCGCGACGGTCACCGAGGGCGTGGACCTGGCGGCGGCTGCGGGCGCGGATGGCGCTCCGACCGGCAAGGAGGCCTAATATGGCCGAGCTGACGCCTCGCATGAAGGAGCTTGTTCAGCCCTATCTGGCTGGTATTGAGCCCTATGATCCCAACTTTACGCCCACGCGCATTAACCTTTCGGCCAACGAGAACACCTATCCCGTGCCGGCCGGTGTGCGCGAGGCGATCGATGCGGCGCTCGCCGCTACGCCGCTCAACCGCTATCCCGATCCCATGTCCAACGACCTGCGCGACGAGCTTGCTGCCTGGCATGGCGTGGCGCGCGAGAATATCTGCGTGGGCAACGGCGGCGACGAGCTGCTCTACAACTACCTGCTGGCGTTTGGCGGCGCGGGGCGGACCCTGCTCAACTGCCCGCCGTGCTTTAGCGAGTACGCGTTCTTTGCGTCGCTCTGTCAGACCGAGGTGCGCGACGTGTGGCGTGACCCGGCGACCTTTGAGCTCGACCAAGCGGCTGTGTTTGCGGCGGCGCCCGGGTGCAACCTGGCGATCGTGACCTCGCCCAACAATCCCACGGGCGACGTGGCGCCGCTCGACTTTGTCGCGGCGCTGTGCGATGCGTGCCCCGGCATGGTCATGGTCGACGAGGCCTACGTTGAGTTTGCCGACGATTCGTTTGGCGCGGCAACCACGGCGCAGGGGCTTATCGCCGAGCATCCCAACCTGGTGATTCTGCATACGCTGTCCAAGGCGTTTGGCGCTGCCGGCACGCGTCTGGGCTATGTGATCGCGGCACCCGAGGTCATCGATGTGTTTGCGGCGATTCGCCAAATCTACTCGGTTAACGTGCTGAGCCAGGCCGCCGCGCTTGCCTGCGTGCGTGCCCGCGATGCGTACGCGCCCGTAGTGGCACAGGTTGCATCCGAGCGCGAGCGCGAGCTGTGCGCCCTACGCGCAATGGCTGCCGAGGGTCTGACCGTGGAGGCGTGGCCGAGCGCGGCGAACTTTGTGCTCGTGCGCACGCCGCATGCCACGCGCGTGCGCGAGCGTCTGCGCGACGAGTATTCGATTTTGGTGCGCGACTTTAGCTACGCGCCGGGACTCGCGGACTGCCTACGCATTACCGTGGGTACCCCGCAGGAAAACGACGAGGTGCTGGCTGCGTTTGCCGCGCTGGTGAAGGAGGAGATGTAGATGGACCGCTATGCCGAGGTGACCCGCAAGACGGGCGAGACCGACATTGTCGTAAAGCTCGACCTGGACGGAAGCGGCGTGTGCGATATCTCGACCGGCGTGCCGTTTTTCGACCACATGCTCAACGCTTTTGGCCGCCATGGTCTGTTCGATCTGACGGTGCACGCGGTGGGCGACGTGGAGGTCGATGCGCACCACACCGTCGAGGACACGGGTATCGTGCTGGGCGAGGCGTTTTGCCAAGCGCTGGGCGACAAGGCGGGCATTACGCGCTTTGCCGACGCGGCGATTGCCATGGACGAGACGCTTGTGATGGCTGCTGTTGATATTTCGGGCCGCGGACAGGCCTACTGCGAGCTGCCCGTGCCGACCGAGCGCGTGGGCAGCTTCGATACCGAGCTGGCCGTCGAGTTCTTCTACGCCTTTGCGCGCGACGCCAAGCTCACGCTGCACGTGCGCGAGCTGGCGGGCAGCAACTCGCATCACATTATCGAGGCCGCCTTTAAGGCCGTGGGCCGCACGATGCGCCATGCCTGTGAGCTGGATCCCCGCGTGCATGGCGTCCCCAGCACCAAGGGTTCACTGTAACCTGCCAAAAAAGGGACAGGTTTTGAATGGGGAAAAGGAGGGTCGCGTGGGCGAACCGAAGGTCGTGGTGGTCGACTACCACAAGGGCAACTTGTCGAGCGTTGTGCGCGGGCTTGCGCGCGCCGGTGCCGCCGCCTGCACATCGGACGATCCGGATCAGATCCGCAACGCCGACGGCCTGGTCATCCCGGGCGTGGGCGCGTTCTACGACGCGATTGCCTTTATGCGCCAAAGCGGCGAGGCGGCGGCCGTGCTCGACGCCGTTGCCGCCGGAACTCCGCTGCTCGGCATCTGCCTGGGCCTTCAGCTGTTTTTTGAGCGCGGCGACGAGGGCGTGCCGGCGGACGAGGGCGCGGACGCGGACGACGGTGCCTCCGAGCAGGTCGGCGGCCCCTGGGTCGATGGCCTGGGCATCATGCGCGGCTCGTGTACGCGCTTGGAATCGAGTCGCCTGAAGGTGCCACACGTGGGCTGGGACCAGGTGCACATGACGCCCGCCGGCGCGGCCGATCCGCTGCTTACTGGTTTTGCCGAGGGTGCCAACATGTACTTCACCCACAGCTACGCGGTGGCCGACGATGCCGATGCCGCCGATGTGCTGGCGCGCACGCACTATACGCGGAGCTTCCCGTGCATCGTGCGTCACGGCAACGTGTGGGGCTGCCAGTTCCATCCCGAGAAATCCTCCGCGCTGGGTCAGCGCATCCTTAAGAACTTCGTCAACATCGTCGAGGAGGCCGGCCGATGATCCTGTTTCCCGCAATCGATCTGATCGGCGGCAAGGTCGTGCGCCTGGAGCGCGGTGACCGCAGCCGCTGCAAGGTATATTCCGACGACCCCGTGGCAGTCGCCCGCTCATTTGCCGAGCAGGGTGCGAGCTGGGTGCACGTCGTCGACCTGTCTGCTGCCTTTGGCGAGGACGAGGACACGTGCGCTGCCAACTCGGCGGCGATTAAGGGCATCTGCGGCATCGACGGTCTGTCTGTGGACGTGGGCGGCGGCGTTCGCTCGCTTGCACGCATCGACGAGCTGGCCGGCTACGGCGCGCGTCGCATCGCACTGGGCACGGTGCTCGTGACCGAGCCGGGTTTTGCCGAGGTGGCGGCCCAAGGCTTTGGTGAGTTGCTGGTGGCAGACATCGCCGCGCGCGACGGTCAGGTCAAGGTGAACGGCTGGCGTGATGGCGCGGGCGTGTCACTCGACGATGCCGTGGCACAGCTCACCGAGCTGGGCTTCAAGCACCTGGTGTACACCGACATCGCGCGCGACGGCATGCAGACGGGCATCGACGTGGCGACGTATCGCCACGTGGCCGAGGTCGCGGGCTTTCCCGTCGTGGCGTCGGGCGGCATCTCGACGCTCGACGACATCCGCGCACTGGCCGCGGTGGGTGAGGACGCGATTGAAGGTGCCATTACCGGTCGCGCGCTCTACGAGGGCAACTTTACGTTGGCCCAGGCACTGGACGCCGTCCGAGGGGAGGAGTAGCCCATGCTTACCAAACGCGTGATTCCCTGCCTGGATGTTAAGGACGGCCGCGTGGTCAAGGGCGTCAACTTTGTGAGCCTGCGCGATGCTGGCGACCCGGTGGAGCTGGCCCGCGCCTACGACCGCGAGGGTGCGGACGAGGTCGTCTTCCTGGACATTACCGCCACAAGCGACAACCGTGCGACGACTATCGAGATGGCGGCGCATGCTGCTGAGGAGCTGGCCATTCCCTATACCGTGGGCGGCGGCTTTCGCGACTTGGCGGGCATGCGGACCATGGTTGCCGCCGGCGCCGACAAGGTGTCGCTTAACTCTGCCGCCGTGCGCGACCCGTCGTTGATCAGCCAGGCCGCCGCGGCGTTTGGCAGCCAGGCCGTGGTCGTGGCGATCGATGCCAAGCGTGTTGGTTTGCCTGGTGAGCCGGGAGCCGACAAGTGGGAGGTCTTTACCGCGGGCGGCCGCAACGCCACGGGTATCGACGCGGTGGCGTGGGCCGAGGAGGCGGCTCGTCGCGGTGCCGGCGAGATCCTACTGACCAGCATGGATCGCGACGGCACCAAGGCCGGCTTTGACCTGGCGCTCACCCGCGCCGTGGCGCGCGCGGTGCCGATTCCCGTTATTGCGAGCGGCGGCGTGGGTACGCTCGAGCATTTTGCCGAGGGTGTGATCGAGGGCGAGGCCGATGCCGTACTGGCGGCGAGCGTCTTTCACTTTGGAACCTTCAGCATTCGCGAAGTCAAAGAGTATATGGCCTCACAGGGCATTCCTGTGAGATTGGACTTCTAATGCTGCGGCTTGTCCAGGCACCCGACCTTCCGGCTCCAACCCTCCTCGCGTACTTAAGTACGCGTCGTCGGGCTTGTCGCTCGGAATCTCGGGCACCTGGACAACCCTCGCCGACCGGCGATGTTTAAATTGGGGAATTGAAATGAGAGAAATTACTACTCCAGCGGATCTTAAATACGACGCCAAAGGATTGATTCCTTGTGTGGTTCAGCAATATGACACCGGCGAGGTGCTTATGGTTGCTTGGATGAACGAGGAATCGGTGGGGCTGACGCTCAAGACCGGTACCACGTGGTTTTGGAGCCGCAGTCGCCAGGAGCTCTGGAACAAGGGCGCGACGAGCGGCAATATGCAAGTGGTCAAGGAGCTCTGGGCCGACTGCGATAGCGATACGCTGCTGGTCAAGGTCGACTCGCCGGGTCCGGCCTGCCATACCGGCAACCGTACCTGCTTCTTTAAGAAACTCGCGTAGGGCGGGCGCTCGATTAGACGCTCGGCCACCAGAAAGGATTGAACTATGGGTGTGCGCACCGCAAACGTTCAGGATGGAAATATCGGTGAGACGCTGACGGGCCTGGCCGAGGTGATTCACGGTCGTCGTGAAGCATCGCCGCAGGAGAGCTATACCGCTCGTTTGCTGACCGACGTCGAGGATGAGCTGCTCAAGAAGCTTGCCGAGGAGTCGAGCGAGGTGATCATGGCCTGCAAGGATAACGATCACGATCACATCCGCTACGAGGCCGGTGACCTGATCTACCACCTGCTCGTAACCCTTGAGCGCTACGGTATCACCCTCGACGAGCTTGCCGGCGAACTCAACGCTCGCCGTCACTAGTCATTGGGGACGTTCTTAAACGACTAGTTAGGCGAGGGGTGTGGATTCCCATTCGCCGGTGGCGTGGGGGATGTCGAAGGTTCGATAGCCACAGTCGTAGGCGTGCGCCTGGGCCTCGCGGATGTTCCAGCAGATGTCGCAGGCGCGGTGTGCGTCCGAGCCAAAGGTAATGGGCACCTCGGCATGGGCAAAGCAGCGCAAGAGGCCGGTCGCGGGGTAGTAGTCGTCGAGCCCCTTGCGCGGCGCGGCAGTCGAGACCTCAACGCGCCGATTCGTGTCGTGTGCGCATTCTGCCATCTGCCCCCAGAACGGCGCGGGGTCAAAATCGGGCGCAAAGCCTTCCTTCGAAAAGCGCATGACCAGGTCGGGATGAGCCATCACATCAAAGTTAAGCGGGCTCTCGCAGGCGCGGCACCAGTCATCGACATAGCGCTTCCACACGCCGCGCACGCCCAGGTTTTCCCAAACGTGCAGGTCGGTGTCGTCGTCGATCCAACCGCAAAGGGAATCGGGTGTATCGGGGCGAGCGACGTTTTCCGTTCCCGCCGTACCCGCGGCACCGGCCATGATATCGCCGGGGTTGCCAATCCAGTGCACGCTGCCCAGGCGTACCACGGCGCCTTCGGACCAGCGCTCAACCAAAGGCTTGCAGCCTTCGTACCAATCGCATTCAAAGCCATAGATAAGCTCGAGATCCGGCGCGATCTGCGCGGCAAGCTTGCGGGCGTCCTCAAATGCCAGTCGATGCGCCGTCAGGTCGCTCTCGACAACCTGTACCTCGCAATTGGAATCCATGCTGGCGGGCAGGGTAAGGTGATCGGTCGAGACCATGACGCGGCAACCGGCCGCAGCAGCGGCGCGGACGTTGTCCTCAAACGAGGCGTGCCCGTCCGAAAACGAGGTGTGGGTATGGCAATCGATCAGCGGGCAAGCAGACATGGCGGCTCCTTTGCGTCAAGCGAATCCGCTTCATTGTAATGGCGCAGCTCTCAACACGCCGGGCACGCGGGGGGTCGAAATCGATTGGAAAGGCTGCGCGACGCGCGGTGCGGCCTCGCTTGCGCTCTCAAAACATGTACATTAGCCTCCAAAAGCTGCAAAAAATGACATGTTTGGAGGCTGACGTACACGTTTGAGTGAAGCGGGCCGGCGTTGGAGCGCGCCAGCACTTGCGCCCAGCAAAAGTCGCACCTATCCCATGACGTCGCCCCTGCACCGCCTGCGATGTGCTAGCGTTTGGGTGAACAAAACGAGCCCGTGCGGAAAGGATCCGGACCGTATGCAATGCGATAGCACATCCCCGCTGTCCCGCGAGACCGATGCGCCCGAGACTATCGTCAAGCTGGAATGCGATATCGATGACGCGTCGCCCGAGGTGCTTGCCTACGCCGCCGACCGCCTGCGCGAGGCGGGTGCGCGCGAGGTGCACTGGCTGCCCGTCTATTGCAAGAAAGGCCGCCCCGGCTGGCAGCTGCAGGTAATCTGCGCCCACGAGGACATCGAGCGCCTGCAGACGATCATCTTTTTGGAAACCACGACCAATGGCATCCGTCGCCAGGTCATGGAACGCGTTTGCCTGCCACGCCGCTTTGAGCAGGTGACGACGCCATGGGGCGAGGTGTCCGTCAAGGTGGCCACCCTGCCCGACGGCAGCGAGCGTGCAGCGCCCGAGTACGAGGACTGCGCCCGCCTTGCCCGCGAGCACGGTGTGCCGCTCCAGCGCGTGATGCAGGCAGCACAAGCCGCGGCTCTGCAATTTGAGTGACACGGTCGGCGACGCGCCACACCCACCCCATCTACCTCACCGAAAGGACCACCATGAAATACCTCATCGCTTCCGACATCCACGGCTCGGCATACTGGACCGAGCGCCTCTGCGCCGCCATTGAGTCCGAGCAGCCCGACCGCATCGTCCTGCTGGGCGACCTGCTTTATCACGGTCCGCGCAACGACCTGCCGCGCGACTATGCTCCCAAGCGCGTGATTCCGCTGCTCAACGCCCTAGCCGACCGTATCATCGCGGTGCGCGGCAACTGCGACGCTGAGGTCGACCAGATGGTCCTCGACTTCCCCGTCATGGCCGACTACGCCACGCTGTTTGACGAGACCGGCCGCGAGCTGTTCCTGACGCACGGCCATGTCTTTGGCGCCGGCATGCACAACAGCGTCGACCACGCGCCCGCGCTGCCCGAGGGCTCCGCGCTCGTCTACGGCCACACGCACATCAAGGTCAACGAGGAAAGCGCCGCGCACCCGGGCCTGTGGCTCTTCAACCCCGGCAGCGTGAGCATCCCCAAGGACGGCTCGCACAGCTACGGCATCTACGAGGGCGGCGCGTTCCGCCACGTGATCCTGGAGGAGGACTAACCATGGCGCAGCATATGGCTCAGCAAAATGCCGAGGGCTCGCGCGATCTGCCCACGCTGATAGACGCGTCGGCCGAGCTGCAGCATCTGGTGCAGACCATCTGGCGTCTGCGTCAGCCCGATGGCTGCCCGTGGGACCGCGAGCAGACGCACCGCAGCATCGGCAAGAACATGATCGAGGAGGCCTACGAGGCGCTCGACTGCATCGAGGCAGACGACGCGGTTCACCTGCGCGAGGAACTGGGTGACGTGCTCATGCAGGTCGTGCTGCATGCGCAGATTGCTGCCGACGCCGGCGAGTTTACGCTGGCCGACGTGGCGCGCGATATCGACGCCAAGCTCATTCGCCGCCACCCGCACGTGTTTGGCGATGCGGATGCCGAGAGCTCCGACGAGGTGCTCAAGATTTGGGACGAGGTCAAGCTTGCCGAGAAAGCCGCCAAGGACAAGGCCGTGGCGGCGGGCGAGGCCGCGCCCGAGGGTCTGCTCGATGGCGTGCCCACGCATCTGCCGGCGTTGATGCAGGCGCAGAAGGTGTCACGCAAGGCGGCCGCCGTAGGCTTTGAGTGGGAGACGGTCCAGGACGTGTGGGACGAGGTTGCCGAGGAGCGTGCCGAGTTTGAGGCCGAGGCCCCTGGCTCGCCCGAGCGCGAAATGGAGTTTGGCGATCTGCTCTTTGCCCTGGTCAACGTCGCGCGCAAGGAGGGTATCGACGCCGAGAGCGCCCTGCGCGCGAGCACGGCCAAGTTTCGCCGTCGCTGGGCTGCGATGGAACAGATGGCGGCCGATGCCCACGTTGATCTTGCCGAGCTTTCGACCCATGGGCTCAACGACCTGTGGGACGCAGCAAAGGCAGGGGAGTAAGACTGCGGGAACGACGGGCTGACACGCCTCATCGTTCCCTCTAAATTTTTCGAAAAACAAGTGTATCCCTCGGCTAACTTAGGGCATAATGCAAAAAGTGCGACAAGGCTAACTTACGGAGACGCACCGACGGTGCACAGTCGGCCAGTCGCTTGCATCAACTACGTTTCCAAGTGAGAGGGAGACAACATGAGTGACATTTTGGACGTCTACGGTCGTGAGGTGCTTGACAGCCGCGGCAACCCCACCGTCGAGGTCGAGGTCGTGCTCGAGGACGGTAGCTTCGGTCGCGCGATGGTGCCTTCGGGCGCTTCGACCGGCGCCTTTGAGGCATGTGAGCTGCGCGATGGCGACAAGGGTCGCTACCTGGGCAAGGGCGTTTCGCAGGCCGTCGAGCATGTCAACAACGAGTGCGCCGATGCCGTCGTGGGTCTCGATGCCTTCGACCAGCGCGCCGTCGATGCCGCGCTGATTGCCGCCGACGGTACGCCCAACAAGACCAAGCTCGGCGCCAACGCCATTCTGGGTGTGTCGCTGGCCGTTGCCCGCGCTGCGGCAGAGTCGGCGGGCCTGTCGCTGTACCAGTACCTGGGCGGCGTCAACGCCCACCTGCTGCCAACGCCCATGATGAATATCCTCAACGGTGGCGTGCATGCCGACAACAACGTTGACTTCCAGGAGTTTATGATTATGCCCGTGGGTGCTCCGAGCTTTGCCGAGGGCCTGCGCTGGTGCGCCGAGGTCTACCACACCCTCAAGGGCGTGCTGCACGAGGCCGGCCTTGGCGGCGGCGTGGGCGACGAGGGTGGCTTTGCGCCCAATCTCAAGACCAATGCCGAGCCGTTCGAGTACATCACCAAGGCCGTCGAGAAGGCTGGCTTTAAGCCCGGCGTCGACTTCATGTACGCCATGGATCCGGCGTCCACCGAGTTCTACAACGCTGAGACCGGTATGTATGAGCTCAAGGGCGAGGGCGTGGAGTACACGAGTGCCCAGATGGTTGATTACTGGGAGAAGCTCGTTGACACCTATCCCATCATCTCCATCGAGGACGGCATGGCCGAGGAAGACTGGGACGGCTGGGTCGAGCTTACCCGCCGCATTGGCAACAAGGTGCAGCTGGTGGGCGACGACCTGTTCGTCACCAACACCGAGCGCCTCAAGAAGGGCATCGAGCTGGGTGCCGCCAACGCGATCCTGGTCAAGGTCAACCAGATCGGCACGCTCACCGAGTCGCTCGAGGCCATCGAGACCGCCAAGGAGGCCGGTTACGCCTGCATCGTGAGCCACCGCTCCGGCGAGACCGAGGACTCCACGATCGCCGACCTGGTCGTGGGCGTCAACGCCGGCCAGATCAAGTCGGGCGCCCCGTGCCGCAGCGACCGTATCGCCAAGTACAACCAGCTCATCCGCATCGAGGACGAGCTTAAGGGCAGCGCGCGCTACGCCGGCAAGGCCGCGTTCTACAACATTCGCTAAACGGGCGAATTTGGCGAGGGGGAGGCTGACTCGGTTCCGCCTCGCCTTGGCTGGATGCCGCAAAGCGCTATGGGCGCTGGGCCATACGGCTCAGCGCCTTTTTTATGTCGAGCAAAGGCTGGCGAAGGCGGTGCGCGCGCTCGTGCTATAACTAGAATACTTAGCGCAAACAAACCTCAACCGCACAAGGCGCACATGGATCAGATTTACGACAACAGGTACTATTCCGCCGGTTCGCGTGAGCCGTCGCCTCGCCGTGCGCGCACGGTGCAGCTCGGTGGGTCCGCCTACGCCGGCGCCGACCGCTCCACGCAGCGCCCGACAAGTACCTCGCGCCCCAATGCTCATGTGAATACTTTGGCAGATGGACCAGTGCGCCCGGCACGTTCGTCGCATGCGTCGCGTCCCTCGGCCCAGACGCACGACAGGTCGAGCAGGCCCTCGAGCCGTCTTTCGGGCTCGGACTTTATGCACTACGCCAACGACAACGCGGTGGTCAAGGCGATCTACGACTTTACCCACGGTCCTCAGCGAGGGCTATTTATCGGCATCGTCGTTGCCCTGGTGCTCGTGAGCCTGTATTTCCCCGTGCGCGACCTGTACGTGGCAAAGCGTTCGAGCGATATCTTGGCCAAGCAGGTCGAGATTCGCCAGCAATACAATGATGAGCTGCAAAAAAGCGTCGACAAGCTGCTCTCGGAGGAGGGTATCAAGGACGCGGCATCCGAGGACCTGGGCCTGGTGATGCCCGGCGAGAAGAGGATTGAAGTGCAGGGCCTGGACGGCGATTCGGATGCCTCGTCGAGCCAGAAGTCGTCGAACGCCAAGAAGGCCAGCGAAGTTGCCAAGGAAATCGAAGAAGTCGGCAAGGACGCGCCGTGGTACATCCAAGCGCTCGACATGCTGTTTGGGTTTAACGGCGTCGAGGGTCAGACGGTCGTGTCCAACGGCAAATAGCGCCCGGAGGGGAGCCCGCAATGACAAATTGCAAACGCTATAAGGTGGCCGCGATCGACCTGGGAACGGTGTCGTCGCGACTGGTGTTGGCCCAGGTCGAGGGCGGGGCGATTGTGGAATCGTCCAAGCATACCGAGATTACCGACTTGGGTGAAGGCGTGGACGCGACGGGTCGCTTTTGCGAGGCGGCGGTCGAGCGCGTGCTCGCTGCATGCCGCATGTTTGTGGACGAGGCGCGTGCCTTTGGGGCCGCGTGCATTTGCACCACATGCACGAGCGCCGCGCGCGATGCATCCAATGCCGCACTGCTGCTGGACGGTCTGCGTGAGCTGGGGCTCGAACCGCAGGTGATTCCGGGCGAGGTCGAGGCGCGCCTGACGTTTTTTGGCGTGGCGCACGACTTTGCCGGCGAGCGCATCATTGTTGCCGATTCGGGCGGCGGATCCACGGAGCTCGCAACGGGCGTCTATGCGCCGGAGCGTGGAGTCTTTGCGCTGGAGGGCACGCGTTCGCTGGACATCGGTTGTCGCCGTGTGACGGAGCGATTTTTCTCGGCACTGCCGCCCGCACGCGGCGAGCTTACTGCCGCTGCCGCGTGGGCGGGCGAGCAGTTCGCTGCCTATTTTGAGGGCCTGCCGAGCAATTTTGAGCGCGCCGAACGCTTGGTCGCAGTGGGTGGCACCGTCACCACACTCGTGGCGCTCGTTCATGAGCTGGAACCGTACGATTCGAGCTTTGTGCACCTGCGCGAGCTTTCGCTGGATCAGGTTTCGGCCGCTATCGAGCGCATGTCTGCGTTGGATGCGGACGGCATCGCCGCTCTACCGGGTGTACAGCCCAAACGCGCGGGCGTGATCTTGGCTGGTGCCGTGGTAATCCGCGAGCTTATGCGAGCCGGCGGCTACAAGACGCTCACTGTAAGCGAGAACAGCTTACTCGCCGGCATGGCCGCCACCATCAACGAGGCTCTCGACGGTGCGACCCCCACCATCTCCTGGACCCCAGAGCTCAGCACCCTCTAAATAAGTTGCGGTGAAATAGTTCCTAAATAAGCTGGTAAACGGTATAAACAGGATCTATTCCACCGCAACTTAGAGCTCCGCCGGCGTGTAAAAGAAACGAGCCCGCATCCCTGGGGGACACGAGCTCGTAAACAATACATGGTAGGGGCGGTGGGACGTCTGCGTATTTGCTGCGCAAATACGCACCGGCTTCGGCCGCCTGTCGGCGCCCTCGCCGGCTCGCTACGGACGCTGCGCGTCCGCTTAACGCTCGCCCCCTCGCGGGTTCGAGTCCCGCCGGCATCTTAAAGAAACGAGCCCGCATCCCCGGGGGACACGAGCTCGTAAAAGCCAAATGGTAGGGGCGGTGGGACTCGAACCCACAATCCTTGCGGCGAGAGATTTTAAGTCTCCTGCGTATGCCAATTCCGCCACGCCCCCGTGAGACTAGAAGTCTAGCACAAGCCGTCCGTTACGCGTTGACGGCCATCGAGTGTTGGCCCGACTTCTCCAGGAACTCCTGGAACTTGGCTTCGTCGCCCTTGTTCTTGTACTGCAGAGCCAACAGATACTCCAAGCGGCAGCTCTTGACCTTGTCGTCACCGGCCTCCTTGAGCATGCGCTCCAGCTCGGGAATGTCGTTGTGGCGCTTGAGGATCATCGTGTCGTACATCAGTTGGCATTCGTGTGCGACTGCCTCGGCCTGGCCGCCCTCAAAGCCTTTGATCTCGTGCAGCAGCTCCTTGGACTTTTTGCGGTCCTCCTGGCCAACGTAGTAGTTAAAGGCCTTAATCACCAGGTCGACGCGCTGCATCTTGGGCAGATTGAGTCCCAGCAGCAAATCGAACATCTCGTCGGCGCGCTTGTGGTCCTCGCGCAGCAGATAGGAGTTCAGGCGCAGGTAGTCGCGGTTATAGCGCGGGTACAGCATGCTGGTGAGTTTGCCATCGAGCAAACGATCGAACTCGTCCCACTGCTTGGCAGCCATAAGCTGTTGCAGGCGCTTAAACGTGGTGCGTTTTTTTACGCTAAAGAACACCGATATGGCGATACAAATAATGACGACGGCGGTCCAGAGGGTGCGGGAATCGGGCATTTTAGAGTCCTTAGTCGCTCGTAAAGCGAGCGGTATGACAACACGTGCTAGATGTATTATACGCGGCGTGCAAGCAAACTGGCATAAAAGCGCATCGAGGCCGAGCGCCATCGCTCGCTGCGGTACACTTACCTAAAGTAAACCATGAAGGGAGACATTACCTATGAAGAAGATTGTTTTGGCTTGCGGTGCTGGCGCTGCTACTTCCACGCTCGTTGCCCAGAAGGTCGCCACCATGCTCGACGCCAACGGTTACGCCGACAAGTACGAGATCGTGCAGTGCGCCATCTCCGAGGCCAAGGACGTTTGCGACGAGGGCGCCGATCTGCTGATCGCCACCACCGTTGCCCCCGAGGGCCTTACCTGCCCGTACGTGAGCGGCGTGCCCTTCATGACCGGCATGAACCGCGTCGCTGCCGAGAAGGCCGTTCTTGACGTCATGGCTCAGTAGGCGCTGACTGCATGAGTGAGCAGAACGCCAATCCGGTCGAGCTCTTTGGCATGCGCGTTGCCCATGTGGGCATTAACGCCACCGACCCGGCAGACGCCCTGGAGATCGCGGAGCTGTTCTCGACGATGATGGGTCTGCCCGTTATCGAGACCCCGGTTTCGTACTTTAACGATTCGCTGGTCGAGGTCATGAAGCAGAATGGTCGTGGCACCAAGGACCACATCGGCTTTGCCGTCAACGACATTGATGCGGCCGAGAAGTGGTTTGCCGAGCGCGGGCTCGAGGTCAACGAAGAGTCGCGCGCGCTGCTGCCCGACGGTAGCACCAAGCTCGTGTACTTTAAGCGCGAGTTCGCCGGTTTCGCCGTGCATCTGTGCCGCGAGTAGCGCACAAGCTGCCATAGCTAGCAAAAAGGGATAGGGCCGTGTGGCCCTATCCCTTTATTTATGCCGAGGGGCTTCCTAGCGCGGCAGGCGAATCGTAAAGCGGCTGCCGACGCCCTCGACTGAGGTCACGCCAATGACACCACCATGGCTATCGACGATCCATTTGGCAATGGCAAGCCCCAGACCCGAGCCCTGCGCGCCGGCATCGCGTGCGTTGTCGGCGCGGTAGAACCGTTCAAACGCGTGAGCTGCGGATTCCTGGTTCATGCCGATGCCCTCGTCCTCAACGCTTATGTCGATCGTGCCCGCGCCCGCATCCGGCGTCACGCCAAACGAGATGGATGTGCCCGCGCCCGAATACTTGGCGGCGTTCTGCACGATCACGCGCAGAGCCTGCTTCACGAGCGCCACGTCAACGGGCGCGTCGCAGCGCGGGTCGCTGACAAGCACGGCGTCAAAGGCCAGTCGATACGTGTGCGCGGCATCGATCATCTGCGATTCCTCGCATACCTCGCCGACCAGTGCGGCCAGGTTGGTATGCGCACGCCGCAGGACCGTGCGCCCGGCATCGCCGCGTGCCAAAAACAGCAGCTGCTCCACGAGCTCCTGCATGTGCTCGCTTTCGGCCTTGAGAGACGCGATGGATTCCGCCAGCACGTCCGGGTCGTCTTTGCCCCAACGATCGAGCATGTTTACGTAGCCCTGAATCACCGCGATGGGCGTGCGCAGCTCGTGGCTCGCATCGTTGACAAAGCGCATCTGCTGCAGCTTGGCCTCTTGCATTTGGCGCAGCAGGCGGTTGAGTGCGACCTCGATGCTTGCCAGGTCGGCGTCGCCGGTGGTGACGCTCGGCGAGTCGACGCTTGCGCGCTCGATGGCCTGCTCCAGCGTTTCCATCTTGCCGCCGGAGAGCTGCATGCGGCCGAGCTCGTCCACGCGCAAGGCCAGGTCGTTGAGCGGCGCCATGGTGCGGCGCACGCGCCTCGCGCCGCCGAGCATGTTGAGCACGCTGATGACCTGCCAACCCACAACGACAAGGTAGAGGGGCCATAGCGTGACGAGGTCCTGCGCGAGGGGGAAGGTCTTGCTGGTGCGCGCAAGCTCGACGGTATAGGTGAGCGTTGTCAGGTCCCAGCCGCGCGCGGGCGTCAGCGACATGCTGTGAACGGTGACGCCGGGAATCCAACCTGCGGTAAACGCGCTGTCGGGCAGCGTCTGGTTGTATCCATAGACGAGGATCGCCGCCGCAATCACCATCAGCAGCAGATCGAGCCAGACGTAGCTCATTAAGCGGCGCCACATATAGCTCCAGTTGATGGCACGGGCGATGGAGGTGACGCGCTTGGCCTCGGCGTTACGCGCGGCAGACATAGCCCACCCCGCGCACGGTCTGGATGATGCGGGCGCCGCCAACGTCCTCGATCTTGGCACGCAGGTGCGCGATGTGTACGTCGACGTTGTTGGTGTCGCCCACGTATTCGTAGCCCAGCGCTTCGTGCGCGATGCGCTCGCGCGTGAGCACGGTCTCGGCATGCGCCATAAGCAGGGCGAGGACATCGAACTCGCGGGCCGTGAGCGCGATGGGCGAGCCGCCGACCGTGACTTCGCGGCGGTCGGGATCGAGCGCGACCGAACCCACGGTGAGCGCGGCGGGGGAGGGCGCGACGGATGTCTGGACCGTGTCGCTGGTTTGGGACATCGTGGCGGCGTTGCCGGTCGCACCGCCCGCCATGCCCGCCCCGGCACCGAAGCCGCCTGCACCCGAAGCCGCCCGCACGGCCTCCGAGCGCTTCAGCGCTACGCGGATCCGTGCGAACAGCTCCTCAATCGCAAATGGCTTGGTCAGGTAATCGTCGGCGCCGGCATCGAGCCCGGCAACCTTGTCCATCACGGCATCGCGCGCGGTGACCATAATCACCGGCACATCCTTGTGCTTGCGGACACGTCGCAGGACCTCCATGCCGTTGAGCTGCGGCAACAGCACATCGAGCAGAATCAGATCGTAGTCGCGCTCCAGCGCCAGGTCCACGGCGGTGCGGCCGTCGGCGGCGTGCTCCACCTGGTAGCCCTCGTGCTCCAGCTCGAGCGTCACAAAGCGGGCGATTTTCTCCTCGTCCTCTACGATCAGGATCCGTGCCATGCGTGCCCCCGTCTGCGATTACTTGTCGTCGTTCAGATTTTGCTTTATGTCGTCCGCGGCGTTGGCAGCGCTATCCATAAGGTTGTTGATGCTGCCGGGCACGTCGCCGTCGCTATCGATGCGGTAGCGCATGCCAAAGAACAGGCCAATCAACATCAGCCATATCGTGGCGCCCCAGGCAAACAGCGCGACGATAGGGATCAGGATGGGAATGTTGAGGATGATCGCATCGCGGCGCGTGGCGATAAACTTGGTGTCCAGGCTCAGGCGGAAGAGCTTTTTGAGGTACTCCCACACGCTGTCCATCTTCTTGGAGAAGTCGGTCTTTTCGCTCGACTTCTCGTAGGCGGCCTGCGCGGCGACCATCTCGGCCGAGGGTTCATCGACCGGCTCGGACTCGGTGGCGGCGTGCGCCGACGTGGTCTGGGTCTTGCCCTGCGACTCGAGCCAAATGATGGCATCCAAAACGTTGCCGTCGGCGGCGTCGAGTGCTGCCTTGGCATCGGTGTAGCTCACGTTGCACTTGGTGCGGATGGTTTCAACTTTTTCGAGGTCGTCCATGACCTGTCCTTTCGTTCGATGGGCGCGACGCCGGGCGATCTGCCCGGGCGCGAGCGTTGCGTTCGGCGGTCTGCGTTGCGCGGCGTCGCCCCGCCCTTGGTCGAACTCTATAGTGCAGGTTATAGATTAAGCGATTCTTGAGCCAAGATTAATGTTGGATGAGTTTTTGGGTGGCGGTGGGGAAGGGAGAGATGCCTTTCTGGATAGCTAGCAGCGAGGTCTAATACTTTTCC
>CABUQV010000030.1 GCA_902493855.1 uncultured Collinsella sp.
ATTTGAGGCAAGGTGACGTGAAACGAAAGGGCGCTGACCTTCTGGTCGCGCCCTTGAAGTTGAACGTCAGATTGCCCAAATGCGGACCGCGCAGCGTCGATCCGTTACGCGGTTTGGTAAAACCGCGTAACTAATACTCAAGCTTCCACATGTAGCGGCGCGTCATGTAGTCCTTGTGGGTGACGGCAGAGAGCGCGCGCATGTACACGTTGTTGAGGATCGGCGCAAAGATCAGGTGGTTGAAGTACTCACTTACGCTGTCCTTGATGTCGTTGAGGCCAAGCTCCTTGGCGTCGAGCTGATAGACGCGCTCGCCACCGTACTGGTTGACGAAACGGATGCCGCGCTCGTCGTTGCAGCGGCTGCGGCCGACGCTGATGAGCTGGAACAGCGAGGTGCGCTTGTCCAGGATCTCGAAAGGACCATGGAAGAAGTCGCAAGTGTTGATGGTGCAGGAGTCGATCTGCAGCATCTCCTGCACGTTGCAGATGCTAAAGACGTAGGCGGCACCAAAGAGCGGACCCTGAGCCATGACGTTGATGCAGGGCTTGTCGGCGTTCTGTTCGGCCCACTTGGCAGCGAGCGGACGGGTGTACTCGAAGGCCTTGCGATAGATGGGATCAATCAGGTCGAAGGCGGCCATGGCGGTCTCGTACTCAGCATAGCCCTCGGTCTGCTGCGTAAGCTCCATAGCAATCATGGTCACGACGGCGGAGTTGGTGCGGCCCATGCAGGACTCGTCGATGGCCAGGCTGTCGTACTGGATCTTGTAGTCGCAGACCTCGGTGAGGCCGGACTCGTCAACATAGATGGCGATGGTGCTGGCGCCGTGGTCCTTGGCGACCTGGGCGGCGACGATGGTCTCCTTGGTGCCGCGCATGGACACGACGACGGCCAGGGTATTCTCGTTGACGTAGGCCGGGGTGGCGTGCACGAACTCGTTGCTGGTGTAGCTGGAGCTCACGACCTGCGTGGCCTCGTGCTCCATAAAGTACTGGGCAGGATAGTTGCCGCCGTTGGATCCGCCGGCGCCGATCCACACGACGCGCTTGATGCCGCCCTTGTCTGCCTTGTCAACCAAAACCTGGGAAACGACGTCCTTAACCTGTTCCTGAGTAGTCATCGTGCATCAGCCTTTCTTCTCGTTTGATGCTGTCGATGGCATACAAGTTACATACATGTTTTAACGATGTCGACTAGTTGTATGCTATATTTGTCTTAGAAATTTTGATGGTAAAGTTTTCGTCAAGCCATTACCAGCGGTTTTGTTGTCATGTTGGATACATGCTTGGTTTAGTAAGCATACAAGTTGGATACAGGTTGTTCGCATGAGCACTTCGTCGAAAAAGAACTTGGCCCAATACGAGCGTCTGGCGAGTACGCTGCGTGACCGCATCGCCGCCGGCATCTACGCGCGCGGAGACAAGCTGCCGTCCGAGATGGAGCTCATGGGCGAATCGGGGCTTTCGCGCAGCACCGTGCGCCACGCCCTTAAGGTGCTCGTTGATGAGGGCCTGGTGCGCACCGAGCGCGGGCGTGGCGCCTTTGTGGCCGACACGCCGGCGCTCCACGAGAACAACCTGGTGTTTTCGAGCTACACGACACAGGTTCAGGGTCAAGGCATGAAGCCCACCACGCGCACGGTGGACTCGGGTTTTGCCAAAGCGGCGGGCAGCGTAGCCAAGTTCTTTGACGCCGCCGTGGGCAGCAGGCTCGTCAAACTTGTCCGCCTGCGTTATCTGGACGATGCGCCGCTGTGCCTGGAGACCACCTATCTGCCGCCAAGCTTTGAGGCACTCATCGATCGCGATATCAACGGTTCGCTCTATGCCACGCTACGACAGGAGTTCCATCGCGCGCCGGCACAGGGGCACAAGACCTTTGAGGTATGCTATGCCTCGCAAAACGAGGCGTTTTTGCTCAACGTTGAGCGTGGGCAGGCGCTGATCCTGATCACCGACTACGTCTACGACACCGACGGCCGCCCGCTCCATGTCTCCAAGCGCATCCAACGCACCGACCGCGCCAAATACACCGAGCCCATCGGCTAACCTGCCAAAATTAACCTGTCCCTAAATGGTAGGTTTGGGGAGGTCGGGGAACCAGATTGGTTTGGGTTGGTTGGGCGTGCGCTCGGCTAGGACCAACTCCATCCAACACATGTCGTACCAGCGACCGAACTTTTGGGCACAGCGATCGAAGGCGCCCACCAAGCGATATCCCATATGGGCATGGAAATCCTGGCTGTTATGCGTCAGGTACTCATCGTCCTTATCGTGCGGCACGGCAATGAGCGCGCACATATTGGTGATGCCCATCGCGATCAGACATTGCTTGAGCGCATCGTGCAACTTGCGGCCCAGCCCGCCATGGCGCACGTCGCGCGCCAGGTAGATCGATGTCTCGACCGACCAGTCGTATGCCTCGCGGCTGTTGAGCGGACTCACATAGGCATAGCCTACCGGACGCCCGTCCAGCTCCATCACCAGATACGGATAGCGCCTGAGCGTGCGCTCGATGCGCCCAGCGAACTCATCAACGCTCGGCACCTCGTATTCGCAGGTAATCGCCGTCTGGCACACATACGGCTCATAGATGGCAAGCAACGCCGGCGCATCATCGGGCGTCGCCAGGCGAATCGTCGGCTCGGACATCTCGGTCATACAACCCTTCTCCCCCAAAAAGCAAAGACCGCCCTGCGCCAAACCCAGCGCAGGGCGGCCCCTCGTCATTACATCAGGCTACAGGACAGCCGCCAGCGCGTCGATGTCCTCCTGCGTCGTGGCCCAGCTGGTGCAAAAACGCACCACGGTGTGGGCCTCGTCGTACTTTTCCCAGTACTCGATCGCCGCATGCTCGCGAATGCGGGCCAGATCCTCGTTGGGCAGAATCACAAACTGCTGGTTTGTGGGCGTCTCCAAAAAGAACTGGTAGCCGCGCTCGTGCAGCACGCGGCGCAACGCCCGAGCCGTCTCAATCGCCTGGCGACCAATCTCAAAATACAGGCCGTCGGTAAAGAGCGCCTCAAACTGCACACCCGTCAGGCGGCCCTTGGCAAGCAGCGCGCCGTGCTGCTTAATGCGCGGAATGGGGTGCGCCGGGGCGTGGATGCCGCAAAACACCACGGCCTCGCCGCAAAGCGTGCCGCACTTGGTGCCGCCGATGTAGAACACGTCACACAGCTGCGCCAGCTC
This sequence comes from uncultured Collinsella sp., assembly GCA_902493855.1. Lineage (GTDB taxonomy): Bacteria > Actinomycetota > Coriobacteriia > Coriobacteriales > Coriobacteriaceae > Collinsella. The sequence goes on from CABUQV010000030.1 coordinate 3,195, forward strand.
GGGCAGGGTAATGTCGCACTCATCGGCCGCCAGCGCATAGGCAAGGCGGGCGCCATCCACAAACAGCGGAATCTCGCGCTTCTGGCACACTGCGTGAATCGCCGCGAGCTCGGCCTTGGAGTACAGCGTGCCGTACTCGGTCGATAGGCTCACGTACACGGCACCCGGGAACACCGTGTGCTCGTAGCTCTCGTTTTCGTAGAACACCTGGATATAGTTCTCGAGGTCCTCGGCGTGCATCTTGCCCTCGTAGCCGGGGATGGTGAGCACCTTGTGGCCGCCAAACTCGATGGCGCCCGCCTCGTGGCAGGCGACGTGGCCAGTCTCAGCAGCAACGACGCCCTCGTACGGCGCGAGCAGCATGTCAATCACCGTCGCGTTGGCCTGCGTGCCGCCCACCAGAAAAAACACGTCGGCATCGGGGGCCTGACAGGCCTCGCGGATAAGCTGCTTGGCACGCTCGGTGTGCGCATCGGTACCATAGCCGGGCTGCGGCTCCATGTTGGTGTCGACGAGCGCCTGCAGCACCGCCGGATGTGCGCCGTGGGAATAGTCGTTGTTGAACGCGAGCATGGCAATCCTCTCTTACCGGGTATCGGCCAGATGATTCAGGTGGGGCTATTGTACGCCGTGCGGATAGGCAACGCGCGCGGCAAGGCACTCAAGTACCAACACCAGGGCAAAGCCGCAGCTCACGTCACTCAAAAAGTGTGCACCGATCACGATGCGACCAAACGCGACGAGCGCCGCGACGGCCGCCGCCACCCAAAAGACCACGCGGCGACGCGAAGGTTTTTCCGTAAAGGCTGCCGCGGGAAGCCCGGCGAGCATCAGGCCAATCGCCGCATGCGCGGTGTGTCCACTCGCGAACGACTTAAAGCCGTCCTTGATTACGCCGGCCGCAATATAGCTCCACTTGTCGGGGTTGCCGATTGCCCACCACGGCTGAAAATTGAGCCCCGGCGTGACCTCAATCACGCGCATGCGCGGGCGCGACCACAGCGGCTTAACAATGACGTTGAGGATAATGGCCTGAACGACCCACACGGCCAGCACCATCAATGCCCAGCGCGTGAAATCGTCGGGGTCGGTGTCGCGCGTAAGGCGATAGGCAATAATGTTGGCAGCGATGACCAGCACAAACGTCAGCACCAACTGAACTGCGATGAGCTTGCCGCCGACGCGCAGCGATCCGATAATCTCGTAGCCGACCAGGCCCACGTTAATCAAAACGCCCAGCGCGGCGAGCCACCTGCTTGCCTTGGAATCGGGGCGTGCCGAGCGCACGAGCATAACGCCCGCGACGCTTGCCGTCAGCTCGAACGGCAGCTCGCCGGCCGCCTCGACAAAGCGACCGAACAGGCTGGACGAGTTGAACAGCGCACTCGAGATCTGGTAATCGAAAAACGACCCAACGAACAGACAAAAGGCCAGGATAACCGCGACAATGGCGACATCTTTCTTATAGATGTATCCAAACATACTTTCCTTTCGATGGAACCGGATTGCCCAAACGGTGCGTTTGCAGCGTCGACCCAATTAGTCGTCGTCGCTAGCGCCCAGCTGCTGCAGCAGCATGAGGGCGGCTGCCACGGGGCCGGTGCCGTCGTTGGCGTCGAGGCCGCGGCCCAAGCCGCTGCCCGCACCGGCGCCCGCCTTGTAGGGCACCGATAGCTTGCGGCTCTTGGGGAAGTTCACCGCGCCATAGCGGGTCTTAAGCTCAAAGGCTACCTTCTTGGGCACGTCAACGCCCAGGAAGGTAATGCGCCCACCGCTGAGCGTAACGCTCTCGAGCCCCAAGCGCTCGCCGCGGATACGGATACGCGCACGGTTGAACAGGTTGAGTCCCGCCAACGGCAGCTCGCCATGCGCGGCCTCGGTCTCTTCCTGCACCTCGTCGATACTCTCCAGGTCCTCGGCGGCCGCGAGCTTGCGGTACACGAGCACGCGCTGGTCCACCGCCGGTAGGTACTCCTCGGACAAGAAGTAATCGGCCGGCAGGTTGATGCCCACGCTCGCCGCCTCCACGCCGGCATCGTCATCGCCGCGCGCCTCGGCCACGGCCTGGCCCAGCATCTGCGTAAACAGGTCAAAGCCCACACTCGACAGGTTGCCATGCTGCTCGGCGCCCATGAGCGAGCCGGCACCACGAATCTCCAGGTCGCGCATGGCGATGCGCATGCCGCTGCCCAGGTCCTGGAACTCGGACAGTGCGGTCAGGCGCGCCGTGGCCTCCTCGGTGAGCGGCAGCTCGCCCGGGAACATAAAGTACGCATATGCCTGCGTGGCCGAGCGTCCCACGCGGCCCTTGAGCTGGTAGAGCTGTGCCAGACCCAGGCGCTGCGAGTCCTCGATGATGAGCGTGTTGGCGGTCGCGTTGTCGATACCGCTCTCCACGATGGTCGTGGCGATGAGCACGTCGATCTTTTTGGTCGCGAACTCGATCATCACGTCCTCGACCTCGCGCGGGCTCATCTTGCCGTGTGCCACACCCACGCGTGCCTCGGGCGCGGCCTCGTGTACGCGCGCCACGGCATCGTCGATGGTCTTGACGCGGTTGGACACGTAGTACACCTGACCGCCGCGGCCCACCTCCAGACGAATCGCCGCGCTCACCACATCGGGGTCGTACTCCCCCACGTGCACGATCACGGGGCGGCGCCCGGTCGGCGGCGTGGTGATCAGGCTCATGTCGCGCACGCCGCTCGTGGCCATCTGCATGGTTCGCGGGATAGGCGTGGCCGAAAGCGTGAGCACATCGATCTGCTCGCGCAGGTTCTTGAGCTGCTCCTTGTGCTGTACGCCAAAGCGCTGCTCTTCGTCGATGATCACCAGGCCCAGGTTCTTGGGGTTCACATCGGCAGAAAGCAGGCGATGCGTGCCGATGAGCACATCAATCGTGCCCTCGGCAAACGCCTTAAGCGCGCGCTTTTGCTGCGCCGGCGTGCGGAAGCGGCTGAGCACCTCGACCTCGAGGCCAAACGGGGCAAAGCGCTCAAAGAATGTCTCGTAGTGCTGCTGGGCCAGAATGGTCGTGGGGCAGAGCACCATGACCTGGCGGCCGGAGTCCACGCACTTAAACGCTGCGCGCAGGGCGACCTCGGTCTTGCCAAAGCCCACGTCGCCGCACAGCAGGCGGTCCATGGGCTTGGGCGCCTCCATGTCGGCCTTGATGTCGGCGATAGCCTCCAGCTGGTCGCGCGTCTCGTCGTAAGGGAAGCTCTCCTCCATCTCGATCTGCTCGGGCGTATCGGGCGGACAGGCGATACCGGCAATCGACGAGCGGCGCGTATACAGATCGACCAGGTCAAACGCCAGCTTTTTGGCGTTCTTGCGCGCCTTGTTGGTAGCCCGCGTCCAGTCGGCGGTGTTGAGCCTGGTCAAGCGCGGCTTGTCACCGTCGGGGCCAACGTAGCGCGTGATGCGGTCAACCTGCTCCAGCGGCACGTAGAGCTTGTCGCCATCGGCATATTCCAGCAAAAAGTAGTCGCGCTCCTTGCCGCCCACTTCCTGGCGCGCGATCTCGCTAAAGAGCGCGATGCCGTGGGTGGCATGAACGACGTAGTCACCCGGTTTAAACGGGAAGGTGATCTGCGTAATGTCAACCTTGCGGCGACTGCGCGCGCGGTTGGCATCCATGCGGGCGTTGAGGTCGGCGATCGAGAACACGGCCAAATTGGCGTCGGGCACCACCACGCCCTGCGGCAGGGCGGCATCGACAAAAGTCACGCGCCCGCGCGAGATGGTGGGCACGGCGGCGCCGGCGGCAGCCTGCGCGGCGCCCGCCTCGAGCGAGCGGGCGTTGAGCGCGTCGGCCTTGCGCTCGCGAATGGAAGCATGGGCCTCCTGGCGTGCGGCACGGTCGGCGGAATCCGCCGCCGCCACGCGCACGCGGTCGCCGATAGCGCCGGCATTTTCGGGCGCCGCGGTCAGCGATTCCTCAAAGGTAATGCCCTCGTCGCCAAAGGTGAGCTCCATCGACTCGCGCGCGCCGCGGTCGGGAATGGCAAACACGCAGGCATAGCGCTTGCCCACGACCTCCTGGATGCGCGTCATAAAACGGTTGTCCGAGCCTGCGATGGCAGGCTGCTCAATCTTGAGCTCTGCCGTAACCGCACCGCCGGCACGGATGAGGCTCACATAGTTCAGGCGTTGCTGGGAACCAAAGTCGAGTTGCTGGGCACGCACGTACAAGCCATCTAGGCGATCGACCCCCGCCTCGCCGGCACGTGCCTCGATATCCTCGTAGGCGCGCAGGCAATCGTCGAACAGCGAGCGCGGCTCGGACAGCACCACGAGCGCCTTGCCGCTCACATGCGACAGCGGGCTCACGGTCTGGCCGTACATCACCGGCAAAAAGCGGTCGAGCTCGGGCGTGACGATGCGCGCATCCACCATCTCGAGCAGTGCCGCCAGCTTGCTGTCGTCCTGGCTGGCGCGGTAGAGCGCCACGTGCATGTTGTGGACGGCGTCGTCGGTGAGTGCGAGCTCGCGACAGGGGAAGATCTCGATGCTGTCCTCGTTGCCGATGGTCTGGCCCGTTGAACTCACCATGCGGCGGATGCGGTCAATCTCGTCGCCAAAGAACTCAATGCGCACGGGCGCCTTTTCCTGCGCGGGAAACACCTCGACGGTGTCGCCGTGCACACGGAACAGGCCGGGCGCGTCGGCGGCGCCGGCATTGGTGTAGCCCATGCCCACCAAGCGCTGCGGTACCTCGTCAAAGGGAATCTCCTCGCCCACCGCAAAAGTAGTGGACTCCCAGTAGTGGCTCTCGACCGGCGGCACGCAGCGCAGCAGTGCGCGGGCCGAGGCGACCATGATGCAGTTGTCCCCGCGCACGATGCGTCCCAGCGCCTCGCAGCGCTGCGCCACCACGGCATCGTCGGGCGCTTGCTCGCGCCAAGGGTAGTCCTTGCGCTCGGGAAAGCGGCACACGTGCGCCAGGCCCACATAGGCGGCAAGGCTGCGTGCGGCGCGATCGGCCGCATCCTCGCCACTCACGACGTAGACCGTGGGGCGCGGACGACGTGCAAACTGGGCGGCGGCCATAAGCGTTCGGCCCGATTGAGACACGGCCAGCGTCACGTCCTCGCCAGAATCGAGCCCGGCCTCGACGGTCTGCAGCGCCTCGGCAGTGTAAAGCTGCGCGGCTATACGGTGAATGAGCATGCTGTTCCTCCGGCATTGCAACGACAAAAGCCCGCCGAGGCAAGCTCGGCGGGTCGTTCGTCAAATTCGTTGTCTGTCATGGTAGCGCATGGAGGGGACTCCAGCTCAGGCGTACGCCCAGCCCCGCAACAAAAACGCCAGACAGAACTGAACTCACCGACTTCGCCAAAATCTCCCCGTCACGTCGAACGCCGTAACCACGGAAGGTGCCCCCAAGAAACGGCTATTCCTCAAAAAAGCTCGCAACGTTCAGGCGGCTCGTCCACTCCCCTATGGTGTTGGCAAAACCGACGCGTGTGTACACGCCCGCAAAACGGCCGCGATACAGGTACAGGCCTTCCATATTAGAAGCGGGCGCAAAACCAAGATCATCCACAAGTCCTTTGGGCGCCTCTCCTCGATGCGGCCCATCGACAAGCGTTCCGCGCAAGCAGGGAGTCTGATACTGCTGAGCATACTCCTGCACAATCGCCCCAGCTGCCGCAGCGCGAGCAAGCACCTGGGACCATTCCCGTTCCGTGACATCCAAACCGGCGACAACGCCAACCGCGTTGTAGCCGCCGCACGGCTTGACAATCCATCGATCCTTTTCGGCAAATCTCGACAACTGGGTGCTTTCGTCCATAATCTCGGTATTGGGCACATGCTCCCGGACAAACGATTGCTCCTCCGGGCTCAACAAGGACTGCCCGGCTCGAGACCACAAAAACGCAAATACGGTCTTAGTCGCACACGGCCACGTTCTAAAACCACCGACGATACACGCAAGCCCTTCTTGGGCAGCCTCGATTAAGGCCGAGCGTCCGTCGCACGGCTTATCCCACAGCTCGCCGGTCACCGCGCGCCGCCAAACGCAATCAATAGGACCAGCGGCATCGCACAGGCGCCTAGCACCGCCCTCTTCTTCGACAATCCGCAGGTCGCGTACATCCGTAAAGCGCGCGACTACACCCCGCCGCCTCATAAGGTCGACAAAATGAGCCGCGTCTTCCAAGTCGATGCTTTCCGAATAGTCGACGATTGCCACCGAAGCGGGATATATCTTTGATTGCGGTGCATAGAGCCCCTCGTCAACACAGACTCCGTCGTCCGATCGTGCACCATCCTCGATGCGACGAGGATGGGCCAGCTCCCACTCTGCATAGGTCTCAAACAATGCATCTATCCAGCTGCCGCACAAATCGTACTGCCGAAAGCCGGGGTGGTTGGATGCAAACTCCTCAAAGGAAGGCGTCATTCGCACTGCCTGACAGACCGCATCGGTCACTACCATTCCAGCACTGCCGTCGGTATTGAGCTCGCAAAACGTATACGAACCGGCGTCCTCGTCAAGAAAGATATCAACGCGCGCAAGGGGAATCTGGCAATCATAGCCGGCATCCATAGCGCACAGGTCAGCAAAAGCCGGATCCATGCGAAACCACGCACGCACGGAGGCGTCGGAACAAAACGCCCGCGTCACCTTGTCCATAATGCCGTACATGCGCTCGGCCGCCTCCTTAAGAAGCGCCGTCATATCCTTATCGAATATCTTTGGCGTTAAAGCCCAGGGTGCAGGGTCGCCATGGTAGAGCACATGGGTTTGAGACAAGTATTCGTCGCCTTTGCGACGACCAGATAGGTCACCTTCACGCGTGCGCACAATGCGCTCAAAATAATCTTCAAGCTCTCGCGTTTTCAATGTTGCCACGTTGCCCTCCATTGCTTGATTTTTTTGCTCATGCTACGCCAGCACGCCACGACTTCGGCGCGCTTGAATAGGCTTCTAAATTAGCAACACATTTTTGCATGAGGCGGCAGGAAGCAACATATACTCCTGCTCAGCCGCATGCCCAGCCCCGCAGTTCGTGCATAAATCGGTTCCATCGGGCATCTCGGAGCCACACTTGGTGCAAGACATATTCGGGCATCCCCTCACAACAAACGGCATCTGTCGCCATCATATTGAGCCCTCGCGACCCACATGTGCTGCGCAACATTAGTCGCCGTCCTCGGGTGCCGACAAAATGCGGCGGGCCCCTACCCCATCACGCGTACGCTGGGGCAAAGGTCTGCCAGCGGGCACTTGTCGCACTTGGGTTTGCGGGCGTCGCAGATCTCGCGGCCAAAGGTGATCCACTGGTGGTTGACCGATCCCCAATACTCGTGCGGCAGAATCCTGAGCAGATCTTGCTCGGTCTTGAGCGGCTCTTTGGCATGCGTCTTGGGGCTCAGCATCAGGCGGTGCGCGATGCGGTTGACGTGCGTATCGACCGCGATGCCCTCGACAATGCCAAACCCCACGTTGAGCACGATGTTCGCCGTCTTGCGCCCCACGCCCGGCAGCTTGACGAGCTCCTTCATGTCGGCCGGTACCTCGCCGCCGTAATCGGCAACGATCATCTGCGCGGCCTCCACGGCATGCTTGGCCTTACTCTTATAAAAGCCGAGTGACTTGATGGTCTCGGCCACGTCGGTCACACTTGCCCCGGCCATGGCCTCGGACGTGGGCCACTGGGCAAATAGTTGGGGCGTCACCTTATTGACCTGCGCGTCGGTCGTCTGAGCCGAGAGCAGTACCGAGATAAGTAGCCTAAAGGGATTCTCGTGGTCCAAAAAGCACTCGACCGGGCCATAGCGACGGTTAAGGCGCTCGCACACCTCAACGGCGCGCTCGCGTTTGGCGGCATTGGTCTCGCGTGGCATAACGACTCCTCGGATCGGCAGAAACATAACTTCACAAAAACGATTGTCCCACGTACGGGGATCTTAAGCCTCCAAAAATGCGCCGGTCTGGCGGCTCCACAGGCTTGCATATTCGCCGCCCGCCTCGACGAGCTGCGCATGCGTACCGTCCTCGACAATCTCGCCGTCCGCCAGCACCACGATGCGGTCGAGCGCCGCCACGGTGGACAGGCGGTGCGCCACCACAATGGAGGTGCGGCCGCGCATCAGGTTCTCGAGCGCTTCCTGCACCAGCGCCTCGGACTCACTGTCCAAGGCAGACGTTGCCTCGTCGAGCACCAGAATCGGCGCATCGGTGAGGATGGCGCGGGCGCTGGCCACGCGCTGGCGTTGGCCGCCCGAAAGCTTAACGCCGCGCTCGCCCACCATGGTGTCAAAGCCACGGGGCAGGCGGTCGATAAACTCGGTCGCATTAGCCAAGCGAGCCGCCTCGCGAATCTGCTCGTCGGTGGCGCACGCGCGGCCGTAGGCGATATTCTCACGAATGGAGCGGTGGAACAGCAGCGCCTCCTGCGGCACGTAGGCAACCTGGCGGCGCAGGCTCTGCTGCGTGCAGCGCGAGACGTCCTGGCCGTCCACGAGCACGCGGCCGCCCTGCACGTCGTCCAGGCGAAGCAACAGCTTGGTGAGTGTCGTCTTGCCCGAGCCCGATTTGCCCACCAGGCCCACGCGCTGGCCCGCCGCCACATGGAGCGTCAGGTCGTCGAACACGTTCTCGCCCGCCGCGGCGTCACGGTATGCAAAGCTCAAGTGCTCAAAATCAATTGCGCCCTCGCGCACCTTGAGCTCGGGGGCATTCGCGTCGTCTGCCACCAGACGCGGCTCGTCCAGCACGCGCGTCATCTCGGCGGCGTCGCCCAGCGCGCGGTTGATGCGTTGCATCATGGAGCTCACGTAGTTCAGACGCATAGTGAGGTTGTACGTGTAGGTAAAGATCATGACGAGCGCGCCGGCCGAAATGCCAAACCACGCGTTGCCACCCGCGGCGAACACACTCACCACGGCCATGGTAATGACGATAAGGCCCGAGGTCGTAAAGTTGCGTTGCATCATGGCGTGCATCGATACCGTTTCGGCATCGCGCGCGGCACGGTCGGCGGTATCGAATAGGTCGCGCTCAAAGTCCTCGCGCCCGCAGGTCTTGACGGCCAGGATGTTCGTGACCGCGTCGGACAGCACGCCCGACAGCTTGTTCTGCGCGGCGGACGTCGCGGCCGAAAGCGGCATGATGCGTTTGTACATAAGCCAGACAAACGCGATGTAGACGACCATGATGCCCACCAGGATCACGGTAAATGCAGGCACCACCGGAGCGAGCGCCGCCACCGTGCAGACAACCGAGGTGATAGTGGGGATGAGCGAATACACCGTCACGTCCACCAGGCCCGTGTAGCCGCTCATAAACCGGCTCGTCTGGCTCACAAGCGATCCGCCAAATCGACTGGTGTGGAATGTCATGGATTGGTTGGAGAGCGTATCGAAGCACAAGCGCGCCAGGTGATAGTTGCCCGCAATCTCGAGCTTGTAGACGGTGTAGTCCTGCAGCTTGGAGAGGATCTGGCCTACCAGGTTAACGAGCACGAGCGCCAGAATATAGGGGCTAAAGACCTCAAACACCTGGTCGCCTGCCACGGGGCCGGCCTGGACGCGGTCGACGATAAGCGCCATCACGTAGGTGTTGGCAAACGTAAGCAAAAAGATATAGCCCGCCGACGAGAATACCGAGAGAAAGACGATCAGCGGCTGCGTGCGCGTGACATCCCAAAAACGCTGCAACGTGCGGCGCACGGTGGAGCGTTTGAGCGGACTGGTGCTTTTCTGAGACATAGGCTTCCTTTCGCGTCTGATAGGGCGAAACGCCATTGTTGCACACTAAAGCGCGCTTCAGGCACGTACGACACGAAAAGCGCCCGCGCTCCGCGCTTGCGCAGACGCCCCGCCGTCAGGCACGGCTAGTCCTCGTCTTCTTGGTCTGCGGGCAGGCCCACGGATGTGAGCCCCAAGATCGCGTCGGCCTCGTCGGCATCCTCCAGGGCGTCGATGTCCTTGAGCTTGCACTCCATAACGTTGGTGCGCGTGGTGATGATGCCCTCGACCGTCTTTCCCGCGGTCTCGATCTGCTGTTGGGCGCGACGCAGCGCCGCCTGATAGCGCGGCAGCTCGGCCTTGACGGCGGAAAGCACGCGCAGCACGTCATCGGTGCGCTTTTGCAGCCTAAACGTCTGGTAGCTCATCTGCAGGCTGTTGAGGATGGCCGCCATGGTGCTGGGGCCGGCAACGTTGACGTGATAGTCGCGGCCCAGGGTCTCTATAAGCCCGGGGCGACTGACGACCTCGGCGTACAGGCCCTCAAACGGCACGAACAGAATGCCAAAGTTGGTCGTCGCGGGCACGCTCAGGTACTTCTCGCAGATGTCCTTTGCCTCGCGTTTGACCATCGCATCGAGCATCTTGCGCGCAGCGGCGACGGCCTCCGCGTCGCCCGACTCCTGGGCGTCGAGCAGATGCTCGTACGCGTCGCCCGGGAATTTGGAGTCAATCGGCAGCAGCACGGGATCGCCCTCGTCTACTGGCAGCTTGACGGCAAACTCAACACGCTCCGAGGCGCCAGGCTTGGTGGCAACGTTTTCCAGATACTGGTCGGGCGTAAGGATGTCCGCCAGGATCGCGCCCAGCTGCACCTCGTCCAAAATGCCGCGCGCCTTCACATTGCCCAGCACGCGCTTAAGGTCGCCCACGCCGGTGGCGATGGACTGCATGTCGCCCAGGCCCTTGTACACGGCCTCGAGCTGATCACTCACCTGCTTAAACGATGCGGACAGACGATCGTTGAGCGTACGGGAAAGCTTCTCGTCCACCGTCGCGCGCATCTGGTCGAGCTGAACGTTGTTGTCCTTGCGGATGGCGCCCAGCTGGGCATCGACCGTCTCGCGCACCTTGTCCAGGCGGTGCTCGATGCCCTCGCGGTTGGCGCCGAGCTGCTGGGCCGTCTCACGGCGCAGATCGTCCATGCGGTCGCCGGCCTGTGAGAACTCGCGCGCAATGGTCAGGTAGCGCTGCTGCTCCACGGCGGCGTCGGTCGTCTGCTGCTGCGCGATGGCATTTGCCGTGCGGCGGGTTTCTGCCAGCGCGACGTTGAGGGCATCGAGCGTGCTGTTGGTCTGCTCGAGCGCCGCGAGCGTCTCCGCGTCGTTGCCGCCACGCTCGCGCAACTCGGCACGAAGGCCTTTAAGCTGCAGGGCGCAAACCAAAGCAACTCCCACCGACACCAAGGCAATCACAACAAGCGCAATATCAATAGCAGACATAGACTCCGCCCAACAAACCCAATCGAGTATCAATCAAAACCGCGATCAATCTTACCCCGCCACACGCACCGGGCGCCCGGCCCCTTCTTGGGTGCTTCTCTCTTCCGCATATTCCATAATGCGACGCGCCGTTTCCCTGCTCACTTTTGAGTCATCGCCTGCCAAGTATGCGTATACGTTTCCTTTATTCAAGTGCAGAGCACGGCAGAGGCCATAGCGCGTTACACCCGATTCCTCCAATGCTTTCAGTGTTCTCTTTCTCATCAGGGCGTTCACCCTTCTGTTAGCCGCTGGCTTTTCTTTCACCCCTCTATACGCACGCCAAACGTTGGCATAACGATTAGGGAGCTCACTTTTGGCGCATAGAGACGCCATGTTACCCGCTTGACTGTACAAGGACAAAACGCCTCGGTAATCCTCTTCCATCCACGAGCCCTCGGATAAACCCAGAACGTATTCGGCTTTTCCTTGCGCCAAAGCGAGCAAAAACAGAGGCTCCGCCACGCGCGGCGCAACCGTCGTCGCCCGCTCAACCAGTTTTCTATAACTTAGTGACTGCTGTCCGGACAGCTCTCGGCAATAGCCTTTTAAGAATCCCTCAAAGGTCAAATTCAACCGAACACCTCCTTTTTGTATTGTCTGTATGCGCAGACCATCTCTTGATAACTCCGCTCCGAAGGCGACGAGGCCAACGCCTCTCCTTCATCGAATATAAGCCGCTCGAGCAGATCCCAATCAAGTCGATCGATAAATGCTCGACTATGGAGGTCAACGATGTCGTTCGGACGATAGGCATAAAGCTTCATCACCGCCAGATCCTCCAAAGATGGCGTAAAGTACCTGATAAAATGCGCCCCAATCTCCAATGGGATCAGGCGATCTTCGTAATTGAATGGCATCTGGTTGCAATATGCCACTGCCATACCATTCACCTCGGGGTATCGAGCTATGATCTCGCGGAGACACCCGTCTGCCTCAAACACATCAATGTCATGTGTAACCGACCGATTCGTCACATCGTTTAGCATGAAGGCGCATCCTCCCACCAATACAACGCTCGGTCTATCGTCTCTTGGACCTATTTCCAGCTCCGCCTCTTCGTCAATGCCCAAAAGAGTCTGCTCTAAATCCTGCTTATACATAGCAAATCCTATTATTATTCATCTTCAATAATACTATTCAGTAGCGCGGCAGGACCTACAGGATGCAAGAATTCTACTCGTGGCGATAATCCCTACATCCTAGAAGTCCTAATGTGACAAACGCTAACTCTCCCAGCCGGCGCGGATGGTTGTTATGACATCGCCTAGGCGCTGGCCGAGGGCTGACAGATGTTGGAGCACTTCATTGGGAGAGGCGCCGTTGAGGATGCAGGTGAGGGCATACGAGACCAGGAAAATCACCGCAAGTCCTAACGGAATGAGCACGATCATCGCTAATGTGCGCAGGCGCTGGCCCACGCGGCGGTGACGCGTGCGGCGTTTGTCGAACGCAAGCTCCTGCGCATACGAATCTTGTTGTACGGAATAGTTCTCTGGCGCCGATCCGCCCGCAGGCGAAACCGCAGGCGTGGCATTTTGCGCAGGGGGCTGGGCGGCTGCCCTTTGCATTTGCATCTCCATGAGCCGTTGCTGCTGGCGCAACATGCGCTCGGCTTGTTGCTGCGGAGTCTCAAGAAACAGATCCATGCTGGCCTCCTCAATCGGAGCATTCGACGCTTACGCCCAGCATCCCGCACCGCTAAGGCCACGGCAACGCAATCCGTAGCAATAGCCGCAAAGTTTCTTGTTGGCAAAAGCTGTCGAAAACCTCAACAACTCCCCTACCAGCACTTTCTCTGAGCTTTTTTCGCCAGCAATCTTTTGGCCTTCCGCCCTTACGCCAACTGACCAAAATCTAACCAAAAGCTTGACGTCAATTGTGAAGACCGGAACCTCAAACAAGGCGCGGCGCCCCGAATGAGGCGCGAAAAAACAAGGCGGCACGGCCTTGGGCGAAGCACCCTGGACAGTTAGTTCAAATACGTATAATTCAGACCCCCTACATATGCCCTAAGATGCTACGTTTGGCGCGATTGAGTCCGCACAACGGGCAAGTAAGACCTAAAACCAGGCCCTTCAGGCAGCCCAAAGGGGCTCGATAGGCCTCCAACTGCCAAAAAGCCGACCGCAGAGCGATCGGAAAAATACGTATCTGAACTAACTGTCCACCCCATACAAGACGTGCCGCCCCAAAAGGGACGGCACGCAAACTTATAATCAGCTTTTCTGTAGCGAGCACGCGACGACCCAACGCCGGAGCGCAGGGCGGGGAAATACCTTTGCCTCGCGCGACCCTGCGGAGCCGTGAGCGAGAGGGGAAGGCAATCCGGCCTCCCGCCCTGAACTCCGCAGCAGCCCGCACCAAGCGCTAGTAGTTCACCACCTGCTCCTCAAAGTACGCCTTCGGGTGGTTGCACACCGGGCACACCTCGGGCGCTTCGGCACCCACATGTAGGTGCCCGCAGTTCAGGCACTTCCATACCTTCACGCCCTCGCGCTCAAACACCTCGCCCGACTCAATGCGCTCGACAAGCTTGTTGTAGCGCTCCTCGTGAGCCTTCTCGACAGCACCGACGCCGCGGAACTTTGCGGCAATCTCGGCAAAGCCCTCCTCCTCGGCGGTCTTGGCAAACTCGTCGTACATCGTGGTCCACTCGTAGTTCTCGCCCGCAGCGGCATCACGCAAGTTGTCCAAGGTGTCGGGAACGGCGCCGTCGTGCAGATACTTAAACCACAGCTTGGCGTGCTCGGACTCATTGCCTGCGGTCTCGGCAAAGATATTCGAGATCTGAACGTAGCCGTCCTTTTTGGCCTTAGATGCGTAGTAGCGATACTTGGTGTGCGCCTGGGACTCACCGGCAAAAGCGGTCTCGAGGTTCTTCTTGGTTTGGGAGTTCTCAAAATCCATAGGTGTACTTCCCTTCAACACATGCCGCCCACAGACTTTGAGCGGCCTTGCTTTAAGGATGCCCTCATGCCGAGAATTTAAACCTTACAATCCCGTTCTTCAGATTCGAGTGAGCTACACACTCAGCCAACGATCGCCCTCGGAGCCGCAAAAGCCCTCGCGCTCCAGATCGGCAAGAATGCTTGTGACCAGCTCGCGCTCGACCGGCTCTCGGCCGGCTGCCGTCTCCATCTCGTTAACGCCTGCAACGGCTTCATCGAGCGTAATACCTGCCGGTTGCCCATCGCGCGCCGCCAGCAGCATGCGCACAATGTGGGCGCGCTTTTGGCGACGCGAGCCCTCAAACTTGGACTGACGACTATAGCCCGCCGACCGCCTGGACGGATTGGGCAGCGTCTTTTTAAGATACGCGCCGTAATCCAGCAACGCGTAATACCATGCGCGCGGCGTGTCGGCATCGTCTTGAGGCACGGCAAAGGGCGCAATCTCATCCGCCGCCGCACCAGGGGCCGCCGGACAGGCGGCTTGAATCAGCGGCACCAGCTCGCGATCGGGAACGGCCGGCACATCGGGAAAGAAATGATGCAAAAAGACCGTGCGCACATTGGTCTCTAGATACACGCCTGGAAGATCAAACGCAAACGAACGGATGCCCTGCGCCGTTGCCGGGCCAATGCCGGGCAGAGCGACCAAGTCACGCGTCTCACGCGGAAACTCCCCGTCCCAGTCCTCTACAACGCGCTGAGCGGCCCCATGAAGCGCCAGAGCGCGTCGGTTGTAGCCCATGCCCTGCCAAGCGTCCAAAACATCGGAAGGCGCGGCCTGGGCAAGCGCCTGCACAGTCGGAAAACGATCGAGCCACACCGGCATGCGCGCCTCCACACGCGGCACCTGCGTTTGCTGCAGCATGACCTCAGAAAGCCAAATGATGTACGGATCGCGTGTGCGGCGCCACGGAAGGTCGCGATAACGCAGGACCCCTTCCGAACGAATCATCGAACGAAAGGGGTCCTGAATCATGGCTATGCTCCTTATGCGGCGCTATTCCTCCCGGTAAGCGCACGCGCAGGTGGCGTACTCGGGAAACGCTTCGCGGTCGGCGAACTTGGGATCGACGGCCGGGAACTGGCGATGGGCAACGATGTCGCCGAGCGAAACGGAATCGAGGTAGTCGCGCATCAACGCCTGGGCTCCGGCCCACAGGGGATGATAGCAGCACGCGCCCATGCGCGCACAGTCACCATCGGGCGCGGTGCAATCGTTCATAACCATAGGACCCTGAACGGCCTCGACGACCTGGCGGATAGTGACGTCGTCCGGACTGACCTTGAGACGCATGCCACCGTGGACGCCACGCAGGCTCTCCACAATACCGGCCTGGACCAAACCGTGCTGAATCGAGCGGGCAAACGAATACGGGACATTGACCTCTTCGGCAGCGGTGCGAACAGAAAGCAAACGCTCCGGATCCTCGGCAAGCATCGCCAGCATGCGAAGGGCGTAATCAGTCTTCCTCGATATGTCCATTTTTCCCCTTTCAAGGAATACGAACAGCTCGAACGAGCTCCGGGGCCGAGCTTGTGTCGAGACGCTAAATGACCGCCAGGACATCCAAATGGTAAATCGGATATCCACTGAGTGCCGCGCTTGGAGCGAAATGCATCAGATGCGGCGCACAGTGCAATTTAGTATAACCTAACCCCCTGTCTCGTAGAACAGGTGTTGCGCAACAAAGCTGTTGTTCAGACAGATATACTTATTAGATTTTACTTGCGTTCCCGAAGGCGCGGGGATTCTGGGCGAAGATGCACCAGGGCGATCGTTCTATCGAAACAAAGTGCATCAAACGCAAAAAGCCACGTCCGAAGACGTGGCTTTAATTGCGTTGGCGGGAAGTACGGGGCTCGAACCCGCGACCTCCGACGTGACAGGCCGGCGCTCTAACCAAACTGAGCTAACTCCCCAGGCAGACGTTCGCGTTTGTTTCCGCTCGCGTGCGCTGCGGGGATTAGTATACACAGAAGTCTGTCCGGCGCGCAACAACTTTTTTGAAAAATTTTTTGGGGCCATCCGGGAGGGCTTCCGGGGCTGAGGGCGGGCGTTAAGTTTGCTGCTCTACAGTCCTGCGCAAGACGGAAAGCACATTAAGTGCTTTCCTTTGCGTGCGGAACTCG
>CABUQV010000031.1 GCA_902493855.1 uncultured Collinsella sp.
ATTCTAAAAAACACCTTGCCAAATAGGAGCGTCAGGACGCAAAGAGGCTCCGCAGCGCGAAGCGCGATGCGGAGCCTCTTTGCATGTCCGAGGACGTTCTGAAAAATAACTTCAGGGCGGGCCCGAACGATAACAACCGACTACAGGTCGATGTGCGATTCCTTGATCGGGAACGGCTCCGCGAAGTGGCACGCGCAGCAGTGACCAGGTGCAACTTCCTTAAACTCGGGAAGCTTCTCAGAGCAGATACCCTGAGCGATCGGGCAGCGAGTGTGGAAACGGCAACCGGTCGGCGGATCCAGCGGCGACGGCGGATCGCCAGCGAGGATGATGCGCTTGCGGGTCTTCTGGATATCAGGATCGGGAACCGGCACGGCAGACAGCAGCGACTGCGTGTACGGATGGTGAGGCTCGCTGTAGAGCGTCTTCCAGTCCGAAACCTCAACCATCTTACCCAGATACATAACGGCAACGCGATCGGAAATGTGCTGCACGACGGACAGGTCGTGAGCGATAAACAGATACGCGGTACCGAACTTGTCCTGGAGCTCCTTAAGAAGGTTCAGAACCTGGGCCTGAATGGATACGTCAAGTGCAGAGACAGGCTCGTCGCAGATAATCAGCTTGGGCTTCAGAGCGAACGCGCGGGCGATGCCGACACGCTGGCGCTGGCCGCCCGAGAACTCGTGCGGATAACGGTTGATGTGCTCGGGATTCAGACCGACGACGTCCAGCAGCTCGCGGACGCGCTCGATACGCTCCTCCTTGGTACCCACGCCATGAATGGTCATGGGCTCGGAGACGATCTCGCCGATGGTCATACGGGGATTGAGCGAAGCATAGGGATCCTGGAAGATGAACTGCATCTCGCGACGCATGTCCTTGATCTCATGCTTGCTCATCTCGGCAACATCTTTACCCTGGAAGAACACCTTACCGGCGGTCGGCTTGGTCAGGCGCATGATGGTGCGACCCGTCGTGGACTTACCGCAACCAGACTCACCAACCAGACCAAAGGTCTCGCCCGGATAAATCTCGAACGAAATGTCATTTACTGCAGAGACAACACGCTTGGAGAAGCGCTTGGCGAACATGCCGGACTCAGCGGGGAACTCCTTAGAGAGGTGCTCGACCTTCAGCAGCGGAGTACGCTCGTTGGTATCTGCCATTACGCCTCGCCTCCCTTCTTGGAATCCTTGCGCGTACGGGACGTCTCAGGAGCGTTCTTGAGGAACTCGGGGTCACCGGAGTAGTGGCACGCAGAGTAATGACCAGACTCGGTGACAACGCGCTCGGGGCGCTGCTTGCGGCACTTGTCCGTCGCATAGGGACAACGAGGCGAGAACACGCAGCCCTCAGGCAGGTTCATGAGCGAAGGCGGGTTGCCGTGAATCGGCGTAAGCGGCTTCTTCTCTTCGATGGCCTGCTCCGGGATGGAGCGGATAAGACCCCAGGTGTAGGGGTGGCGACTCTCGTAGAAGATTTCCTCAGCAGTACCGAACTCGACGGGACGGCCGGCGTACATAACCATGATCTTATCGGCCATATCGGCAACGACGCCCAGGTCATGGGTAATCATGATGATGGCGTTGCCGTTCTTCTCCTGCATTTCCTGCATGAGCTCGATAATCTGAGCCTGAATGGTAACGTCCAGAGCCGTCGTGGGCTCGTCGGCAATCAGGATATCGGGATCGCAGGCAAGAGCCATAGCGATCATGACACGCTGACGCATACCGCCGGAGAACTGGTGCGGATACTCATTGACGCGTTTCTCGGGCTCGGGGATACCCACGAGGTCCAAAAGCTCGGTAGCGCGCTTGAGCGCCTCCTGCTTGGAGTAGCCACGGTGCAGACGAAGGCCCTCGCCCACCTGCTTGCCGATCTTATAGACCGGGTTCAAGGAGGTCATAGGATCCTGGAAGATCATCGCGATGTCGTTTCCGCGAATGTGCTGCATCTCTTCCTCGGTCATCTCGAGGATAGAACGACCGCGATAGCGAACGTCGCCGCCCTCGATCTTTCCCGGAGGCATCGAGATGAGGCCCATGATGGTCATGGCGGTCACGGACTTACCGGAGCCGGACTCACCGACGACACCCAGGGTCTCGCCGCGATCGAGCGTGTAGGACACACCGTCGACAGCGCGAACGACACCATCCTCGGTATGGAAATACATCTTAAGGTCATCGACCTCGAGCAGATGCTGGCCCTCGGGAACCGGCTGGTCCTTCAGGTCCACATAGTTCTTGTTCTTCTTCATCCTTATGCGTCCTTCATCTTGACGTCGAGGGCGTCGCGCAGACCGTCACCCAGCAGGGTGAAGGCGAGCACCGTCGAGAGAATTGCCAGACCGGGCATGATCATCATCCAGGGAGCAGTCAGAAGATACTGCTGACCGTCCTGAATCATGGAGCCCCACGAAGGCGTAGGCGGAATAACGCCCATGCCGAGGAAGGACAGAGCGGACTCGGTCAGAATGGCGCCACCAATGTTCATGGTCGCGTAGACCACGATGGAGGCGACGGAGTTCGGGAAGATGTGACGCACTACGATACGAGCATCAGATGCACCCATCGCGCGCGCAGCGTCAACATAGTCGTTTTCTTTGACCGTCAAGATTGCAGAGCGGAAGACGCGCGCAATCGAAGGCCAGCCGAGAATACCGATGGCGATAAAGACGTTCTGAAGACCACGGCCGATAACGGCGATCATGGCGACAACGAACAGCACGTACGGGAACGCCAGGAAGATGTCCGCACAGCGCATGATGATCGTATCCCAGATCCCGCCGTAGAAACCGGCCAGAGCACCCATGACCAGACCGATCACCGTGGAGATCGCGGTGGCCATAATGCCGACGGACAGCGAAACGCGTGCACCGTAGATAACGCGGACGAGAATGTCGCGACCAAGGGCGTCGGTGCCAAACGGGTGCTCTGCACACGGAGCCAACAGCGACGTCTCGGCCATGGTGGTCGAGTCGGAAGCCGTCGGCGAACCGAGCCAGGGCTTAGCCCACAGATCTGCGGTCAGGGCAACCAAAACGACGATGATGATCCAGCAGACACCGATAACGGCGAGCTTGTTCTTGCGAAGACGCTTAAAAGCGTCACCCCACAGCGTGCGGGACTTGGCGGGAGCAGATGCGGCCTTGGTGGCGGTAGCCTGCTCCTGAGACTGAGAATCAGTTTCCTGCATGAGACGTACCTCCCTTAGGCCTTATCCGACGGACCGCCAAGGCGGATGCGCGGGTCGAGGAATGCATAGCTAATGTCGACGAGCAGGTTAATCACCATGACGACGACGACGATGAGCGTAACGCCGCCCATAACGATGGGCCAGTCACGCATGCTAATGGCGCGATAGACCTCATAGCCGATACCGGGCCAGTTAAAAACCGTCTCGGTCAGGATGGCGCCCGAAAGCATGCCGCCAAAGTCGACACCAATATAGGTAACGACGGGGATGAGTGCATTCTTAAGCGCATGCTTGACGATGATCGCGCGATTGGAGAGACCCTTGGCCTTTGCCGTACGGATGTAATCCTGGTTCATGACGTCAAGCAGCTGCGAGCGCATAATGCGGGCGGCATAAGCGGTCGAAACCGAAGCCAGCGTAATGGTCGGAAGCACATAGTGCATCCAATCCTGATACTGAGAGCTGCATCCGCCGGCACCCGAGATCGGCATGGAGATTGCACCGCCCGTAGCGTCCTTGAGGATGACGCCAAAGAACAGCTGCAGCAACATACCGAGCCAGAAGGCCGGGACCGCAACGAGGATCGACGTGGTGAGCGTTACCAAAATATCCCAGAAGGAATAACGCTTTACCGCCGAAATGATACCCGCACCGATACCCATGATTGCCTCGAGCACGATGGCGCACGCGGCAAGTTTGACCGTATACGGATACTTCTGGGCAAAAATTTCCGTAACCGGCAGCTTGCGCTGATACGAATTGCCCAGATCGCCATGAAGCAGGCCGTTCATGTAATACAAGTAACGGTCCACGAGCGACGTTTGAACGGGGTCGCCGTTCTCGTCAAGGATCGCGTTGCCGTCCTCGTCCGACTGGACCAGGTGATAGCGGACGCGAAGCTGAAGCTCCACCTCGGGGGACAGAGCCTTGTCTCCACCGATCAGCTTGATCGGATCTCCCGGCACGATATTCTGAAGGGCGAACAGAATCAGCGTAACGCCCAAAAATACCGGGATGAACTGAAGCACACGTTTAACGATGTACTTACCCATACCACTCCCCTATCTAGGGATTAACCTAAATGGGATGCCGATCGCCAGACCGGCATCCCAAAATTACCATCAGCCAGTTTACCCCAGGTTAGGGAGAACTGTATGTTTCCCATGAGGTCTACGTAAATACTTGACCCTCACGGAAGCTGCAAACTCTTAGGCGAGCTCAGCGGTACCCAGCTCAGCGTGCTTCTGCGGATCGACATAGAGGTGCTTGATGCGATCGGAGCCGACGATGGTGTGCGTGTAGAACATCACCGGGATGACCGGGCAGTCGGCAGCGACCATAGCGTCGGCCTCCTGCATCTTAGCAACGCGCTCTTCGTCGTCAACCGTGGTGCGAGCCTCTTTGACCTTGGCGTCGAACTCGGGGTTGTTGTAACCGGAGCGGTTGTCGCCACCGAGGGAGTCGGAGTGGAACAGCGGATACAGGAAGTTGTCCATAATCGGGTAGTCGGCAATCCAACCCAGACGACCGAACTGATAGTTAAAGTTCTGGTACTGCTCGAGCAAGGCAGACCACTCAGGGGTATCGGAGACAGCGGTAACGCCAACCTTGGCGAGGTCACCGATGATGGACTCCATGATCTCCTTGTGGCCACCATCCTGGTTGTAGGAAAGGGTCACGTTAATGCCACGATCGCCGTTAGCGCCAGCGGGAGCAACCTTGTCCAGGTACTCGTTAGCCTTGTCGACGTCGTAGGCGCAGAACTCCCATGCGCCCTCCTTGTAGCCATCGATGCCCGGAGGAACAATGCCGTCGGCGGGGGTACGGGTACCCTTGAAGATAGTCTTGCAGATGGCCTCACGGTTGATGGCCAGGGAGATACCCCTGCGCAGGTCGGCGTTGTTAAACGGCTCGGCCGTGTTGTTGCAGGTCAGGTAGTAGGTGGAAGGCTCGGAGCCGAGCAGCATGCGCTCGCCGTCACCCATGGTGTAGCCGTCCTTGGACACGCCGCGATCCTTCTTGGCGGCGTCGATCTGAGCAACGGGAACGTCGCAGACATCGAGGTTACCGGCCTGGAACTCCTTGTAAGCGGTCTCCATGTCCTTGATGACCTGGAAGTGGATGCCATCGATCTTGGCCTTGTCGCCATAGTAATCGTCGAACTTCTTGAGGTTGATCTCCTGACCATCCTCCCACTTGCCGTCCATCATGAACGGGCCGTTACCGACCGGTGCAAGGTAGAAGCTCTTGGCATCGGACTCGGCGCACTCGGGAACCGGGGCCAGAGCCGGGTGAGAGGCGACGAAGGGGAAGTCGGCGTAAGCGGAAGACAGCTTGACGACGAGGGTCTCATCGTCGGGGCAGGTAACACCGCTGAGTTCAGTAGCGTTACCGGCAAGCAGATCGTCATAGCCCTCGACCATGGAAAGGTGATAGGAGACCTCGGAAGGGCCATACTCGGTAGCGATGGCCGACTTGGTGTTGACCAGACGCTCCCAACCGAGCTTGAAGGACTTGGAGGTAACGTCGTCACCGTTGTGGAACTTGGCCTTCTTGATCTTGAAGGTGAACTCGGTGGCGTCGTCGTTGGCCTCGAAGGACTCGCAAGCCAGCGGAACGATCTCGCCCTTCTCGGCGTCATAAGAGGTCAGAGCGTCAAAGAGCTGGTACTCGACCTGAGTGCCCTGGTCCTCCTGGACATTGTAGGGGTCGATGCAGACCGGGTTGTTGATGTAGAAGTTCAGCGTCGAACCGGACTCAGAACCGGAAGCGTCGCCGCCCTTCTTGCCGCATGCGGCAAGAAAAGCCATGGAGCTCGCAGCAAGGGTACCGCCGACAAAGGCGCGACGACCCATAACGGGCTGGTGGAACATAGAATCAGCCATGCCATCCTCCTTATGAGATAGGACAAAGTAAGTTCGGTCGGGCAACGTCAAGACAGCCCAATCGAACCATTCAAACGCGGTCCGCCGTTTTGGCTGGTTATACAAAGCGGACCAACGTATTGCAATACAGTAGCGCATTTTATGCACGATTTGGGGCTAATTCCGGTTAACGGTCGAGATTTTCTTTAGTTGGGCGAAGTATATGAGGATATTTTGACTCTGTTACAAATATGTAAACAAAAAGGGTCCCGCACTTGCGGGACCCTTTTCAAGTATTTATGCGGCTCGTGATTAGTAGCCCACGATGCCCTGCGGGAAGAAGAACATGCACAGCACGACGCACACGGCAAACACGACAGCCATGATGACGGTCAGGCGGTCAAGGTTCTGCTCCATAACGCCCGTGGCAGAGCTGGAGTTATACAGCGAGCTGGCAATCATATCCGAAACGCCGGTACCCTTACCGGAATGCATCAGGACGAGAATCGTCAGCGCCACGGCAGAAACAGCCCAAACGACAAACAGAAGAATCTGGAACGGACCCATAGATAAGCTCCTTAATAGAACAGTTCAAACTCCAGTACTGTACCACAATCCCCCGCTCTCCCCTACCTGCCACTCAAGGACGGGGTGGAAATGGCAGAAATACCAAAAGGGGGGTTGTCCGGTTGTGGACAACCCCCTTGCTAGAAAACGGTATTTGTTTTCTATTAGGCCTCGGTAGCGAGCACGCGGCCCGTCATCTCGGCGGAAGGCTCAATACCAGCCATGGTGAGCATGGTCGGAGCGATATCGGAAAGACGGCCGTCCTCGATACCGGTGAGCTTGGCCTTCTCATCAACGATGATGAACGGCACGCGGTTGGTGGTGTGAGCCGTAAACGGATGCTTGGAACCGTCGGAAGCAACGTCAAACATGTGATCGGCGTTGCCGTGGTCGGCGGTAATCAGTGCAAAGCCGCCCTTGGCGAGAATCGCGGGGACAACCTTGGACAGGGCATCGTCAACAGCCTCAACGGCCTTAACGGCAGCGTCGAAGACACCGGTGTGACCAACCATGTCGCAGTTCGCGAAGTTCACGATGTAGAAATCAGCGCGATCCTCGTTGATGGCGGCGACGAGCTTCTCGGTAACCTCGGGAGCGCTCATCTCGGGCTGCAGATCGTAGGTAGCAACCTTGGGGGAAGCGACGAGCACGCGCTCCTCGCCCTCCTTGGGCTCCTCGATGCCACCGTTGAGGAAGAACGTCACGTGGGCGTACTTCTCGGTCTCGGCAGTGTGCAGCTGCTTCAGGCCATTGGCGGCGATAACGTCGGCCAGGACGTTCTCGGGGAACGTCTTGGGGAAGGCGACCTCGACGTCAAACGTCGGATCATACTCGGTCATCGTCACAAAGTGCGAAAGCTTGATCTGCTCGCGCTCAAAGCCGTCGAACTCCTTGTCCGTGAACACGCGGGTCATCTGACGAGCGCGGTCGGGACGGAAGTTGAAGAAGATGGCCGCGTCGCCCTCGTGAATGCCCTCGTTGTGGGCAGCGAAGGGCTCGACGAACTCGTCGCCGCGCGGGTCCTTCTCGTAGTAGGCCTTGATACCGGCAACGGGGTCGGTATCAGCATCGGACGCGTTGACCATGACGTCGTAGGCGCGCTGGATGCGCTCCCAACGATTATCGCGGTCCATGGCCCAATAACGGCCCGAGACGGTGGCAACGCGAGCGTCGCAACCGGTCTCCTCGGAGATCTTAGCCAGGAAGGCGCAGAACTCACTCATGTAGCCGGCACCGGACTGCGGGTCAACGTCGCGGCCATCCATGAAGGCGTGGACGCGAACGGTCTTGACACCGTGCTCGGCAGCCATCTTGACCAGAGCCTCGACGTGGTTCATGTGGGAGTGAACGCCGCCAGGGCTCATAAGGCCCATGAGGTGGAGAGTCTTGCCGTCAGCCTTGACATCGTCCATGGCCTTGACGAAAACCTCGTTCTTGGCGATGGAGCCGTCCTTGATGGCATTGTTGATGCGCGAAAGCTCCTGGAACACGATGCGACCGGCACCGATGTTGAGGTGACCCACCTCGGAGTTGCCCATCTGGCCGTCGGGAAGGCCCACGTCCTCGCCCGAAGCACCGAGCGTGGTGTGAGGATACTTCTCGTACAGGCCATCAAGGAAGGGCGTCTTGGCAGCGGCGACGGCGTTCTCGCCATCAGCCGGAGCCAGGCCGCAGCCGTCCATGATAATCAGGAGTGCAGGAAGATGACGTTGTGCCATATGTCCTACTCGCCTGCCTTGACGACCATAGAGGCGAAGTCGGCAGCCTTGAGCGAAGCGCCGCCCACGAGGGCGCCGTCAACGTCGGGCTTGGCGACGAGCTCGGCGATGTTACCGGGCTTGGCGGAACCACCGTAGAGAACGCGGATGCCGTTGGCGAGCTCCTCGCCGAACATCTCCTTGAGGGTCTCACGGATAGCGCCGCAGACCTCCTGAGCATCCTCGGCGGTAGCGGTCTTGCCGGTGCCGATGGCCCAGATGGGCTCATAGGCGACGACGACCTGCTTGGAGCAGGTGATCTCAAGACCAGCAAGGCCAGCCTTGACCTGGTTCACGACGTGCTCGACATAGGTGCCGGCCTCGCGGACCTCAAGGGACTCGCCGCAGCAGAAGACGGGAACAAGGCCGGCGGCAACGAGAGCCTTGGCCTTCTTGTTCTGATCCTCGTCGGTCTCGTGGAAGTAGTCGCGACGCTCGGAGTGACCGATGATGCAGTAGGTGCAGCCAGCGGACTTGAGCATGTCGCAAGAGGACTCACCGGTGAAGGCACCCTTGGCCTCCCAGTACACGTTCTGTGCACCGAGGGCGATGGGGGCAGCCTGAATGCGGTCATGAACCGTGGTGATGTCGATGGTCGGAGGGCAGACGAGCACCTCGACGCCAGCCGGAACCTCGGGCAGAGCCTGAGCCAGCTCGTCGGCGAGTTTGGCGGCCTCGGCGACGTCGTTGTTCATCTTCCAGTTACCAGCGATGAGAAGGGTGCGATTAGGCATCGAGAAGCGCCTCCACTCCGGGCAGGGCCTTACCCTCGACGAGCTCCATGGAAGCGCCACCACCGGTGGAGATCCAGCTCATCTTGTCGGCCAGGTTGAACTTGTTGACAGCCGCGACAGAGTCGCCACCGCCGATGATCGAGGTGCAGTCGGCCTCGGCGACAGCCTCGGCGATAGCCTGGGTGCCGTGAGCGAAGTTGTCGAACTCGAAGACGCCCATGGGGCCATTCCAGAACACAGTCTTGGCGCCCTTGACGGCCTCGGCGTAGAGCTCCTCGGTCTTAGGACCGATGTCCATGCCCTCGCGGTCGTCAGGGATAGCGTCGGAAGCGACAACCTCGGGGACAGCGTCCTCGCCAAAGTGATCGGCAACACGGTTGTCGATGGGGAGCAGGATCTTGACGCCCTTCTCCTCGGCCTTCTTGAGCATCTCGCCGGCGCGCTCGACCCAGTCCTCTTCCTTGAGGGACTGACCGACGGAAAGGCCCTGAGCCAGGAAGAAGGTGTAGGCCATGCCGCCACCGATGATCAGGGTGTCAGCAGAGTCGATGAGGTGATCGAGAACGCCGATCTTGGAGGAAACCTTGGAACCGCCGACGATGGCGACGAAGGGGCGCTCGGGCTCGGCGAAGATGCCGGTCAGCGTGTCGACCTCCTTCTCGAGCAGGAAGCCAGCGACGGCAGGCAGGTAAGCGGCGGGGCCCACGACGGAACCCTGGGCGCGGTGAGCGGTGCCGAAGGCATCGAGAACGAAGACGTCACCATAGGAAGCGAGCTTCTTCGCGATCTCGGGATCGTTCTTCTTCTCACGCTTATCGAAGCGGACGTTCTCGAGAACGAGAACCTTGCCCGGCTCGACGGCAGCGACAGCCTCGGCAGCCTTCTCGCCGTAAGTGTCGGCGACAAAGGCAACGTCGAGACCAGAGAGCTCGGCAAGCTTCTTGGCGACAGGCTCAAGGGAGAGCTCAGGCTGGAAGCCAGTGCCCTCGGGACGGCCGAGGTGGCTCATGAGGATGACGCGAGCGTTGTGCTCAACGAGATAGTTGATGGTGGGCAGGGCAGCCTTGATACGGGTGGTGTCGCCAACGACTCCATCCTTGATAGGCACGTTGAAGTCAACGCGGACGAGAACGCGCTTGCCGTCGACATCGATGTCGCGGACGGTCTTCTTGGTAAAGGCCATGTTTGCTTCTACCTTTCGTACGTGTCTGCCTCCCATTACGGCAGACGATTTACTATAAAAAGGGCGCGACCCTAGGGTGTAAGCCCTATAAGGCCGCGCCCTTCTTTAGACGCTCAACGAGCTATTCGCTAAAAGCTAAATTAAGCAACGAACTTCTCGAAGTACTTGATGGTGCGGACCATCTGAGAGGTGTAGGAGTTCTCGTTGTCGTACCAAGAGGTGACCTGAACGAGGGTCTGGCCGTTGCCGAGGTCAGAGCACATGGTCTGAGTGGCGTCGAAGATGGAGCCGTGGGTCTCGCCGACGATGTCGCGGGAGACGATCTGGTCCTCGTTGTAGGCGAAGGTCTCGGAGATGGTGGCGGCGTAGGCCTTCATGGCAGCGTTGACCTCGTCGACGGTGACCTTCTTGTCAACGACGGCGTAGAGGTTGGTCAGCGAGCCGGTCGGCGTCGGGACGCGCTGGGCGGCACCGATGAGCTTGCCGTTGAGCTCGGGGAGAACCAGGCCGATGGCCTTGGCAGCGCCCGTGGTGTTCGGGACGATGTTCTCGGAGCAGGCGCGGGAGCGACGGAAGTTGCCCTTGCGCTGCGGGCCGTCGAGCGGCATCTGGTCGCCGGTGAAGGCGTGGATGGTGGTCATGATGCCGGACACGATGGGAGCGAAGTCGTTCAGACCCTTGGCCATCGGGGCGAGGCAGTTGGTGGTGCAGGAAGCAGCGGAGATGATGTTGTCCTCAGCGGTCAGCGTCTCATGGTTGACGTTGTACACGATGGTGGGCAGATCGCTGCCGGCCGGAGCGGAGATGACGACCTTCTTGGCGCCAGCGTTGATGTGGGCCTGAGCCTTAGCCTTGCTGGTGTAGAAGCCGGTGCACTCGAGAACGACGTCGACGTCGAGGTCGCCCCAAGGCAGGTTGTTGGCGTCGGCCTCCTTGTAGATCTTGATCTCCTTGCCGTCAACGGTGATGGAATCCTCGCCAGCAACGACCTCGTGATCGCGAGCGTAGTTGCCCTGCGTGGAGTCGTACTTCAGCAGGTAAGCGAGCATATCGGGAGAGGTGAGGTCGTTGATAGCGACGATCTCGGAGCCCTCATGACCGAACATCTGACGGAAAGCCAGACGACCGATGCGACCGAAGCCGTTAATAGCAACCTTTACTGCCATTGTGTCTCCTTTCGTAAGGCCCCCGCGAGCTACAGCGCCCGCCGTTGAGGCCCACAAACTAACCACTCGCCTAATATACCTTTTTTTTGACTTGAATTTCACGAGAATGCTCGAAATTGAAAATCAAATTTACGTTAAAACGTTTTAAAGAATAAAATAGCAGCTAAATCCGTATATAAGTCGATACTTCAAACTACTTGTTTGCTTCAATGAGCTTTTCAAGCCTCAAAACGCGATGGTACAGGGCAGACTTCGACAAGGGAGGGTCAGCCATCTCCCCCAAATCACGCAGCGACAGATCGGGATAGCGCTCGCGCAGGTCGCAAAAGACTGCCAAGGCGTCCGGAAGCGTGTCGCGCAAACCCCGCTGTTCGAGCTCATCGATCAACGCAAGCTGATGCTGGGCGGCACCCGCACTTCTGGTCTGATTGGCCAGTTCGGCATTCACGCGACGGTTTACGTCGTTCTTAACCAATTTGACCGCGCGCGCTTCCTCGATCTCGGCAACGCTGCGCTTGGCGCCGACCAGCTTTAGGAGCTGCTCGATCTCCTCGGCGCTCTTAATGTAGACAGCAAAGGATCCGCGCCGCGCGTTAACGCGCGCATGGACTCCAATCTGCTCCAATAGATCGCAAAGTCCCCGGGCATATTGCTCGCCCTGCACCGCGATCTCCAAATGAAAATCGCCGCGTGGATCGGCCACGAAACCGCCGGCGATGAGCGCGCCGCGGATGTAGGCAAGCCTGCAGCAGGGACGGGCAACGATGTGCCGGGGAACACCGGCGACGAGCCCTCCCCTGCGGTCGAGAATGCCCAGCAGCACCAGAGCCTTGTCCAGGTCGGGTTGATCGGGCAGGGTAATGAGATAGTTACGGACCTTATGCAAGACCGATTTACGAACGGTGAATTCCGTTTTGAGCTTAAGGATGCGATGCGTCAGCGTGATCATCGTGCGCGCGACGGCGCCCGTCTCGGTCGCGACCGTCAAACGATACCGCCCGGAGCCGGCCAGCGAAAGTGTACCGCTCACACGCGTCAGGGCGGCAAGCGTCGACAAATCGCAGTATTCACATTCGGGTTCGCAGCGCGCGAGCTCGTCACGCACCTCGGCGGTAAACGACATGCAGGCCTATGCTTTCGTGTTGGCGCGCGACAGGTCGCGATGGGAAATGCTCACATGATATTGGGCACCTTCTAAATAACGTGCCGTGGCCTCGGCGATGGCAACGCTGCGGTGTTGACCGCCCGTGCAGCCGATGGCAATAGAAAGCTGTGGCTTGCCCTCCGCGATATAGCCGGGCATGACCGTATCGAGCAGCTGCGTCCAGGCCTTCCAGAACTCCTGGGTCTTGGGATGGTCCAGAACAAAGTCGGAGACCTTTTTATCGAGACCGGTCATGGTGCGCATCTCGGGATCGTAGAACGGATTGGGCAGGAAGCGGACGTCGATCATAATGTCCGCCTCGACGGGCATGCCGTGCTTAAAGCCAAACGAGAACACGTGAACGTCCATGAGCTGCTGGTCGGACAGCTCGGAGAACGCCATGCGCAATTTGTTGCGCAGGGCAGAGGTGCGCAGGCGGCTCGTGTCGATGATCATATCGGCTCGATCGCGCACGCCCTGCAGCTGCAGGCGCTCGCGCTGAATCGCATCGGCCGTAGTCTCCCCCGGCTTGGCAATGGGGTGGCGGCGGCGGTTTTCGCTATAACGACGGATCAGCACCTCGTCAGAGGCCTCGAGAAACACGATGTCACAGCTCATCTCGCGCTCCTCGAGCGCGGCAACGGCATCGAGCAGCTCATCGAACAAGCCCTGGCTGCGCAGGTCGCAGGTGACGGCAAGATGCCTGCCCACGCCCGTATTGATGCCGACGAGTTCGGCAAGCTGGGCGATCAGACGCGGAGGCAAGTTGTCGATGCAAAAATAGCCCATGTCCTCGAACACATGCATGGCCTGCGTTCGGCCCGATCCGGACATTCCGGTGATGATGACGATATCGGGGATGCGCTCCGAGCGCTCCGCCGCATCCATGGCATCTCCCTTTTGCATGTGTGCCTCCTAAAACAAGCGCGGGACCCGGCCAGCGGATCCCGCGCGATCAATTGCCTTTATTGAGTATACCGCCCCAAGCGGATACGAGGCCTGTCTTACGCCTCAAGCGCAGCCTTGAACCAACTTGTAATACTCGTGGGGTGCGTGATGGCGGTGCCGACGACAACGGCCCAGGCGCCCGCATCGATCGCGGCGCGGGCCTCCTCGGGCGTGTGCACGCGGCCCTCGCAGATGATGGGAAGACCGGGGAATTCCTCGGTCGCCTGACGCAGAAGCGGCAGATCGGGGCCATCGGCCATGGTGCAGTCGATGGCGGCAACACCGTGAGAAAGCGTAGTGGATACCAGGTCAAAGCCCATGTCGACAGCACGGCGAATGTCCTCGATGGTGGCACAGTCGGCCATCAGGAGCACACCCTCCTCGTGCAGCGGGCGGAAGGTGTCCTCGACGGTCTTGCCATCGGGACGCGGGCGATCAGTGGCATCAATTGCCACGATGTCAGCACCCGCGGCAACGCAGGCGCGAGCATGACGCAGCGTCGGCGTGATGTAGACGCCCTCGTGTCCATCCTTCCACAAGCCGATAACAGGAACCTCACAGCGACCCTTAATGGCGGCAATGTCGGCAAGACCCTGGCAACGAATAGCGGCGGCGCCGCCAAGCTCGCAGGCGCGAGACATTTGAGCCATGGTCTCGGGCGTACGAAGCGGCTCGCCCATATACGCCTGAACGCTCACGACGAGCTTGCCCTTCAGGGACTGGATCAAAGGATCAACGGTCATGTTCGACTCAACCTTTCTCAAAACAGCCTTCTGAGACACCGCACCTTGACGTTCAAACCGTCGCTCACGTACCGAAGTACGCTTCGCTCCTCTTTCACGTCAATCTGCGGCACCTCAGAAGGCGCACTTGGTAGTTATGTTTACTTCAACGATGCAAGAAGGTGTTCGGCGGCACCGATGAGCGGAGCATCGCCCTCCAGAGAACCGATGAGGATCGGCGTGTCCTGAAGCGGATCGAGCGCCTGGCTGGCATAGCCCTCGTGCACCGAATCCTTCCACGTCTGCGAACGCCAATCGGGACCTTGGTGAATCACGCCGCCCGAAAGCACGATGACCTCAGGGTCCAGAATGTTAGCGAGCGAGCCCAAGCTGGCACCCAGCGCAAAGCCGGCGTCATGGATGACCTCGGTCGCCTTTGCGTCGCCCGCACAGCACAGGTCGTTCACGTCGCGACCGACCGAAGGACGGCTGGGGTCGACGCGACCAAAGCGCTCATCGTACATACGACCAATGGAAGTGCCCGAAGCAACCGATTCAAGATGACCAGAACGTCCGCAGGCGCAGGGAATGCCGGCGGCAGCCGAGCACTCGATGTGGCCCATATGACCGGCAGCACCATGGAAGCCCTGCATCACGCGGCCGTTCTCGACATATGCGCCGCCGATGCCCGTGCCGATGCCCAGGCACAAGACGGAGAACTTGCCCTTGCCGACGCCCCAGTGGGCCTCGCCCAGAGCATGAGCCTGCACGTCGCCCACAACGGCAACGGGGAGACCAAGGTCCTCGCGCAGACGCGGCCCCAACTGAACGCCGGACCAGCCGGGCATAATCTCGTTGGCATACGCGATGGCGCCCGTCTTGGGATCGACGACGCCTGCGGCACCGATACCGACACCGAGGACCTCGACATCGGGATTCGCCTCAAGAGCAGCCTTGATGGACGCCTCGATACGCTGGAAGACGGCCTCGCCGCCCTCCTGGGCCTCGGTAGGAACCTCGGCCTCAAAAACGGGATGGGGCACGCTGCCGTCAGCCGGGTACTCCATAATGGCGGTCGCGATCTTAGTTCCGCCGATATCGACAGAGCAGACGTACTTGTTCTCCATGTCGTTCTCCTTAGGAGATAAAAACAACTACAGGAAATGAAGGCGGTGTTATCGCCGCAGCATGATAAAGGTTTCCCAGGTGCCCAAGGTTGGGGTGAAAGTGGTCGGGCGTTGACCTAATGGGTCACGCCCGACCACTTGAGCCCCAAGATCGGGTGCCTGGGGAAGCTTTACAGGAGACCGTTGTCCTGGAGGACCTTCTTAATCGCCTCGACGTTCTCGCCGGTCATGGCCTTCACCGGGCGCGGCATGGTCGGGCTGTCGAAGATGCCCATGAGGTTCATAGCGGTCTTGAAGGCGCCGACACCACCGGCATAGCCCTGGACGCCCGAGGTGACATCCCAAATGTGGGAAATCTCGTTGAGGCGATCCTGCTCGGCCTTGACGGTAGCCCAGTCGCCGGCCTGAGCGGCCTTCCACTGACGCACGTAGCCCTCGGGCTCAACGTTGGCGAGACCCGGGACGGAACCGTCGGCGCCGCCGAGGTAAGCACCGTCGACGACGACCTCGTGACCGGTGAGGATGCTCATCGGGTGGCCGTTCTTCTCGTT
This sequence comes from uncultured Collinsella sp., assembly GCA_902493855.1. Taxonomy (GTDB): domain Bacteria; phylum Actinomycetota; class Coriobacteriia; order Coriobacteriales; family Coriobacteriaceae; genus Collinsella. The sequence continues at coordinate 15,962 of CABUQV010000031.1, forward strand.
CTCCTGAACGAGGTAGCGGAACGAGATGTCATCACCCGAGGAATCCTTGACGCCGGCCAGGACGCCCTCGGCGCCGAGCTTGGCAAGGAGCTTCCAGGGGAGCTTGGTGTGGACGCAGACGGGGATGTCATAGGCAAAGATGGGCAGGTCGAGCTCCTCGTGCAGGATGCGGAAGTGCTCCTCGACCTCGGTCATGCCCTGCAGGGCATAGAACGGGCAGGTGGCGACAAGCGCATCGGCACCCAGCTCCTGAGCGACCTTGCCGTGCTCGATCATGCGCTCGGTCTCGGTGTCGATGATGCCGACCAGAACGGGAACGCGGTGGTCGACGATGCGCACCGCCTCGGCGACAATCTGGCGACGGCGCTCGTCGGTGGAGAAGACGACCTCGCCCGAAGAGCCCAGGAAGAACAGGCCATCGACGCCGGCATCGATCATGCGGTTGATGCTGCGCTCAAAGGAGGCAACATCAAGCTGGTGATCTTCGGTATCGGGAACAACGACGGGAGGGATAACGCCGGTGAATTTCTGAGTTGCCACAAGAATCTCCTTAGTTGTCTGGCGAGCGGCCCTATGCCGCCCACTCTTGTTGGCAGTGTCCAGGCCGTCTAGGCCAAAGAACACGGGTAGAACGTTTGGTTAAAGAAGTCGACGACTTCGTTTTCGAACGCATTGATGCGCTCGTGAGCGTATTTGGCATAGATGATATGCCTTCGGTCACACTCAAGACCGTTGAATACAGCAAACTGGCCCTTGGGATCGCTCACGGCATCCATGAGCGATGTGCCCATGAGCACCGATCCGCGCACTCGAGACGACAGCGCCTCGAGGCCACCGGGAATTGGATTGGCGACCGCCGTGCAGGCGAGGCCCTGCTCGTCCAGAGCAGAAACCGCCAGCGCGACTCCGCCGCCAAGGCCCTCGCCCCATGCAAAGATGCGGTCGGGGTCCATGCCATCAAGATTGCGCCCGACCTTCGCCATCGCGCAACCCCAACGGACGCGCTCGACAAAAGCGGGCGAAGCAATCCCCTGCTGCAGGTCGTCCGCACCAGCAACATCGTCATCCAGCGCGAGGACGGCATACCCCATGGCGGCAAATCTCGTCATGTGATGCCAGCCGCGCACAGGCCGATCGATGTCATGGAACATCAGGCACAGCGGCACGCGCTCAGATACTCGGGCACGACCGACAGGCTCAATCAAACGAGCGTGGACCGCATCGTCACCGAGCTCAAAGGAAACCTCCGAGTAACGGGCGCAGGGGTTAACAAAGTCAATTGCCGTAATGGCCAGGCCTTGAATCTCAAGATTCGGAGCGCATGTCTCTAAATCAGAAACATCTGCTTGGACATCACCGTGCCAGTCCCGATATTCTGCGAGCCTTGACGAAACCGTTCCAGGAATTCCCACGAGCCCGGGGACTATCAGCTCGTCAACATTGCTCTCGCACTTAGACATGAGCCTCCCCTCCCTCACAGAAAAACGGAATGATCAAATCATCAAAGTCCTGAATCTCCTCGTGGCCAAAGCCCTCAAAGAACTCATGACGCTTGTCGCAGGACAGGTTGTTGTACACCGCAAACTGTGTCGCCGGCGGACAGACGATATCGGCCGTGCCCGTGCCAAACAGCACGGGGCATTTGACCATAGGGGCAAAGTTCTTGGAATCGAAGTACGCCAGCTTGGCATAGGCTTCCTCGATACGAGTCGAGTCCTCGTCAAACCAGCGCGACCAATAGCGCAGGCCCTCATAGGCAATATCGTCGGCGTCCAGATCCCAAACCAGGCGGAAATCCGACAGGAAGGGATAGAGGATGGCGGCGCGATTGATAAGCTCGCTGTTAAGCGCGCAGGTCGCAATGCCCAAACCGCCGCCCTGCGATGCGCCGTTCACATATACGCGGGTAAGATCGATGCCCTCAAGCTCGCGAACGATACGGCACAGAATGCGAATATCCTGATGTAGGCGGACATAGTAGAGGTTGGCCGGGTCGCCGTCGATACCGGCGACGATATGGCCCGCGACCGTCGTGCCCTCAAATCCACCAATGTCCTCGGAGGGGCCTCCTTGGCCAGGACAATCGAGAGCAATGAGCGCCATGCCCATGCCAGCAAACGACGCCTGCTCAAACCAGCTGCGGCTCGCACCCGGATATCCATGGAACTGAAGCACCAGCGGCACGGGCTCCTCCGAGACCGGCTTGAGATACTTGGCATGCAGGCGTGCACCACACATGCCGGTATACCAGAGGTCGAAAAACCGACAGGTCGCGGAATCCGCAACCGAAGCCGCCTCAATCTCGTAGTCGAGCTCGACAGCGTCGGCCTCGGCCATGCGGTCCTTCCAAAAGAGATCGAAATCCGATGGACGGGGCATAGCGCCTCGATATTCACCAAATTGCTGTTGTAGCTCCTGAGCACTTGGCATGGCTCGTGAACCCAGCCTTTCGAAATCGCAACGGAGGTGCGCCCGGCAAGGGAACCGGGCGCACGGGAGGGAAAGCGAGGCTACTCGCCGAGCTTGGGATGCAGCAGCGACGGCGCAGCGCCGAGCAGCATCTTGGTGTAGGGGTCCTGAGGGTGCTGGAAGACCTGCTTGGCCTCGCCCTGCTCGACAATCTTGCCGCCATTCATAACGATGATGTCGTCAGAGATATAGCGGACCGTCTGGATGTCATGGCTGATGAACACCATGGCCAGGCCGAGCTCCTTCTTAAGGTCGGTCAGCAGGTTCAGAATCTGCGCGCGGACCGAAACGTCCAGAGCAGAGGTGGGCTCGTCGGCGATGATGGCATCGGGGTTCAGCGACAGGGCACGGGCAATTGCGACGCGCTGGCGCTGGCCGCCCGAAAGCTGGCCGGGAAGAACCTCGGCGGCGGAGCTGGGCAGACCGGTGAGCTCCAAGAGCTCCTTGACGCGCTTCTCCTGCTCGGCCTCGGTACCCAGGTTGTGGACGCGCATGGGGTCGAGCAGTTGCTCGCGAACGACCATGCGGGGGTTGAGCGCCGTGGCTGGGTTCTGGAACACGACCGAGATGACGCGGCCCATGTGGCGACGGTCCTCGGCGGTACGCTTGGTAACGTCCTTGCCCTTAAAGTAGACTTTGCCGCTCGTGGGGGCCTGCAAGCCGCACATGACGTTGGCGGTGGTGGACTTTCCGCAACCGGACTCGCCGACGATGCCGATTGTCTGTCCGTGCATGAGCTTAATCGTTA
>CABUQV010000032.1 GCA_902493855.1 uncultured Collinsella sp.
GCCCGATCGGCGGCCCCTCGGGGCTTGCCCGTATCGTAGGCAATGCGCCGAATGCTCGCCATCGAAATTTATCGATGGCCTATTTCAGACTGTAATGGGGGTATCTCCTAGAGGTACTCTTCTCCGAGGGCAAAGTGTCATCGAGTACGTCCTGATCATCGCGATCATCGGCCTGGTCATCGTGTTCGCGGGACCCGGCGTGGCGGGGGCCATCCGAAACCAGTTCAACTTGGTCGGCAATACGGTGAACAACGGGACGACCGGCGGCGTAGAGGGAGGCGCGTCCGGTGGAGGCTCCGCCGGGGCCGATTCCGCGACCGTCCAGGCGGCCGTCGCCAAGGACGCGAAGGACTGGACGCTCGAGGAGCAGAAAGCGGTTGCCGAGGACATCGCCTCCAAGGGCGAGGCATCGCCGGCGTACGCCAAGGCAAAGGCCGCGATGGATGCGGGAACGAAGTTCTCGATGAAGCTGACGGACGGACAGACGCTCGAGTACCGTATCATCGGCATCAACCACGACGACTTGGCCGACGGCACCGGCAAGGCGGGACTGACGTTCCTCACCACCTCGACGGATATTTCGTCCCGCATGAACGCCATGAAAACCAGCGATGGCGGATGGGAGGCATCCGAACTCCGTGCGAAGATGAATTCGGGCGAGATCTGGAACCTGATGCCCGCCGATTTCCAATCCAAGGTTAAATCGGTTAGGAAGCTCACGAACAACGTCGGCGGCGGTAACGCGAACAAGAATGCCGCCGTGACGGCTACCTCCGACAAGCTGTTTCTGCTCAGCTACTCCGAGATCGTCCCCACCTCCTATTGGGCTTCCGACTACCCCTGGAGCTCCTCCGAGGGAACCCAGTACGAGGCCTTCAAGGGCAAGGTGATGAATAGCTATTCGGACAACCCTGCCATTGCCAGTGGCAGCTATTGGTGGGAACGTTCGGTGCGTCCGGACCACTCTACGTTCTTCCTCCGTGTCCCCGCCGGCGGCGATCCGGCGATCAGTGACAATGCGACGGTCTCGAATTGCGTCCGCCTCGCCTGGTGCTTCTAGCCTCAGCTGTTAAGCCCGCACAGGCTGTGCGGGCTTTTCTTTTGGCAACCAAACGAACGATTCTCGTCTTGAAGCATAGTTGTCGGGTTGAGGTGAAATGGGGTCATACAGCGGCTCTCAGAGCGCCCGCCGCACTCCCCCGCCATTACCCCTGCGGCGTCCTCGTATAGAGCCCATCCCGCTTGGCGTTTCGTTGCAGCAGCCCACTTGTCCACCGATCAAGTGAACTACTGGAATAAATACAGCGACACGCTTGTTCACTATAGTCGCTATATCTGTGTAAATCGCCGCGATAAATACAGCCCGTACTCGGCTGTATACCAGCTACGCGTATGTAGATTCACATCGCGTTAATAAATCGGCTCAAGCGTGTGCAAAACGCGTAAGTAACCGCAAAAGGCGATTATCGCGCAGGTAGATTTTTGGCACCCTGTTGCTTAATCAAAATTAAGCAATTGCTTAAAACAAAAAAGGTCAGGCACTAGGTGCCTGACCTGCAAACTTCTGGTCGGGACGACTGGATTCGAACCAGCGACCCCTTGACCCCCAGTCAAGTGCGCTACCAAGCTGCGCCACGTCCCGAAGCTTTTGTTTGTTGCTCTGCTCTCGCTCGCAACAGGGAGTATATTAACCCGAAACTTTGCCCTTGTGCAAGAACTTTTTTACAAATTTTGAAGCAAGTCCAAAATTGTATCTGCGAGCTGGGGTTTTGTTAGTACGGGAAGTTCTTGCGTACCCGCTGTGCTCAGGATCCAGGCCTTGTTGGTGTCGGTTCCAAAGCCCGAATCGGCGCGCGAGACATCGTTGGCGATAATGGCGTCGCAACCCTTGCGCGCGAGCTTGCGCTGCGCGTACTCCACGACGTTATCGGTCTCGGCCGCAAATCCAATGACACAGCGCTCCCCCTTCTGGCGCGAGAGCTCAGCCAAAATATCGACCGTCTCGACCAGTTCGATGCGATCCAGACGCTCGTTAGCCTTTTTGAGTTTATGGTCGGCCGGGGCTGCGGGGGTGTAGTCGGCGACGGCGGCCGCACAAATGGCCGCATCGGCCGTCTGGAAGGCTTTCAGCGCCGCCTGCAGCATCTCTGCGGCGGTTTGCACGCGCACGCACTCCAAGCCGTGGGGAACATCGAGCGATGTCGGTCCCAGCACAAGCGTTACCGCAGCACCGCGGCGAGCGGCCTCCCCCGCCAGGGAGATGCCCATCTTGCCCGACGACCGGTTGCCGATGAAGCGCACAGGGTCGATCGGTTCGTGCGTGGGGCCGGCAGTGATTACGATGCGCTTGCCCGCCAGGTCTTGCGGGACGGGGTTCAGCACCTCGCAGGCGGCCTCGACGATGTCCTCGGGCTCGCTCATGCGTCCCGTGTCCACGTCGCCGCAGGCAAGGTAGCCGCTGCCTGGTCCCACCACATGGACGCCACGGTCGCGCAATGTGGCCATATTGGCCTGCGTCGCCGGCGCCTTCCACATGCCGTTGTTCATAGCGGGTGCGATCACGATGGGTCGCGGCGTGGCAAGCAGCGTGGTGGAGATGAGGTCATCGGCGATTCCGTTGGCCATCTTGGCGATGATATTTGCCGTCGCGGGCGCCACGATCACAAGATCGGGCTCCTGCGCTAGCGAAATGTGGTGGATGGGGTCGGAGGGATCGTCGAATAGGCCCACGGCAACGGGCTCGTTGGTGAGCGCACGGAAGGTGAGCGGGCCCACAAACTCGGTGCCATGCTCGCTCATAACGACCTTGACGCGCGCGCCGCGCTTTTGCAGCAGGCGCACGATATTGCACGACTTATAGGCGGCGATCCCGCCGGTAATGCCCAGCAGGATCGTTTTTCCCTCAAGTTGCATTGAATTGTCGGGTGCCGCCGTCATCATTTAGGCTTCCTTGCTGGGAAGTACCAGCAGACGGTGGCAATACGGGCAGTGCGCGATCTCGCTACCGTCGTGGTTGAGGTCGCTCATGGACGATGCCTGCAGTGCGGTGTGGCAGATGGTGGGAATGTTGCCCTTGATGGTCTCGACGGCCAGGCCGCGGAACTGCTTGAGCAGGCGCTCGTAGTCGGTGAGCACGTCGGTCGGCAGCGTGGCAGCCAGCGCAGTGCGCTCCTTGGTGGCGGCGTCAATCTGTGCCTGGAGGTCGGCGGCCTTGGCGCGGGCGGCCTTGGTGTCGGCCTTCACGCCTTCCTCGAACTTGGCGATGATGGCCTGCGCGCGAGCCTCGCGGTCAAGCGCCTCCTTATGGGCGATGACGACGTCCTTGCGGGTATGCTCGATCTTGTCCAGACGCTTGGCCAGGGTGGCGAGCTCGTTCTCCAGGTCCTGAACCTCGCGGTAGTCAGAGCCGTCAACGTGGCGCTTCTTGGCGGCCTCGATGGCGTTATTGGTCTGGATCTCGGTGGTGTGGAGATCGTCGAGTTCAATATCCAGGTCCTTGCGCTGGGCGTAGAGCTTGGTCATCTCGGCCTTGAGCTTAACGTAGGTCTTGCGCTTGGAAGCGAGCTCCTTGAGCTCCGGCATATTGGCAAGTTCGCTCTTGTTGCGGGCGAGCTCCAAATCGATCTGTTGCAGCTTGAGTAGCGTAGCGCCGGCGCTCATAAGTTCTCTCCTTTTGTCACAGTCCACCATTGGCAAGGGTTCAGTATTTTAATCGCATGACGGGGGTCGACCCCGGCGTCAACTGCAGAGTTCATCAATATATCAACGAACGGCTCCTCGGAGCGGTCATGGCCGAGCAGGATCACCGGTAGCCCGCGCAAGGCAAGGTCTTGCGCCACATGGTAGCCCGCCTCGCCCGTCACGATGACATCTGCGCCTGAGGCGATGGCGAGCTCTCCAAAGTCGCCCAAGGAGCCGCCCAAAATGGCGGCGGTGCGGCACGGGTGATCGGCCTCGCCCCAAACGCGTGGGTCGCTGCCGAAGGCCGTGGCGGCGCGCACGGCAAGGTTGCGCAGGCTGCAGGGCTCGTCGAGTGTCGTAAGGGCTCCCAGGCCGCAGGCCTCGGGCTCGTCCACATGCTCCAGTGAGCTCATGGGTTCGGCATCCAGCAGCTCACTCAGGCAGACGCGCGCCTCGTGCGAGCGGTCCAGATTGGTGTGGAGCGAGATAATGCTCACCCCGCAGCGGGCAGCCTCGTAGAGCGCCGCACTGCACTGGGGGCGCGTCGCGCTAGGCGGACAAAAAGCCTCGGGCGCCTTGATATAGATGGGATGATGCGTCAGCAGCACGTTGGCGCCGGCCTCCTGGGCGCGGTGCACATTGGCTTCGGTCGCGTCGAGTGCGCAGGCCACGCCGGCAATCTCGGCGGCAGGGTCGCCCAGGGATAAGCCTACGTGGTCCCAGGGCTCGGCGTCCGTCTTGGGAAAGTGTGCCAGCAGGGCGCGCTCGAGATCGGCAACGATCATGCGGCACCCACGATCGACAGTAGCGCCTGGGCAAAGTCGTCCAGATCGCCCGGGTTTACGCGGTCATCGAAGGAAATGCGCAGTGCGCCCAACGCCTGCTCGCGACCGATGCCCATCGCGCTCAAAACGTGGCTGGGATCCATGCTGCCGCTCGAGCATGCCGAGCCAGCCGACACCTCAAAACCGGCGGTGTCGAGCTTGATGATGAGCTCCTCGGAGTCCATGCCGTCAATGTAGATCGATACCATGCCGGGCAGACGGTCGGCATGTGCGTAGTCGCCCATGGTGGCGTGAATGCGCGGATGAGCCGTAAGCGTGGCGTAGAGCTTGTCGGAAAGGACTTGCAGCGTTGCACACTCCTGAGCCACATGGGGTGCCAGTGCGCTGGCGGCAGCGGCAAAGGCCAGCTGCGTGCGCAGGTCCTGCGTGCCGGCGCGACGTCCGGCTTCCTGTCCGCCGCCAAAGATGCGGGGGCGCAGCGGCGTGCGGGTCTTAACGTAGAGCGCGCCGGACGCCACAGGGCCGCCGATCTTGTGCGCGGCGACGGACATGGCGTCAACGCCCAGCTCGGTGACATCGAGCGGAATATGCAAGTAGCCCTGGATGGCATCGGTGTGGAACAGGGCGCCCACGGTATGCGCCGCGGCGGCCAGCTCGCGGATGGGCTGCACCACGCCGGTCTCGTTATTGGCGGCCATGATGCTCACGAGTGCGACGTCGTCGCCGAGCAAGTCGCTCAGCGCGGCGGTCTCGATGTAGCCCGCACGGCAGGGCTGCACCAAGTCGACGGTAAAGCCGGCAGCGCGCAGTAGCGGCAGGTTGTCAAGGATCGAATCGTGCTCGATGGCCGAAACGATGACGCGATCGCGCTTGCGGTCGCGCTGACGAGCGCCCTCGGCAAGACCGAGGAGCGCCAGCTGATTGGCCTCGGTGCCGCCGTTGGTCAGGATGATCTCGGACGGACGGACGCGCGCGCCAAAGCTGCGGGCGATCTCGCGACGTGCGACCTCCAGACGCGCGGCAGCTTTGCGGCCGAGCGAGTGCAGCGAGTTGGGGTTGACGCCGGCAAGCTCGCTGTCGTCGTACTCGCGCTGCGCAAGGAGCGCCTCGGCGCGCATGGGCGTCGAGGCGGCATAGTCAAGATTCACGGGTATGCGGTTTTGACCTGCGGTCATAAGGGTTTATGCCTCCTGTGCAGCCTCGTTGCCCAGCTTCTGCAGCAGCGCAACCTCGGCGGCGGGATCTTCGGACTTAAATACGGCGGAACCGGCCACCAGGACATTTGCGCCGGCCTTGACGACCTCGGCGATGTTTTTGGAAGAGATGCCGCCGTCGACCTCGATCATGGGCGACACGCCATGTCGCTCGCACATGGCCGTAAGCTCGTGCAGTTTGGCGATTGTACCAGGGATAAAGCTCTGGCCGCCAAAGCCAGGGTTCACGCTCATCAGCAGCACCATGTCGACAACGTCGATGATGCTCTCGAGCACGCACACGGGGGTGGCGGGGTTGAGCACCACGCCGGCCTTGACGCCGCGCTGCTGCAGATGCGTGAGCGTGCGGTGCAGGTGCGTGGAAGCCTCGTAGTGCACGGTGATCATGTCGGCACCGGCGTCGGCATACCAATCGACCGTCTCGTCGGGGTTCGACACCATGAGGTGCGCGTCGACCGGTACATCGGTGGAGCGCTTGACGGCCTTAAGGATGTCAACGCCAAAGGTGAGGTTGCCGGTAAAGTGACCGTCCATAACGTCAAAGTGTACGTAGTCGGCACCGGCGATCTTGTCGAGCTCGCCCTTGAGGTTGGCCATGTCGGCCGAAAGGACGGACGGAGCGATTTTGATGGAACCCATGGTAGTAGCCTTTCTGCGCTAGTCGGTGAGTCCGTAGAACTCTTGAGAAGGGACGCGATCGGTAAGAATCTCGAGCGCCCTATCCAAAGTAACACCGTTGTAGAGCGTTTGCTCCACGGCAAAGGTGAGCGGAATGTCTACGCCCAGCGAACGGGCAAGCTCGCTGACGCTGCGGGCCGCGACGGCGCCCTCGACCACCATATGCGTGCGCGTCTGATACTCGTCGAGCGACACGCCGTGGGCAAACTCGTAGCCAAAGGTGCGGTTGCGCGAGTGCTCCGAGGTGCAGGTGGCAATGAGGTCGCCCATGCCGGCAAGTCCCATGCAGGTCATAGCTTGACCGCCGCGGGCGTGCACCAGACGGCTGATCTCTGCCAGGCCGCGCGTCATGATGAGGGCAAGCGTGTTGTCGCCCGCACCGGTACCGGCGGAGATGCCGCATACGATGGCGATGACATTTTTCATGGCGCCGCAGACCTCGACACCGGTCATGTCTTGCGACAGATAAATACGGAAGGCCGTGGATAGGAGCAGGTCCTTAAAGGTCTCCCCTATCTGCGGATCTTTGCTGGCGATGACGGCGGCAGAAAGACCGCCGCGGCAGATCTCCTCGGCATGGTTGGGACCCGAGAGCGCCGCCACGCGCGCCTCGTTGCCGATCTCGCTGGCGATGACCTCGCTCATGAGCAGGCCGGACTCGGGCTCAATGCCCTTGGTGAGGCAGAGCACCGGGGTATCGGCGGCGATAAAGGGCGCTGCCCGATGGCACACGTCGCGCAAGTGCGTGGAGGGCACGGCAAAGATGATCGCATCGGCACCGTCGAGCGCCTGGGCGAGCTCGGTCGTTGCTACCACGTTGTCCGGCAGCTCGTAGCCCACAAGGTAGCGGGGGTTGCGGTGCTCACCGTTAATGCCGGCGGCCGTCTGCTCGCTATGGGCCCACATGGTTACGCGCACGGCTCGCGCGGCGGCAAGGCCGGCGACGGCGGTTCCCCACGAGCCAGAGCCAATCAGCGCAACATTCATGACTCTCTCCTACTTATCGTCGGGCTCGGTGACGCGCTTGGTAAACGAGAGCTTGGACTCCTTACCGGTCATGAGCTTTTTGATGTTCGCGCGATGGGCCCACACCACGGTGATGCCGATTATCGCCATGCAGAACTTGAGGCCCAGGCTGCTGTACGGAAAGACCGCGCAAGCAGCGATGGGAAGACCGATGGCCGCGGCAAGCGAGCCCACCGACACAAACTTGGTGATGGCGACGGCCACGATAAACATGCCCAGCAGCGACAGGCCAATTGGCCAATACCAGGCGAGGATGACGCCCAGGCCAACTGCGATTCCCTTGCCGCCATGGAAATTGAGGTAGGGCGAGAAGATGTGGCCCCACACCGCTGCCAGGCAGATGACGCCGAGCATCCAGTCGCCGGGGGCTCCGGGCGCCATGATGTTCGGCGGAAATCCATAGCCCACGCTCGCGATGAGCGGACGGGCGATGACAACGCAGATGGCGCCCTTAAGGCAGTCGAGCAGCAGCGTGAGCGCGGCCACCTTGGGGCCGGCCACGCGCAGCGCGTTGGTGGTGCCGATGTTGCCGGAGCCCGCCTTGCGAATGTCCGTGTGGTTGAACACGCGGCCCAAGATCAGGCCAAACGGAATCGCTCCGATAAAGAACGAGACCACGGCGCAGATGGCGGTCAGCAGAATCGGATTATGCATCCTTTTGCTCCTTCTTCCTAAAGAAGAGTCGAATGGGCGTGCCGGCAAAGTCGAAGGTCGAGCGCATGCGGTTCTCCACATAGCGCTGGTAGGTGTCGTTGACCAAGTCGCTGTGGTTGACGAAGAACGTGAACGTCGGCGGGTTGACGCCCGTCTGGGTCACGTAGTGCATGCGCAGGCGGCGCTTGCCGTCCACCACGGTATGACCGAACTCGCGCAGATCGGTGAGGAACGTGTTGAGGCGCGAGGTGCTAATCTTCTGCGAGCGCGTCTTTTCGGCGGCGTCGACCATCGCCCAGATCTTCTCGACGCTGCGGCCGGTGAGGGCAGAGATGCGCAGGTACTGGGCCCAGGGAGCCATGACGCCCAGACGGCGGTCGATGGTCTCCATGCAGGCCTCGCGCTTGCGGTCATCGTCGAGCAGGTCCCACTTGTTGAGCAGCACAACGATGGCGCATCCGCGCTCGATGGCAAGACCCATGACCTTCTGGTCCTGTTCGGTAACGCCAACGGAGGCGTCGACGACGAGCAGCGCCACGTCGGCGCGGTCGATGGCGCGCAGGCCGCGAACCATGGAGTAGTACTCGATGTTCTCGTACACGGTGCTCTTCTTACGGATGCCCGCGGTGTCGACCATTCGGTAGTGCTTGCCGTTGCGCTCCACGACGGTGTCGATGGCGTCGCGCGTCGTGCCGGCAATGTTGGACACGATAGAGCGGTCGGCGCCCAGGATGCGGTTGAACAGCGAGGACTTACCGGCGTTGGGGCGGCCGATGATGGCCACGTTCAGCGCATCGGGGAACTCATCGGCGACCTCGTCCTCTTCCTCGGGAAGCAGGGCCACGATGTCGTCGAGCAGGTCGCCCGTGCCGTGGCCGTGCAGGGCCGAGAGCGGCGTGGGCTCGCCGATACCGAGCGAATAGAACTCCCAGATGCTGTCGTTCTCTCGATCGGGGTTGTCAAGCTTGTTCACCAGCAGAAAGACCGGCTTGTCGCAGCGCTTGAGCATGCGGGCGACCGACTCGTCCTCCTCGGTGACGCCGGTGCGGCCGTCGACCACAAACAGGATGACGGCAGCTTCCTCGGCGGCGGCGAGGGCCTGGTCGCGGATGGACGTGGCAAAGACGTCGTCGCTCTTGAGCGGCTCGATGCCACCCGTGTCGACGATGGTGAACTCGCGGCCGTTCCAATCGGCCGTGTGATACGAGCGGTCGCGCGTGACGCCGCGGGACTCGTGGACGATGGCGTCCGAGGTCTGGGCCAGGCGGTTAACGAGCGTGGACTTGCCCACGTTGGGGCGTCCGACGACGGCGACGATAGGTTTCATCTGCTCTCCTTTAATGGGTAGGGTCAGCGGGAATAGTTGAATTGGCGGGCGTTATGCCAAGGATGTGCTCCAGGGTATCGAGCAGCTCATGCGGCATGGTCGATACCACATGAACCTCGGCGCCGCGACCGGTAAGGCTTGCGAGTAATTCGTCACGATGATACTCGTCAAGGGTCATACCATCGGCGTTGAACATGAGCTTAGGCACAAAGAGCATAACCCCCGACAGGTCCTGCGGCAGTTGCTCCAAGATGTCGCAGGCGACGATGAGGCCGGTCACGTCCACATTGCCACCAAAGTAGCGGTTTTTGATGGCCGTGACGGAGCCGGCAAGGCCGTGCGGCGATTCCACAAAACGCGCCACCGTATCGCGCGCGCTGGCACCCGAGAGGCACAGCAATCGCTGGCTGCGGGCGGCGATTGCCTCGCGAACGCGGCGCAGGCGCTCGGCATCGGCGGCGAGCACGGTGTCGGTCTCATCCAGATAGGAGCGGATCATGCCGATACCGTCGTAGTACTGCGGGTAGCCGTCGTAAAAGTCGGCCTCGGGAGGCTCAATGCCGGCGTCCAGGTAGAACTCGTCGCTCATCTGGAAGGTGTGGCGGCCAAAGCGCTCGAAGGCACGGTCCTGGAAGGGCCTGATCATGGCGATAGTCTCGCGCGCCAGCTCGGGCTTGTCGCTGTAGGACCAGGTAAAACGGTTCTGGTGCTTGGTAAAGCCCAGCGGAACGATGCCCAGACTCGTGATTTGCTCGTGTTCCTCGCAAAAGCGCAGAGTCTTTTCCAGCTCCTCGCCGTCGTTCATGCCGGGGCACAGTACGATCTGCGCGTGGATCTCAATCCCAGCATCCATGATGGTCTCGAGCACATCCATGCCGCGCTGGGCGTTGCGGCCCATCATGCGGCGGCGGACTTCGGGGCTCACGGCGTGGACCGACACGTTCATGGGGCTCATGTTGCGGTCGATGACGTTTTGCACGTCCTTGTCGGAAAGGTTGGTCAGCGTGACAAAGTTGCCCTGCAAAAAGCTCAGGCGGTAGTCGTCATCGCGGATGTAGAGCGTGGAGCGACCGCCCTTGGGCAGCATGGTCATAAAGCAGAACACGCAGGCGTTTACGCAGGTACGCATGCCATCGAAGATGGGGCCATCGAACTCCAGACCCCAGTCCTCGCTGGGAAAGCGGTCAAGCTCGACGGGGGTGACGGTGTCGTCGCGCGGGTCGAATACCTCCAGCTCGACGGTGTCGTCATCTGCCTCCCAGAGCCACACGATCATATCGGTCAGTTGCTCGCCGTTGACTGTGAGCACGCGCATGCCCGGCTCGATACCCACATCCCATGCGGGCGATTCGGGGCGCACGTTTTTAACGAGCGCGCCCTCACCCGGCTCGGGGTCGCGGCTACGCCCGTAATCGGCCACCTCGGCGGCGTATGCGGGTACGGTCTGGTCCATGATTAGCGGCAAAGCTCCTTGATGCGCGCGACGGCGCGCTCGATGTGTTCTTGCGGGGTGGAGGCTCCGGCGGTGATGCCGATGTGGCGTGCGTTGACAAACCATGCGGCCTCAAGCTCTGAAGCTTCCTCGATGTGATGCGTGTGCTCGCAAACGTCGGTGCAGATTTGCGCCAAGCGGCGGGTGTTACCCGAGTTCTTCCCGCCCACGACGACCATGCAATCACAGCGGTTGGCAAGTGCGGCTGCTGCCTGCTGACGCTCACTCGTGGCGGCACAGATGGTGTTGATCACGCGCAGCTCCTGCACACGTGGGGTGATGGCAGCCACGACCTCGGCGAGGTTTTGGGCAGTCTGGGTGGTCTGCACAACCAGGCCTACCTTGCCTTTGAGCGGCAGCGCGTCCGCATCGGCGGCACAACTCACGACCTGCGCGTCATCGCCGGCATGGCCCAGGATGCCCTCAACCTCGGGATGGCCCGGCTCGCCCACGACGAGCACGCGATAGCCCTCGCGTACCAGGCGCTCGGCTGCCACGTGGACCTTCTTGACGTAGGGGCAGGTGGCATCGACCACGGTAAGGCCGCGCTCGCGAGCGGCATCGATAACCTGCGGCACCACGCCGTGCGCGCGAATGATCACGGTGCCCGACGCGGCATCGTCAAGGGTCTCAGCCAGACCGACGCCTGCCTCGGCAAGCTCGCGCACCACGATGGGGTTATGGATAAGCGGGCCCAGGGTGTGGACCTGAGCGTTCTCCCCCGCCTGCGGGGCGGCCGCCAGGGCCATATCGAGCGCACGCTGCACGCCGTAGCAGGTGCCAGCGTGGGCGGCGATTTCGATGGTGGGGGCGTCTGCCTTGCCGGTCACAGCCTCGGCAGTGTTCATGACATACTCGCCCATGGCTAGAACCTGCCCGGGTGCTCGGCGCACAGGTCATCGCGCATGGCGTAGACACGACTCATGGCCTCGGATTCAAACCAAGCCAGGCGCTCCTTACGCTTGAGCTCGGCCGGTGCATCGGATAGCGAAATGGCCTTGCCGGCACGGATCCAGCACTTTTTGGGGCGCATGAGCTTTTTGCCCGCAGGCGTAATATCGGACCAGCCGCAGATGGCGAGCGGGTTGACAGGCGCCTTGCCCATCTGGGCGATGAGTGCAAAGCCGCCGTGGACTTCGGGTTTGATCTCGCGTGAGCGGATACGCGTGCCCTCGGGGAAGATCAAGACGTCCTCGCCGCGCTGCAGCGCATGCTGGGCAGCGCGCAGGCACTTCATGTCGGCGGTGCCGCGCTCGACGGGAATGCCGCCCACGCGGCTAAAGGCCCAGCGCACGATCTTGCTCTTGGCAAACTCGGACTTAAAGATGGGGCGCACGCGGCGGCCGCCAAAGAACAGTGCCGTTTCCACGGCTAGCAGCTCGGCCATCGAGGTGTGGTTGCAGATGACCACGCTGCCGCGGTCTTCCTGGCGCTCAAACAGCAGGTCGCTGTCCTCGACCCTCCAGCGCCACATGAGCTTGGAGAAGGCCCACAGGATGGCCATGACTACAGCGACGGTGCCGCGGATGAGCGCCGGGAACTCGGCGTAGGGGGCGTTGTAGTAATCCTCGGGCGTCTGCTTAAACAGGCGCATGGGCTACCTCCTTTGGTTGATGAGGTCCTCGATGATCGAGACGACCTCGTCGATGGTGTGGGCGGTGGAGTCGACGTGCACGGCGTCCTCGGCGGGAACGAGCGGCGCGACCTCGCGGCTGCTGTCGAGCTTATCGCGCTGCTTGAGGGCATCGAGGGTCTCGTCGACCTCGGCCTCGAGCTGCTCTTCGGTGAGCGGCTGGGCGTCGTTTTGGTGGCGCTGCAGCACGCGGCGACGGGCGCGTTCGCGCGGGTCGGCGGTCAGAAAGACCTTGACCTGCGCGTTGGGGAATACGACGGTTCCGATGTCGCGTCCCTCGGCCACGATATCGCGGTCTTCGGCTGCGCGGCGCTGATGGATGAGCATGGCGGCGCGCACGCCCGGGTAGGCCGAGACCTTGGACACGTTGGCGTCGACTTGCGGGGTGCGAATGGCTGCCGAGGCATCTATGCCGTCGATGGTCAGACGCGTGTCCTCGCCGGTGCCGTTGGTAAAGCGAATCTCGATCTGCTCGGCGAGGGCGTTAATGGCCGCCTCGTCGTCCAGGTCGATGCCGCGGTCGAGCGCGGCGAAGGTGACGGCGCGATACATAGCGCCCGTGTCGAGCTTGTTAAAGCCCAGCTGGCGGGCAATCTCCTTGGCGATGGTGGACTTGCCGGAACCGGCGGGGCCGTCGATGGCGACGATCATACAATGCTTCCTTTCGGTGATTGACGTGCTGGTATGGGACGCGGGCGTTGGGGCTTGGCGGACTGGCTAGCCCGTGTAGCGCTCGCGGTAGGTGTTGCGCTTGGGCGCGGAGCCGTGGCTGCCGTGGTGGCGCGTGCGGGTCGCGGGGTTGACCGCTGTCGCGTTGAGGTCGCCCCGCTTGGAGCTGGCCTGCTTGGGCGGGATGCCGCCGGCCTTGAGAATCTGTACCTCTCGGTCGGTGAGCTCGCGCCAAGAGCCCTTGGCCACGTCCTTGAGCTCCAGACCGGCAAAATTGCAGCGGTGCAGGCGGATCACCGGGTGGTGGATTTTGCTCAGCATGCGCTTGACCTGGTTCTTGCGTCCCTCGCGGATGATGACCTCCACGGCGGTGGTGCCGGGCTTGACGCCCTGCGGCGCCACGGCCTCGGCCTCGCGCGCGTTGATGACGCGGCAGATCGCCGGCTGGCACAGGCCGTCGTCGAGCTCGATGCCGCGACGCAGCGGGGTGAGATCGCGGTCGGACAGCTGACCGTCGACGAGCGCCTGGTAGGTCTTGTAGACGTGCTTGCTGGGGTGCAGCAGGTCCTGCGACAGGTCGCCGTCGGTGGTAAAGAGCAAAAGGCCCGTGGTGTCGCGGTCTAGGCGACCCACCGGAAAGAGCCCCGGGAATCGGTCGCGCGGGACCAGGTCGGCCACGCAAGGGCGCTCCTGGGGATCGCTCATGGTGGTGAGATAGCCGGTTGGCTTGTAGAGCATCAGGTACACGGCACCCTGGTTGAGCTTGACGGGCATGCCGTCGACCTCGATATGGTCGCGGTCGACATCGACCTTGGTGCCCAGCTCGGTCGCGACCTGGCCGTTGACGGTCACGCGGCCGGCGGTCATCAGGTCCTCCGAGCCGCGGCGGCTCGCCACGCCCGCGCGCGCCAAGAAGCGCTGCAGGCGCATGGTGTGCGGGTAGACGGGCTGGGCGTCGCCTGCGGGCGTTGTGGCGCCCGCAGCACGTGAAGTGCGCGTCTCCCCGGCTTCGTTAGTCCTCGTCATGCAAATCCTCCGAGGTATCGACGGTGGGCAGAAGCTCCTCGTCGTCGGTGTCCTCAACATCGGTATCGATCAGTTCGCGCTCTTCGTCCAGGTCCTCGGCCTGCTCCTCGAGCGTGGACTGAATGCTGCGGCCGCTCAGGCGCTCGCGGATAAACTGGCGCGACTGCTCGTCGGGGGCAAACTGCTCAAGATCGGGCAGGTCGCGAGTGGAGCGCAGGCCGAACTTTTCCAAGAAGGCGTTGGTCGTGCCGTAGATGATGGCCTGACCGCGCTCGGGGTCGCGGCCGAGCTCGCGCACCAGACCCTTGTCCACGAGCGACGCGATGACGCCATCGGAGTTGACGCCGCGGATGCCCTTGACCACCTCGCGCGTGACGGGCTGGTGGTAGGCGATGACGGCCAGGGTCTCGAGCGCCGCCTGCGACAGTTTTTGCGTATCCCAGCTCAGCACGTAGGCCTCGACCACGTCGTGGTAGGCGGGGTGTGTAAACAGGCGCCAGCCACCGGCGACCTCGCGCAGCTGAAAACCGCGGTTGGCCTCCTCGTACTCAACCTTGAGCTCGGCCAAAAGCGACGCGCACTCGCCCGGGGCGATATCCAGCGCACCTGCAAGCGCGGGTGCGCTCACGGGGTCGCTCGACACCAGCAGCAGCGCCTCGAGGGCGCCTTTGAGGCTGTTTGCCTCCAGCGTGGAAAGGGTTGACATGGTTGGTCGCTCCTATTCGGTGAGCTCGGGGCCCTCGCCGGGCACGTATGCCTCGGCGCCCTCGACGCGGTTGATTTGAATGGTTCCAAAGATCTCATCCTGGCTCAGTGTGAGCGAGCCGCGCTTGGCGAGCTCGAGCATGGCCAGGAAGGTAACGACGAGCTGCTCGGTGGTGGCGTCGCCGTCCAGCAGCTCGCGGAAGGTGCAGGTTTGGTGCGTCATGGTAAAGCGGTCGACCGAGGCCACCGTCAGGTCGAGCGGCACGCGATGCGGCGCCACGTGCTCGGCCTCCAGCAGGAAGGTCTGGCGCTTGCCGTCCAGGTCGGCGCAGATGACGGCGAGGCCGCGCAGGGTAATGCCGGCCAGGTAGTCGGGCATAAGGCCCAGAAACTCGGGGTCGGGGCCGGCTACGCGCGGATGCATGCGGCTCTCGGCCTGCATGCGCGCGCCAAGGGCCGCCGCCGCGCCCTTAAACTGCTTGTAGGCGATCAGGCGCTGGATCAGGACCTCGCGGAGGGCGTCGCCGTCGAGGGCACTGAGCTCTTCGAGGTCTTCGTCGTCCTCGTCATCGTCGACGGATTTGCTGGGGGCCTCCTGGGGCACCAGCGAGGCGGCCTTGATGTCCAAAAGGGTTGCTGCGACCAGCAGAAAGTCGCTCGCCACGTCCAGGTCCAGCGCCTCGATGCGCTCGGCCTCGGCCAGGTATTGCTCGGCCACCTCGCTGATCGAGATAGCGCCGATATCAACTTTTTGGCGGGTTACCAGCTGCAGCAGCAGGTCGAACGGTCCGCTGTAGACCTGCGTCGACACGCGATACGACATCTTCGACCTCCTTTGACGGCGCCTTCGCGGCGCGGTTTGGGTGCATGTTGCGACCGTTTTGCACGGTCGACCTGTAAGTTTACCTTAGATGCCGGCGATTGCGAAGTTGAGCAGCCACTCGGCGAGCGGATACACGGTAACGTCGAAATACCGCCCGATCACGTCGATGCCGGTCCACATGGGCAGCAGATACAGCACGATGATAAGGATCGGCATGGCGTATTGCTGCAGACGGTAGTAGTTGGCGAGCGCCTTTCCCTTGAGGAACGGGACGATAATCGACGAGCCGTCGAGCGGCGGGATTGGGATAAGGTTAAAGAACGCGAGCGACAGGTTGACCACGATAAACGTGGCGCCGAAGTTCATGATTTGCGACGCCACGGCAAAGGACATGCTGGTGTAGAGGTTGCCGTATGCCGTGTGCATGAGGGCGGCCGCGAGACACGCGAGTGCGATGTTCGATGCAGGACCGGCCGCGCTCACCAGGACCTCGTCGCGCTTGGGGTGCTTGAGGTTGTTGAGGTAGACGGGCACGGGCTTGGCGAAGGCGAATACCGGGCCGCCGGCGGCGAGCATCAGCAGCGGTAGAAGGACGGTGCCAAACGGGTCGATGTGGTTGAGCGGGTTGAGCGAGACGCGGCCGCGCGAACGGGCCGTCTTGTCGCCGAGCGCCCAGGCCGCGGCGGCGTGTGCGCTCTCGTGGATGACGATGCCCACGATGACGGCGACGGCGCTGGCGAGCAGGTTCATGAGGTAGCTGCTGGACATGTCACTCCCCTAGCGGACACGGCGCGAGGCGCGCGTGAGTAGGTAGTCAATTACAAACAGGATCACAGCGACGATAGCATAATCCAGGCGGAACACACCGCCAAAAGGCGACGTGATGACGCCGTAGCCGGCGATGGCGCTCGGCAGTGCACGCGAAAGCTCAACGACAAAGCCAACGATCTGCAGCTTGGCGGTGAGGCCGCTAAAGCACAGCAGCACGGTCATCGCGCTCATAAAAATGCCGCAGATGCGACAGGCGATGGCGATGATGCTCATCGCCACGGCAGCGGCCTTACGAGAGTTCACGCGCGGTCTCCTCTTCGATCTGGGTGGAAAGCTCCAGCCATTCGTCCTCGAGCTTGGGCAGCTCTTGCTTAAGGCCGTTATATTCCCCCAGCGCGGCGTTGAACTTGTCCTGATCGGCATAAAGCTCTTCGCTTGCCATCAATTCCATAAGCTCGTCATAGCGGGCGCGCTTTTTGTCCAGCTCCGTATCGATCTTCTTGAGCTGGTTGCGCACGCCCTTGAGCTTTTTATTGAGGGCGGCACGGGCCTGGGCCTCGGCGCGCTTTTGCTCCTTGGTCTTTTTGCCCTCTATCGGCTTGGGGGCCGCGGCGGGGCTGCTGTCCTGGGCGGCGTTGGCTTTGGTGGACTTGGCCGCGGCAGGCGCGCTCTCCCCTGCTGCCTCGGCAGCGGCGCGGGCAGCGAGGTCCTCGCGTTTGTAGAGGTAGTAGTCGTAGTCGCCGTCGTAGACCGTGACCTTGCCGTCGCGGATGTCGATGACGCGGTTGGCAACGGCGCGTACCAGGTGCTCGTCGTGGCTGATCAGCACGATGGTGCCGGGGAAGTTTTGCAGGGCGTTCTCGAGCATGTCCACCGAGTCGATGTCGAGGTGGTTGGTGGGCTCGTCCAGGCACAGGAGTGCCTCGGGGGCCACGAGCATCTTGGCCAGGGCCAGTCGCGCCTTTTCGCCGCCGGAGAGGACGCGGACCTGCTTTTCGATGGAATCGTTGTCGCTAAACAGGAAGGCGCCCAGCAGGCTGCGCTGCTGCGGTACGGTCCACTTGGGCGTGACGGTGTCGATCTCTTGCAGGACGGTGTTCGATTCGGTCATGCCCTCGAGCGCGTGCTGGGCATAATAGGCGATGCCGACGTTGGTGCCAAGGTCGCGGGTGCCGGTGGTGGGCGGCTCCAGGCCGGCGAGGATCTTCATGAGGGTGGACTTGCCGGCGCCGTTGGGGCCGACGAGCGCCACGTGCTCGCCGCGGTAGAGCTTGAGGTCGATGTCGCTGTAGATATGCTTGTCGCCGTAAGACTTGGATACGCCCTCGAGGCTCACGACCATATCGCCGGAACGCGGCGGGTCGGGGAACTTAAAATCGATGTGCTTGTGGCCCTCGGGCAGGATGACGAGCTCCTTTTTGATCTGCTCGATCTTGCGGATGCGCTCCTGTGCCTGCGCGGCCTTGGTGGGCTTGTAGCGGAACTTGTCAACGAAGACCTGCATGTGGGCGATGTCGCGCTCCTGCGCGGCGCGCTTGGCGCGCATCTGCTCCAGGTTGTCCTCACGCTGCTTGAGGTAGCTGCTGTAGTTGCCGGTGTAGGTGGTCACGCGGCGGTTTTCGAGCGCGGCGACGTGGTCGACGCAGGCGTCCATGAAGGCGCGGTCGTGGCTGACGATGAGCACGGCGCCGTCGTAGTTGGCGATAAAGCCGCGCAGCCATTGGACACTTTCGAGGTCCAGGTGGTTGGTGGGCTCGTCCAGAAGCAGCAGGTCGGGGTGGCGCAGGAAGAGCTTAGCCAGCGCGATACGCATCTGCCAGCCGCCCGAGAACTCGGAACACGGGCGCTCAAAGTCGGTAACCTTGAAACCCAGGCCGGACAGGATCTTGCGGGCGTTGCTCTCGAGCTCGTAGCCGCCCAGGTGCTCAAAGCGGTCCTGGACCTGGCCATACTCGTTAAGGAGCGCGTCGACGTCCTTGCCCTGCTCGGAGAGCTCGGTGATCTGGGCCTGCAGCTCGTTGGCGCGCTCGCCCATGCGGCGGATTTCCTTGGCGGCGGCCATGACCTCAGCAAGGATGGTGGTGTCCTTGTGCTCCAGGTTGGTTTCCTGCTCTAGGTAGCCCACCTGGCAGTCCTTTGCGTACTGGACCTGGCCGGCGTCGGGGCTGTCGATGCCCATGATGATCTTGAGCATGGTGGTTTTGCCGGCGCCGTTGGGTCCCACGAGCGCAAAGCGCTCGCCGGGGTTGATCTGGAAAGACGCGCCGCTAAAGAGGACGCGCGCGCCGAAGCTTTTTTCGATCTTGTCGACCAGGAGGATCATGGTGCCGCCTTTGACCTTGTGTGCCTATATGAAAAAAGGCCCCAACTTGCGTTGGAGCCTCATTCAATGCTCGGGTGGAGACGAGGGGGATCGAACCC
>CABUQV010000033.1 GCA_902493855.1 uncultured Collinsella sp.
ATTTGAGGCAAGGTGACGTGAAACGAAAGGGCGCTGACCTTCTGGTCGCGCCCTTGAAGTTGAACGTCAGATTGCCCAAATGCGGACCGCGCAGCGTCGGCCGGTCCGCCGTTCGTTAGAACGGCGGAACTAAATCAACTTGAAACCCTTGCGCTTGCCTACGGAGAGGGTGTCGCCCAGCTTGAGGGCGCTGGGATCGATGTTATAGCTCTTGGGAGCCACCGCCTTGCCGTTGATCTTGACGCCGCCACCGTCAATGTCGCGACGGGCCTGGCCGGCGCTCGCCGAAAGGCCCAGGTCCTTAAGCAGGCCTGCGAGGTAGATCTGGCCCTCGTCGTTGACGGTCAGCTCAACGTGCTTCTCGGGGAAGTCGGCGAGCTGGCCCTCCTTGAACACGCGGTCGAACTCGGCCTGAGCCTCGTCGCCGGCACCAGCGCCGTGGTAGGTGTCGCACAGGTCGCGACCCAGAGCGCGCTTGAGCTCATAGGGATCGGCAGAGCCGTCGGCCAGAGCAGCGTCGATCTTGTCGACCTCGGCCGGGGTGAGCGAGCTCGCCAGACGATAGTACTTGCCAATCATCTCGTCGGGGATGGACATGGTCTTGCCGAACATGTCCTTGGGAGCGTCGGTCAGGCCGATGTAGTTGCCGTAGGACTTGGACATCTTGCGCACGCCATCGGTGCCCTCGAGCAGCGGCATGGTAAGCGCGATCTGCGGCTCCATGCCCATCTTCTCCATGAGCTCGCGACCAGCGAGCAGGTTAAAGAGCTGGTCGGTGCCGCCCATCTCCACGTCGGCCTTGATCTGAACGGAGTCGAAGGCCTGCATCACGGGGTACAGGAACTCGTGCAGGGCGATCGGCGTCTGAGACTGGTAGCGCTTGGTAAAGTCATCGCGCTCAAGGATGCGGGCGACGGTGAACTTGGAGCACACCTGCAGCAGGCCGGCCAGGTCCATCGACAAGATCCAGTCACCGTTGTGCACGATGGTGGTCTTCTCGGGGTCCAGGATCTTCATGGCCTGGCTCACGTAGGTCTCGGCGTTGGCCTCGATCTGCTCCTGCGAAAGCTGCGGACGCGTGGAGTTCTTGCCCGAGGGGTCACCAATCAACGCGGTACCGTTGCCGATGATGAGGGTGACGTTGTGGCCCAGGTCCTGGAACTGGCGCATCTTGCGCAGCGGCACGGCATGGCCCAGGTGCAGGTCGGGGCTGGTGGGGTCGACGCCGAGCTTGATGTTGAGGGGCTCGCCCTTCTCAAGCTTCTTGCGAAGGTCGGCCTCGGGAACGATCTGCGCGGCGCCCGAGGTGATGATACGCATTTGCTCGTCAACAGACAGCATTGGGTATCCTCCTTTTGCTATAGCACCCTCGCCGAAAACGGCGGTGCTGGAAGTCCATAAACTCTCTTATGATAACAAACTGACGCGACGCGGCACCTACGACAGGAAAATCCTCGTCCTGCCGCATGCGTCAATGGCAACTGGCAGACGTGTACCGTCACGCTCGACCAGATAGCGTACCTGCCGACGACGCAAGCAGTCGCGGCAACGGACCTGTCCCGTCGCATCGGTGGCGCAGACGCCCTCGGCGGTCAGCAGACAGTGCTCGCACACCATAAGCTCGGGACGGTCGGTATCGACGGGGCCCAGGACGCCAAGACAGGCGGCAAGCTCGGCAACGCGTTTTGCATCGTGAGCGACAAGTTCGGTAGGCAAATACACGCGCTGCGTCCCAAGTCCTCGCAACCAGGCGAGCGTTGCCCGGTTCGCGCAGAACACCGGCGCCGCCACGTCAAACGCGACGCGCAGTTCGCGAGCTATCGCCACCTGTCCCAGATTGCGACAGACGATGCGGCCGGCGCGCTGCATGAGCGACCGAGTCCGCTCGATATCGCCCACACGGCAGATCTCGTCGAGCACAACAGTCGCATCGGACAGGTCGAGCTCGTCGTGCGGGTCCTGGTCCATCAGCTGCCAGGCAAAGACCAAGCGAGCGGCGGCAGACTCTGCCGACTCTTCCGGCTGCGTGCCGCTATCCATCAGAACGCCCGCAAACGGCAGCGTCTCGACAGCGCGTTTCGCAAGCACGACCGCATCGGCCTCGGCCCGCATGCGCTCCAACACCGCCGCCGTCTGATCCAACACGCCGGCGCTGCGAATCAGGTATACCTCGCAGCCCGCGTCGACCTTACGCTTGCAATGGACAACGATGCGCTCCCCCGCCGCGGCATCCACCGGGCAGGGAACTTGCGGCCAGCGTTTAGGTACATCGGGACGCGCGTCGGCACCCGGGTAAAACCTGATCTCGAGCGTATCGCCCGCCGCCACGGCGGCGTCGAGCTCAACGGTCACCTCTTCGTGGCCCACAGCGACCAAGCGCCCCACACGCACGCCCTGGTTGATCGCGCGTTCAAAACTCATAAGCTCCGCACCCGAGCGGCCTCGCAAATACGCGTCGGTAAACCCGCGGTTAAACGACCTTCCCAGTTCACGCTCGAGCGCCAGCACGGCATCGGGATCCCACGCGCCATCGCGCAGCATATCGAGCGCCCGGCGCCACGCCCGCACCACGTTGTAGACGTAGTCGGGGTTTTTCATACGCCCCTCGATCTTGAGCGACGCCACGCCAGCATCTACAAGCTCGGGCAGATGCGCAATACCCAGATAGTCGCGCGGACACAGCAGGCGATCTCCCTCGACGGCGACAACGCTCTGTCCCGCCTCGTCCACTAGGTCGTACGCCAGACGGCACGGCTGTGTGCAATCACCGCGCATCGCAGAGCGCCCACGCCGCAGGGCCGAGAACTCGCACGCCCCCGAATATCCGATGCAAATCGCACCGTGGCAGAATACCTCGATGGGCACGCCCGTGGCACATAGCGCCGCAATCTCGTCGACCGTCAGCTCGCGTGCCGTCGTCACGCGCTCAACCCCCAGCTCATCGGTGGCAAGCCGCACGGCACCTTCGCTATGAACGCCCGCCTGCGTGGACAGGTGAATCTCGACCCCGGGAATCGCCGCGCGCAGCGCGCAGGCCAACCCGGCATCGGCGACAATCAGAGCATCGGCGCCCAGCCCCAGCGCATGAGCTCCCAACGCCACCGCGTCGGACAACTCATCGTCAAACACGAACACGTTGAGCGTCACGTACACACGCACGCCATGGGCATGCGCCACGGCGCAGCCGCGCGCAAACTCGTCATCCGTAAAGCCATGGGCGCTCACACGGGCGTTAAAGCCGCCCAACCCCGCATAGATGGCATCGGCACCCGCGGCGATGGCCGCAAGCATCTGGTCGAGCCCGCCCGCCGGCGCCAGCAGCTCGGGCAGCGCCGTGCCGGCAGCATCCAATCCAGTCTCGTATTGTCTGCTCGGCCCCATCGTCCGAATCGCCATCGACAAACTCCTTACCAAGGTATGCATTCACTCTGAAAAATGCCGTCTTCCAGCATACACGAGGCATCGCGCGCCCCGTTTGGTTTATCGTGTAATAACTTATGTCCATCCTGCCCCGACGGCACATCCACCGTCCGGCACGACATACCTGGAGGTCAATATATGGGTCCTCGCCAACGACAGGGACGCAGCCGTTCAAAGACGCATGCCCTGCCCATAATCCTGCTCTCGTTTTTGGGCTTTCTGCTGATTGCGGGCGTGGCATTTGGCATCGGCATGGTCGGCAACGTCAACCGCTGGCTGTCCGATCTGCCCGACTACACCGACGCCAACGCGTATCTGGTGAGCGAGCCCACCGAGATCGTCGACTGCAACGGCAACAAGATCGCGAGCTTCTACACGCAAAACCGCAAGTCCATCACCAAGGACGAGGTCTCCCCCTACGTGCTGCAGGGCACCGTTGACGTCGAGGACGAGCGCTTCTACGAGCACGGCGGTATCGACCTGTGGGGTATCGCGCGTGCTGCGGTGGCAACCCTCGGCGGCGGACACGAAGGCGCCTCGACTATCACCCAGCAGCTGGTGCGCAACACCATCCTGCAGGAGGAGCAGTTCGACTCGACCATCGAGCGTAAAGTGCGCGAGGCCTACATCGCCGTCAAGATGGAGGACATGTACTCCAAAGACGAGATCCTCATGATGTACCTCAACACCATCTATTACGGTCACGGCGCCTACGGTATTGAGGCCGCCGCCGAGACCTACCTGTCCAAGAGCGCCGCCGACCTCACCCTGAGCGAGGCCGCGCTGCTCATCGGCCTTCCCAACTCGCCCTCGCAGTACGACCCCACGGTCAACCCCGACCTGGCGCTGTCCCGTCGCAACAAGGTCCTTGACAACATGTTGCGCCTGTGCCACATCACGCAGGAGGAGCACGATGCCGCACAGGCCGAGCCCATCACCCTCAACGTGACCGAAATCTCGGGCAGCGGCGTCGACGTATACTCGCAGCCCTACTTTGTCGCCTATGTTAAGCAGCTGCTGGAGCAGGAGTTCTCGACCGACGTGCTCTTTAAGGGCGGCTTGACCGTCAAGACCACCATCGACCCCACGATGCAGCAGGTGGCAGAGAATGCCGTCCGCGAGCAGCTCGACACGCTCTCGCTCGACGGCCTGGACATGGGCATGGTCGTCGTCGACCCCAAGACCGGCTACATCAAGTGCATGGTGGGCGGCTATGACTACAACGCCGACGAGAACCACGTAAACCATGCCACGGCCAAGCGTCCCGTCGGCTCCACCTTTAAGGCCTTTACGCTGGCAACTGCCATCCAAAACGGCATGAACCCCAACGTCACCCTCAACTGCAACTCGCCGCTCAAGGCCAAGGGCACCACGACCGAGGTCCAAAACTACGCCAACCATAGCTATGGCAACATCACGCTTAAGCAGGCGACGGCATACTCCTCCAACACCGGCTACATCCAGGTGGCGGAAGCCGTCGGCAACAGCAAGATCATCTCGCTCGTCAAAAAGCTCGGCATCGATCCCGCCAAGGACAACATCGAGGACGTTCCCGTCATGACGCTCGGCACCGGCTCGATCTCGCCGCTCGAGATGGCCGCCGCCTACGCGACGTTTGCCAACGGCGGCTACTATCGCCAGCCGATCGCCATCACCGAGATTGACTCTCGTACCGGTTCGGTGCTGTACCAGCACACGGACAATCCCTCACAGGTGCTTACCGAGGGCGAGGCCGCCGCGGTCACCGATGTTCTGTCCGGCGTCATGCAGGGCAGCGGTACGGGTGCTGCCGGCGCCTTGAGCGTCAACCAGCCCTATGCCGGCAAAACGGGCACCACCGACAACACCACCAACCTGTGGTTCTGCGGCTATACCCCGCAGCTGGCGTGCGCCCTGTGGACCGGCTATTCCGCAGGTGAGATCCCCATCCAAAAATACGGCACGGACCTGCTGGGCGACAGCACCAACCTGCCTGTCTTTAAGCGGTTTATGAACACCGTTCTGACCGGTACCGAGCGCGAGGAGTTTGCGACCGGAACGGCGCCCACCTACAAGAACAACAGCGTCTGGAAGTTCTACGGCACCAACAACGCCAAGAAGACGGAGAACGACGACAAGGTCGAGAACGAGGACGAAGAGGAAACTACCACAACGACTACCACGACGACCACGACCACCGAGACCACGGGTGGCGACACCACCGGCGGCACCGGTACGACCGGTGGCTCGACGGGCGGCTCAACTGGTGGTTCGACCGGCGGCGATGGCGGCACGCCTACGCCTACGCCTACGCCTACTCCCGACCCCTCGCCCACGCCTGACGATACGGTCGGCTAGAAATCATCCGGCCATAAGCAACAAGGCCCCCGAGCAGCTTATTAAACTGCTCGGGGGCCTTTTAGTTTAAAGCGACCTGGTGGGCGGTCTTTATACCGGCAAACAAAAAAGGGGGTACCGACCAACGTCGATACCCCTTACAAGCCACTATGTCACGCACACAGTGCCGAGCGCACGACCCGCACGCCTACTTGCGAGAATTGCTCAGCTTATTGATCAGCGCCTCAAGACGCTCGCCGTCCTCGGCCGTCTGGGCAATAACCAAAATCGTATCGTTGCCGGCAAGCGAGCCAAGCACATCGGGCAGCTCTGCCGCATCAACGGCGGCGGCGATGCCGGAAGCCGTGCCAGGCTGAGCCTTGATCATAACCAGATTATCGGTGCGCAGAACGCCCGTTACGAGCTCGGAAACCATACGCTGCAGGTGCAGGTCCTCTGCCAGAACATAGATGCCCTCAGGGAGCTTACGCAGCCCCATATCGGCAATATCGCGAGAGACAGTCGCCTGCGTGCAATCAAAGCCCATAGCGCGGAGCTCATCGACCAGCACGCGCTGCGTGCGGACGTCCTTATTGCGCACAATATCTCTAATGGCATCCTGGCGCCCATTGCGTTTTTTAGCCATACAAACCCTCTCTCCAAAAGATGGCGGAGACAATCAATCAGTGATTGAATAGTTTAACGCTATTTGAAGGCTTTTGTGTATAAGAACGCATTTCGAAACAATTCTATGCAAATTTGTTTCGAGATGAGCCGTTTAGGCGGTTTTTGCGCCCGTCCGGTTAAGAAAAGCTGCCAGATGCGTACACATCACGCAGCGCGCGGGCTTGGCGCTGGCGATCGGCCCAAACAACAGACCGAGCCCCCGATGGTTATCCTTGAGCGCGGCGACCATCTGACGGGTTCGAGGCGCCTCGAGCATATCACGCATACGGGCGGAACGCTCGATTGACGACACCCCATGCGGGCTCAGACACAAATTCTCGATGCAGGCGACCAGTCCGGCAAAGTAGAACTTTTGGGTTGCCAGCTTGAGCCGACCACCGCTATCTGCTTCCGAGAGTGAGTCCGTAAGCTCGTCGAGCGCCCGGGTGTCATCGGATACCTTGGCATACATGGTGGGATCAAAGGCATCTGTAAGCTTAGGTGCCGCCGCGTGGAAACAAGCGTCGCCGCATCCGGAGACGCGCTGCGCCCGCGAGAGCGAGCACGCCATAAACCCAACTGTGCGAAACGCCTTGTCGTACAAAAAGCATGCCTCAAACAGCGGACGGCTATACATCACGCCAGAGGTCTGAACGACTAGGCCGCCTAAAATCAACTGGGACAGCCCGGTCACCATCGAAGATTTGCTATCAATGGAAATATGAGCAGCATCCAAGACGCGCGAATGGCGCTCTCGATGTGCATCATAGCGGTCGAGCGACACCGTGGGGAGCACTATGTCTGCCGTAGTATCGCACGCGATATCGACCATCTTGGAAAGAGACTGCGGAGCAAACCACTCATCGGCGTTCATGGCGATGATTTGAGAGCCGCGCGAGGCAGCAAAACCGGCACGAAGACAAGCGCCGCGCTTCGCGTCCTCGACGTCAATCAAATCAATATGGATGTCCCTGTCGGCAGCAACTTGAAGCGAATGGCGCACACCGGGCGCAGCATCGCGGCAGACAACGACAATCTGCAAATCGTAGAGGTCTTGGTTCTGGATACTCTCGAGCGCACGCATCGCATAGCTGGGCGAACCTTCTACCACAAGGATCACCGAAAGTCGCGGATGCGAGCCACGTCGAACCAAGTTATCCGTCCTCTCGACAGCAGTGAATCAAACTGTCGTTCATGGTACACCCCGGCAATAAAAGCAATGAGACACCGGTTGTATTGCACGCCAAGAACAGATGTTGCACACGCGCAGCCCACAGATGACAGGTGCCGACGCACGACGCGCCGAGCCCTCCCCTAGTCGAGCACGACAAGCTCGGCGGGATCGTAATCCACGCCCATAAACGTAAGGCCGCAGGCAGGAGCCGTGGGGCCCGCAGCGGTACGGTCGCAAGCATCGATGACCTCGCGCATCCACTCGGGTTCACGGCGATGCATGCCAATCTCGACAAGCGTGCCCACGATCGTGCGGACCATCGAATGCAGAAACGCATTGCCCTCGATGGTAAACGTCAGGATGTCCTCGCCAAACGCAACCTCATGGCCAAACTCGGCACGCATCACGCAGCGGTTCGTGGGCTTGCCCACGGCAGACGCCACCTTGCAAAAGCTCTTGAAGTCCTGCTCGCCCAGCAGCGCGGGACAGGCCGCAGACATCGCCTCAACATCCAATGGGTAGCGATGCCACCACACCGCACCGCGCGAAAGCACAGGGCGTGCGTCGCGATCGGCAATACGGTACGTATACGTACGGGAACGCGCATCAAAGCGTGCAGAAAAGCCTTTACGGGCCTTGTAGACCTCGTTGATGGCGATATCTTTGGGCAGCAGGGCATCCATGGCCCGCAGCCACCTACGGCGCGTACACGCGAGCTCAGCGTCCGTTACGGGCACGCTGATGTACTGAGCCACGGCATGAACGCCGGCATCGGTACGCCCCGCGCACGTCAAATCGATCGGGCGGCGAAGCAGCGTCTCGATGGCTCGACGTAGCTCACCCGCAACCGTCGTCTGTCCCGGCTGCTCGGCAAATCCGCTATACGATGAACCATCATAGGCCACACGAAATACGAGCGTGGCGTCAAGCTCGGGGGTCGAATTGAAATCAGACGGCGCAGTCATGGGCGCTCCCAACAAACAAGTAACGGTATCGCGACAAAAAAAGAGGGGTACGCGAACGTACCCCTCGAATATAGCCTATGCAGACGGAATGTCTACTCAGCGGTCTCCTCAGCGGGAGCCTCCTCGACGGCCTCGACCTTCTTGGGAGCAGCGGCCTTCTTGGGGGCCGGAGCGGCCTTCTTGGCCTTAGGCGTGCAAGGCTCGGTGACGAGCTCCATGATAACGATGGGAGCGTTGTCGCCCTTGCGGTTGCCGAGCTTCATGATGCGGGTGTAACCGCCGTTGCGGTCCTGCCACATGCCCTGGGCAGCCTTGTCGAAGATCTCGGCAACGAGCTGCTTATCGCCGAGCTTGGCGATAGCCAGACGACGAGAGTGCAGGTCGCCCTTCTTGGCCCAAGTGATGATCGGGTCGACGACCGAACGCAGCGCCTTAGCGCGGGTCTCGGTGGTCTTGATGCGGTCGTTCTCGAAGAGGGCCTTAGCAAGGCTCTTCTTCATGGCCTTGGTGTGGCTCGCATCGGTGCCGAGCTTCAGGCCCTTCTTAACGTTGTGACGCATGGTCTAGTTTCTCCTCAAATATGCGAAGCATTAAGCCTTCAGGCTCAGGCCCATGGACTCAAGCTTGTCCTTCACTTCCTCGATCGACTTAACACCGAAGTTACGGATGTTGAGCAGATCGTTCTCCGAGAACTCAACGAGCTGACGGACCGAGTGAATGCTGGCGCGCTTAAGGCAGTTGTAGGAACGGACGGAAAGGTCCAGATCCTCGATCTGCTTGTCCAGCTCGGCGTTGTCGTTGGTGACCTCGGGAGCGAAGATCGAAGCCTCCTCCTCGACCTCGGGGGTCTCGGCAAGGTTCATAAAGGCGGCCATATGCTGGTTGATGATATTGGCAGCCTGGACCACGGCGTCGCGCGGGGCGATGGAGCCGTTGGTCTCGATCTCGAGGACAAGGCGGTCGTAGTCGGTGTGCTGACCGACACGGCAAGCCTCAACGAGCTTGGCGCAACGGGAAACCGGCGAGTACAGCGAGTCGACGTGGATCACACCGATGGGATCGTTGTCGCGCTTGTTTGCCTCGCCAGAAACATAGCCGCGGCCATAGCCGATGCGCATGCTCATGGTGAGATGGCCACCCTCGGTGAGCGTAGCAATGTGCTGCTCGGGGTTGACAAGCTCAAACTCGGACGGAATAAAGAAGTCCGCACCGGTGACCTCGCAGGGGCCGTCAACCGAGATGGTGGCGGTCGCCTCGTCGGTCGTGCCGAGAGCCCTGAAGACAAGACCCTTGACATTCAGGACGATGTCGGTGACATCCTCGACCATGTTAGGGATGGTCATGAACTCGTGCTGCGCACCATCGATCTGAATAGCCTCGACGGCGGCACCCTCGAGCGAGGACAGAAGAACGCGACGAAGGGAGTTACCCAGCGTATCGCCGTAGCCACGCTCGAGCGGCTCGACGGAGACACGAGCAGACGTCTCGTTGATCTCTTCGACCTGAACCTGAGGCCTAATGAATTCTGACATGTATTACCTCCAGCCTCAGCAGCCCGGATGGACTACTTAGAGTAGAGCTCGACGATGAGCTGCTCGTTGATATCACCGCTGATCTGCTCACGCGTCGGCAGAGCGAGCACGTTACCAGACAGCTTCTCGATATCGACCTCGAGCCAGCCAGGGACCTCAAAGCGCTCGGAGGAAATCAGGGCCTCCTTGATGGGGAGGAGGTCACGGAACTTCTCGCCGACAGCGACGACGTCGCCGGCCTTGACGCGGTAGGACGGGATGTCCACGCGCTTGCCGTTCACGGTAAAGTGACCGTGACGGACGGACTGACGAGCCTCTTTGCGGGTGCGGGCGAAGCCAAGACGGAAGACGACGTTGTCGAGGCGAGACTCAAGGATGATCATGAGGTTCTCACCGGTGACGCCGTTCATCTTGCGGGCCTTGTTGAAGTAGCCGTGGAACTGCTTCTCTAGAACGCCATAGATGAACTTGACCTTCTGCTTCTCGCGCAGCTGCATGCCGTACTCAGATTCCTTGCGACGGCGCTTGGGCTGACGGATAGATTCCTTCTTGCTGCTGTAACCGAGCTCAGCGGGATCGATCCCGAGCTGACGGCAGCGCTTAAGAACAGGAGTCCTGTCGATTGCCATATTGATACGATCCTTTCAGTTACACGCGGCGACGCTTCTTGGGGCGGCAGCCGTTGTGCGGAATGGGGGTCTTGTCCTGGATGCTCGAGACCTCGAGGCCAGCAGCCTGGAGGGAGCGGATGGCGGTCTCACGACCGGAGCCGGGGCCCTTGACGAAGACGGAAACCTTCTTCATACCGTGCTCCATGGCCTGCTTGGCAGCAGCCTCGGCAGCCATCTGGGCAGCGAACGGCGTGGACTTACGGGAGCCCTTGAAGCCCACCTGGCCAGCCGACTTCCAGGAAATGACGTTGCCCTGGGGATCGGTGATCGAAACGATCGTGTTGTTGAACGTAGAACGAATGTGAGCCTGGCCCACGGAAATGTTCTTACGGTCCGCGCGCTTCAGACGGGCAGCGCGAACGTTCTTCTTAGCAGTAGCCATCTATCTAGCGCTCCTTATTTCTTCTTCTTAGCACCGATCTGACGCTTCGGGCCCTTGCGGGTACGAGCGTTAGTGTGGGTGCGCTGGCCGCGGACCGGGAGGCCCTTGCGGTGACGAAGGCCGCGGTTGCAGCCGATGTCCATAAGGCGCTTGACGTTCTGGTTGCGCTCACGGCGGAGGTCGCCCTCAACCATGATCTGGTTCTTGTCGATATAATCGCGGATGGCGTTAACCTCATCCTCGGTGAGGTCCTTAACGCGCGTATCCACGTTAACGTTGCACTCGACGCAAATCTTCGTCGCAGTGGTGCGGCCGATGCCGTAAATGTAGGTCAGACCGATCTCAACGCGCTTCTCACGCGGGAGGTCGACACCATTAATACGGGCCAACGTAGTCTCCTCTCTTAACCCTGACGCTGCTTATGACGGGGGTTCTCGCAAATGACGAGGACCTTGCCATGGCGCCTAATGATTTTGCACTTATCGCACATCTTCTTGACCGAAGGACGTACCTTCATCGTTCTTCCTTTCGGTAGCGCTCAAACTACTTCCCTACTATCTACTCGCCCAGCCGCAGGCGTTTAAAACTATGGCTGGTCTTCACACACAATCCGACCGTAGGTTGAGCTAAGCCTGCAGCCGGAAATGGAGTGCGTGTATGCGTGCCGCTATTTATAGCGATAGGTGATGCGGCCGCGGGTCAGGTCGTACGGGGAAAGCTCCACGACAACCCTGTCACCGGGGAGAATGCGGATGTAATTCATTCGGATCTTGCCAGAAATGTTGCACAGAACCGAATGACCGTTCTCGAGCTCGACCTTAAACATGGCATTGGGCAGTGGTTCCTTTACCGTACCCTCGAGCTCAATTGCGTCTTCCTTCTTCACAAGCAATCATCTTTCTCTAGAAAACGACAGCGATTGAGTATTCTACAACACGTATGCAC
Source organism: uncultured Collinsella sp. (assembly GCA_902493855.1). Lineage (GTDB taxonomy): Bacteria > Actinomycetota > Coriobacteriia > Coriobacteriales > Coriobacteriaceae > Collinsella. The sequence goes on from CABUQV010000033.1 coordinate 12,072, forward strand.
GCATCGTAATAACTTCGTAATGGCTCCACAACTAAGTGGAACTTGTTACATTTCTCCGCCTTGGAGCGAACACCAAGCACCTTGGGCATCCGTGGTGAGAATCACCGGACCGTCATTGGTAATGGCGACGGTGTTCTCGTAGTGCGCGGCGGGCAGGTGGTCGTTGGTCGTAACGATCCAACCGTCGGAGCCCGTGCTCACATGGTTGGAACCCATCGTAACCATCGGCTCAATGGCAATGACCATGCCGGCCTGGAGGCGAACGCCCCTCCCCTTCTTTCCATAGTTAGGAACGTTGGGGTCCTCGTGCATCACGCGACCAATGCCATGGCCCACATAATCACGAAGCACGCCGTAACCGTGAGACTCGGCGAGGGACTGAACGGCATAACCGACGTCCCCGATATGGTTACCGGGAACAGCCTGCTCGATGGCAGCCTTAAGGCAATCGCGCGTGACCTCGCACAAAGCCTTGGCTTCGGGCGTGGGGGTGCCGACGAAAAACGTCCAAGCGTTATCGCCGACCCAACCGTCGACAACGGCTCCCGTATCGATGGAGATGATATCGCCATCGCGCAGGATCATGTCGGGGTTGGGAATACCGTGGACCACGGCATCGTTGATCGATGCGCAAATGGTCCCCGGGAACCCGCCGTAACCCTTAAAGGCCGGGGTGCCGCCATGCATGCGGATAATCTGCTCCGCGAGCTGATCGAGCTCAAAAGTCGAAACGCCGGGGCGCACCATGGCTCCAACGTGGCGGAGCGCCATCTTAGATAGCGCTCCTGCCTTCTTCATCTGCTCGATTTGCGTTGCAGACTTAATCTTGATCATAGACCGAGAGCCTCTTTGACATCCCCGTACACGGTCTCGCGAGCCTGGTCACCGTTGACCGACTTGAGCAGACCCTGGCCACGATAGTAGTCAACGAGCGGGCTCGTGGACTTCTCGTAGACGTCGAGACGGTTCTTGATGGTCTCGGGCTTGTCGTCATCGCGCTGATACATCTCGCCACCGCACTTGGGGCAGGTGGCATCGGCAGAGGTGCCGGTGTAACCGCAGGCGCGGCAGGTGCGACGCGAAGACAGGCGATCGATAATGACCTCGGGGGCCACATCGACCAGAAGAGCACAGTCGATCTCGCGACCCATGGCGGAGAGCTCGGAATCGAGCGTCACGGCCTGGGCGGTGTTGCGCGGGAAGCCGTCGAGAATGAAGCCCTGCTGGGCGTCATCGGCGGCAAGGCGCTCCTTGACAAGATCGATCACGAGCTGGTCGGGAACGAGCTCGCCAGCGTCCATGTACTTCTTAGCCTGAATACCAAGCTCGGTGCCACCCTTGACGGCAGCACGCAGCAGGTCGCCCGTGGAAATGTGAGCGACGCCAAACTCGGCGACGAGCTCCTGTGCGACGGTGCCCTTACCGGCACCCGGAGCTCCGAGCAATACGAGGTTCATGAGCAATCCTCCTCTAGCCTATTTAAAGAATCCATCGTAATCATACATCTTGATCTGGCCTTCGAGCTTATCGACCGTGTCGAGCACGACGCCGACCATGATGAGGATGGACGTGCCGCCAAATGCCTGGATCAGATGGTTACCCGTGAAAGAGAAGATAATCGAAGGCACGATGGCGATGAGCGCCAAAAAGACAGCGCTGGGAAGCGTGATCTTGTTGAGCGCGTTCTTGATGTAGGCCGCGGTAGCCCTACCCGGACGCACGCCCGGAATAAAGCCGCCCTGCTTCTTAAGGTTGTCGGCCGTGTCATCGGGGTTGAACACCATGGACGTGTAGAAGTACGCGAAAAACACGATGAGGACAACGTTAAGCACCCAGTTGAGCCAGCCGCGCGAAAGCGCAGAGGCAACTGCCTGGATCCAGCCGATGCCGGGGAAGAACACGGCAATCTGAGCCGGGAAGTACAGCAGCGCCGAAGCGAAGATGATCGGCACGACACCCGCGGTGTTGACCTTGATGGGCAGGTAGGTGGTCTGGCCACCCATCATGCGACGGCCCACGACGCGCTTAGCGTAGGAGACCGGGATGCGGCGCTGGCCGCGCTCAAGGAAAACAATCAACGGAATAACCAGCAGGATGATGGCGCAGATGATCACCATGGTGATGATGCCACCGGCATTGCCCTCGGTGCTGGAGAAGATAGCCTGCGGCAGACCGGCCATGATGTTCGCGAAGATGATCAGCGACATGCCATTGCCGATACCGCGCTGGGTGATGAGCTCACCAATCCACATGATCAGCATGGCGCCCGCAGTGAGCGTGCCGACGATCATGAGGTCGAAGATGATCTCGGGAGCGCCGGCGCCATTGAAGCTGATGCCGAAGCTCTTAAAGAGGAAGAGGTAACCAACGGAGTTGAGGATTGCCAGAGCCAGGGTGAGGTAACGCGAATACTGCGTAATCTTGGTCTGACCGACCTCGCCCTCGCGAGCAAGCTCATGCAGGGAAGGCACGACGGCCTGGAGCATCTGGAGGATGATCGAGCTGGTGATGTAAGGCATGATGCCCAGCGAAAACACCGACACATAGCTCAACGCGCCGCCAGAGAAAAGATTCAGGAGGGCCATAGCACCTGCGGCGACCGAATTGTTATCGGTCGAGAAAAGGCCCAGCATCCCCTGGAAGGGAATGCCGGGCACAGGAACGTGCGCACCAATGCGGTACACGACGAGCATAGCTATGGTAAAAAGAATCTTTTCGCGCAATTCTTTGATGCGGAAAGCATTCTTAAGACCATTTAGCACGGCAGCTCGACCTTTCCGCCGGCGGCCTCGATCTTGGCCTGCGCAGAAGCGCTGACCTTGTCGACCTTGACCGTGAACTTCTTGGTGAGCTCACCATTGCCGAGCACCTTGACGGGCTCGAACTCGCTCTTGGTGATGCGAGCGGCCTTAAGAGCGGCACCGTCGATCACAGCGCCGTCCTCGAACTTACGCTCGAGACGCTCAACGTTAACAGCGGTGTACTCGATACGACGGGGGTTGCGGAAGCCCGGAAGCTTGGGCAGGCGCATAGCCAGCGGAGTCTGGCCACCCTCGAAGCCGGCACCCTTGGTGCCGCCAGAGCGGGAACCCTGGCCCTTCTGACCGCGGCCAGAAGTGGTGCCGTGACCCGAAGAATTGCCACGGCCGACGCGCTTGCGGTTCTTGGTGGAACCGGGCGCGGGAGTAAGATCGTGAAGCTGCATTTGCTACTCCTCTACAATCTCGACAAGGTGCTTGACCTTGAAGATCATGCCGCGGACGGACTCGTTGTCAGCAATCTCGCGAACCTCGCGGATCCTGTGGAGACCGAGGGCACGGACAGTACGGACCTGGTCCTGCTTGCAACCGTTGGTGCTGCGGACCTGCTTGATCTTGATGGTGTCAGCCATGCTTAGTTCTCCTTACCGACGAACATCTCGGAGACCGTCAGGCCACGGCGAGCCGCGACGTCCTCAGGGCTGGAGAGCTCCTTGAGGCCCTCGACGGCAGCCTTGATGATGTTGAGGCCGTTGTCGGTACCGAGGGACTTGGACAGGACGTTCTTGATGCCAGCAAGCTCAAAGAGGGGACGCACAGCGCCGCCGGCGATAACGCCGGTACCCTCGACAGCGGGCTTGATGATGATGCGGCCGGCACCAAAGTGGCCGAGAACCTCGTGCGGGATGGTGCCCTGCTCGGTCACCGGCACGTGGAACATGTTCTTCTTGGCATCGAGAGATGCCTTGGAGATGGCCATGGGCACCTCAGCGGACTTGCCCATGCCAACGCCGACGTTGCCCTTGCCGTCGCCAACGACGACGAGAGCGACGAGGCTCATGCGACGACCACCCTTGACGGTCTTCGACACGCGGTTGATGTAAACGACGCGCTCCTCGAACTCGGAGGCCTCGCGCTGCTGCTTCTGATTACGAGCCATGTGCTACATACCTCCTAGAACTCGAGACCGGCGGCACGAGCACCGTCGGCGAGGGCCTTGACGCGGCCATGGTAGATACGGCCACCGCGATCGAAGGCGACCTTGGTGATGCCGGCCTCGATGGCGCGCTTGCCAACGAGCTGACCGACCTTCTCCGCAGCCTCCTTGTTCGAGGTGTGGGTGCCCTTGAACTCGGCCTCGAGGGTCGAGGCAGAGACGAGCGTCAGGCTGGAGCCCTTGCTGTCGTCGATGATCTGGGCATAGATGTTGGCGTTAGTACGGGTCACGCGAAGACGCGGACGCTCGGAGGTACCCGAGACCTTGCCGCGAACACGACGCTGACGACGCTTGAGGCCTTCCAGCTTCGCCTTATGCTTGTTCATACGTAAACTCCTAAAAAGGTTGATCTTGCCAGCACCTGACGGGGTGCTGGTCTTATGCGAGTGAGTCGGTTACGACTACTTGGCGGCCTTACCCAGCTTGCGGCGGATGTGCTCGCCAACGTAGTGGATACCCTTGCCCTTGTAAGGCTCGGGAGGACGATGGCCGCGGATCTCAGCGGCGATCTGACCGACCTGCTGCTTGTTAATACCCTTGACGTTCACGTGGGTGTTGTCGGGAACCTCGAAGGTGATGCCCTCGGGAGCCTCGACGATCACGGGGTGCGAGAAGCCCAGGGAGAACTCGAGGTTCTTGCCCTTCTGCTGCACGCGGTAACCGACGCCGGCGAGCTCGAGCTTCTTCTCGAAGCCCTCGGAAACGCCAACAACCATGTTGTGGATGAGGGCGCGGGTGAGGCCGTGGCGGGCACGGGTCTCACGCTCGTCGTCGGGACGGGAAACGGTGAGGACGTTGTCCTCGACGTTGATAGCGAGCTTCTCAAAGACATCGAGCTCGAGCTGGCCCTTGGGGCCCTTGACGACAACTTTGTTGCCGCTGACTGCCACTTCGACTCCGGCGGGAATCTGGACAGGCTTATTACCGATACGAGACACGGTGATCTCCTTTCCTTCTACCTACCGAGCGAATTACCAGACGTAAGCGATGATCTCGCCGCCGACGTTGTGCTTGCGAGCATCGCGGTCGGTCATGACGCCATGGCTGGTGGAAATAATGGCGGTACCAAGGCCACCGCGGACGCGGGGCATGTCGGCAACGCCGGTGTACTTACGCAGGCCCGGCTTGGAAATGCGGCGGATGCCGTTGATGACCTTAGCCTTCTTGGGACCATACTTAAGCGTGATGTGCAGAGTCTTCTGGGGAACGGTGTCCTCGACATCGTAGCCCTCGATGTAGCCCTCCTCGTGCAGAACACGAGCGATCTCGACGAGCTTCTTGCTGCTCGGCATGGAGACCGTGGCCTTGTTCACAGAGTTAGCGTTACGGATGCGCGTAAGCATATCTGCGATCGGGTCTGTAAGGTTCATACAGATTCTCCTTCGTTCTTGATGAACACGTGCTCTTGGTTCTTCGCCGCCCTTAACGGCAAAGCCTTTTTAGCGCGTTTTCCCTGTTCCAAACTGATGCTTGAAACGCTGGTAGTGACTTACCAGCTGGCCTTCTTAACGCCGGGAAGCTCGCCCTTGAGTGCAAGCTCGCGGAAGCAGACACGGCACAGGCCGAACTTGCGGTACACAGAGTGCGGACGGCCGCAGCGCTGGCAGCGCGTGTACTCACGAGTAGAGAACTTCTGCTTGCGATTGCACTTGACGATCATCGATGTCTTAGCCACTTATATCCTCCTCACATAGAGTATTGTTCGCCCCAAGCGCCGCCCCCTTGTGGGAACGGCGCTTATAGGGCAGGTGAACCTATTTCTTGAACGGGAAACCGAAGGCGTCCAGAAGGGCCTTGGCCTCCTCATCGGTGTTGGCGGTGGTCACGAAAGTGATGTCCATACCACGCTGGTGATCGACGGAGTCGAAGTCGATCTCGGGGAAGATGAGCTGCTCGGTGACGCCCATGGAGAAGTTACCACGGCCGTCGAAGCTCTTGGCGGAGATGCCGCGGAAGTCACGGATACGGGGGATCGCGACGGAGGTCAGACGATCGAAGAACTCCCACATACGGTCGCCACGCAGGGTAACCTTGCAGCCGATCGGCATACCAGCGCGCAGGCGGAAGGTAGCGATGGACTTGCGGGCACGGGTAATCATCGGCTGCTGGCCGGTGATGGCGCGCAGGTCGCGCACGGCACCGTCGATGGCCTTGGAATCGGTAGCGGCCTCGCCGACACCCATGTTCACGACGATCTTCTCAAACTTGGGGATCATCATGACGTTCTCGTACTGGAACTTGTCCTGAAGCTGCTGCTTGACCTCGTTGTTGTACTTGGTCTTCAGACGCGGCACATACTTCTCTTCTGCCATTGTTCACTCCTTCTTGGGGTTTTAAGCACGGGGCGTGGCCACGATGGGTTGTCCTCGTGCCTCCTGGCTGCATCCGCGCCGCTCATGGCATTTCGCGGTTTGGACTCGACGCAGCAGGAGCCGACAAAACAATCGGTACTATACGCGCATCGGGAGCGTATTTCCAGAAAAACCTCGTCTGCCTGCACAACTCCACAACTCCCCCGCACAAATGGGTCCCAAAAAGCAGTTGCGGTGAAATAGGGACTGTTGGGGGTGCGGACAGAAAGTTGGACCGCGGGGCGGTCCGGACTGGAGGTTCGCATGTACAGCAGGGAGAAGGTCGAGCTCTTCCTCCTGGCGACGGAGG
>CABUQV010000034.1 GCA_902493855.1 uncultured Collinsella sp.
CGGGCGTTACGTTAGCTGCTCTACAGTCCTATGCAAGACGAAGGCCACATTAAGTGGCCTTCTTTGCATGCGGAACTCGCGACAAACGTAACGCCCGCCCGTCTCCGACCGACTACCAACCAGATTCTTATCAGCCCAGGCCCCTGTGTACCGCGCGTCTAAGATCTTCAAATTCAGGCAGTCTGACAATCGATTCTTATAGCAAAGGCCCCTTGGCCTTTAGTTTGATACAAGTTCCGCACGAGCCGGAAAGCACTTAATGTGCTTTCCGTGCGAGCAGGACTGTTCGCAGTATCAAACTAAAGGCCAAGGGGCCCAGTCAACCTATCAGCAGCGATTACTCAGCAGTTAGTTGAATTTGAAGATCTTTGAGGCAAGATGGTATAGGCCGAGTGTGGTTTTGTCTCCGGCCCGGCCATGCAGGTTGGTAAAGAATCCAACCACGCCGTAGCGAGCGCGACGATACATGCGCTCGTCGTACTCTTTCAGGTCCTTCCACAGCGTCTTCAGACGCTCATCGGCACAATCTTCCTCGGAAAGCTTGGTGAGCACCGAACAAATGGCCATCATCATGGTGAAGTAGCCCATCATGTACGAACGCAGACGCGAGGACTCGACGTCCTGGTACAGGTGGAACGATTCCATCATGATGCGCGTAACGCGGAACTGCTGACCCAGGCGCTTGACCATTGTGGCCTCATTGACGCTCTGGCCCTCGCGACCGATAAAGTAGCGATAGAGGTCGATGTCGGCGTAGTACATGGTCTTGCAGCGCGGCAGCGGCACGTATGCGTAGATATTATCCACGTAGAACGTGTGTGCCGGCATAGGTAGATTGGACTCACGCAGTACATCGGTGCGATAGCACAGGCTGTGCATGAGCAGGTTCTGATCGGGACGGAAGTGTCCGATCTGGTCCCAAGAGAAAATCTTTTTGCGCGGCAGGGCAAACTTGTAGCCAATAGCGGTATGCGTACCCTCGTAAACCTTCTCGTACACGTAGTTCGAGATAAACAGGTCGACGCGCTGGTCGCGCTCCTCAAAGCCACGCAGAATCGACAGCATGGTCGAAAGCGCCGCACCGTCGAGCCAGTCGTCCGAGTCAACGACCTTGTAGTACGTACCATGTGCCTCGCGCAGGCCCGAGAGGACGGCGATACCGTGACCGCCATTCTCCTGGTGCACCGCGCGGATGATTCCAGGATAACGGGCCTCCCACTCGTCGGCCTTGACGGCCGTCTCGTCCTTGGAGCCATCGTCCACCACGATAATCTCGATATCGGTGGCGTAATTGCTCCCCTCCAAGATGGAGGTGATGCAATGGTCCATGTCCTTGGCGGCGTTATACGAGGGAATACCGAATGTTATGACTTTATGCATGGCAGGCGATAATCTCATCCGAAAGATCGAGGGCGGAATTGGTCACGGCGTCCATATCGTAGTAACGATACTCGGCCAGACGACCCACCGGGTGGAAGTTCGTCAGGTTCTGGACGCGCTCAAGATAGCGCTCGTAGAGCTCACGGTTCTCGGGCTCAAGAATGGCGTAGTACGGCGTCTCACCCGAGCCGGGCGTATAGGCTTTGGAGTACTCCTTCATGATGGTGGTCTTGCCGGGCAAAACCTGACCGGTCATGTTCTTGAACTCGGTGATGCGCGTGTAGTCCTCGCTCGTGGTGTAGTTGACGGTGCCCACGGGCTGGAACTGATCCATATCGAGCGTCTCGAACTTCATATCGAGCGTGCGGTACGGCAGCGCGCCCAGGTCGAGGTTGAACAGCTCGTCGAGCGGACCGGTGTAGACGATCTCGCCGCCATAGACCTTGCCGTCGATCTTGACGGTGGTCTCGTCGATCTCGAAGAGGTCGCGGGCGTCCACGTCGCAGAACACATCAATCAGATCGTGATCGAGCATATGCTCGAACAGCGCGGTATAGCCGTCCTGCGGCATGCCCTGGAAAGGAGCCTGCGGGAAGTAGCGATCGTCATCGCCCACAAAGACGGGGACGCGGCCGGTGATCGAGGGGTCGATCTGGTCGGGCGTCTGGCCCCACTGCTTCATGGTGTAATGCAAAAAGACGTTCTCATAGACATAATCGGCGACCTCGGCAAGATCCGGGTCGTTCTTCTTGCGCAGCTCCATAATGGGCACCTTGACGTCCTTGCCAAAGGTCTCCACGAGCTTTTGGTACAGTTCCTCGCCGCGCTCATCGCCAAAGGCAAGCTTGAGGCTCGCATGGTTAAAGGGCACGGGCATTAGGGTACCGTTGATGTTGGCGAGCACCTTGTGCTGGTAGTCCGTCCACTTGGTAAAGCGCGACAGGAAATTGTGGACGCGCTCGTTAAAGGTATGGTAGATGTGCGGACCATACTCGTGGACCAGGATTCCCGCCTCGTCAGTGCAGTCGAAGGCATTGCCCGCAATGTGGCTACGGCGCTCCAAAACGGCAACACGATAGCCGATGGTTTCGGCAAGACGGCGGGCGCAAACGGCACCGGCATAACCGGCGCCGACAACGATCATGTCGTACGCACCGGCATTAAAGCCTTCAGGCAGGCCTGAGGTAATCTGCATCGATACTCCTTGTCAAAAGCCACGTGCTCGTTAGCTGGGCTTTTCTCGAACATTCTTCGAGACATATTTATCAGAGCGATTATAGCGCTAATGCGTCCTATAATGAGCTTGCCACACAAGGAAAGCTCAAGCACCGCGGCGTACATTATTGAAAGGTAAACCCGCTAGCAGCGGGTTTATTCGTGAACAGCCGGGCGCCTGGAGCTTAGTGAAACGCTTGTAAGGAGTAACATGAGCGATTTCCTTAACCGTATGAAGTCTGCCGCCAAGGCCGACCTTAAGACGATCGTCCTGCCCGAGGGCGAGGACCCGCGCACCATCGTCGCGGCCACCAAGATCATCGAGGAGGGCCTGGCAAAGATCGTCATCCTGGGCAACCCCGACGAGATCAACGTTCCCGGCGCTACCGTCATCGACCCGCGCAATGCCGAGAAGCACGAGGAGTACGCGCAGAAGTTTGCCGAGCTCCGCGCCAAGAAGGGCGTTACCATCGAGCAGGCTCGCGCCCAGGTGATGGACGCCACCTACTTTGGCACCATGATGGTCAAGATGGGCGATGCCGACGGCCTGGTCTCCGGCGCCTGCCACTCCACCGCCGACACCCTGCGCCCCGCGCTGCAGATCCTCAAGACCGCCCCGGGCACCAAGCTGGTCTCGGCCTTCTTCGTGATGTGCACCGACACCCCGCAGTTCGGTACCGACGGCACGCTGATCTTCGCCGACTGTGGCCTCAACATTAACCCGTCCTCCGATGAGCTCTCCGAGATCGCCATCGCCTCCGCTCACTCTTGGTCCACCTTCATGGGCAACGTTGAGCCGCACGTGGCCATGCTCTCCTACTCCACCATGGGCTCCGCCGGTGGCGAGGTCGCCAAGAAGGTCCAGGAGGCTGTGAAGTTCTGCAAGGAGAAGGCTCCCGAGCTCGCCATCGACGGCGACCTGCAGCTCGACGCCGCTATCGTCCCCACCGTCGCCCAGCTCAAGGCTCCCGGCTCCTCCGTCGCCGGTAAGGCCAACGTGCTCGTGTTCCCCGACCTCGAGGCCGGCAACATCGGCTACAAGCTGGTCCAGCGCTTCGCCGGCGCTGACGCTTACGGCCCCATCCTGCAGGGCATCGCCAAGCCGGTCAACGACCTGTCGCGCGGCTGCTCTGCCGACGACATCGTGGGTGTCGTGGCCATCACCGCCGTCCAGGCTCAGATGGCTGAGTAGCGTACGCACTCGCCCGAAGGCCGTACGGGTTAACCCCTGAAAACGTCCTCGACCAATGAAACGCCCCCGTTCTGCTCCTCCGGAGCTACGAACGGGGGCGTTTCTGGTCTGCGGATTGTTTTCAGGGGTTAGCCCGTGCGGCCTTCTGCCGTCACGTGGCAATCAGGGAATCCGGGGTGGACGGCGGCTTGGCTACGAGCTAGGCTGAGAATCTGAATGATTGGGTGCCGTTGTTGGGAGCGCAGGCGTTGCTGGTGACAATCACTTTGGGACTGGAATTTCCGCCTGCTAGTAAAAAAGGCCTCCGGAGCTGTTGCTCTGGAGGCCTTTCGTCTACTTGCAAATGCGCGCGTTAGTTGTTCTTGGTTAGACGCTCGACGTCGTGGGCGATCATGTATTCCTCGTCTGTGGGGATGACCATGACCGTGACGGAAGAGCCGGCGGCGCTGATGACCTGCGGGCCGTTGCCCACGGCCTCGCGGTTCTTGTTGTTGTCGATACGCACGCCCAGCCACTCAAAGCAGTCGCAGAAGGCCTTACGGATCGACCAGTCGTTCTCGCCGATGCCGGCGGTAAAGGTGATAGTATCCACGCCCGCCATAGAGGCAATCATGGAACCGGCCTGCTGCATAGCCTTGTAGGCGAACATATCGAAGGCGAGCAGGCAGCGCTCGTCGCCCTCGGAGGCGCGCGTGCGGATGTCGCGGGCGTCGTTGGAGATGCCCGAGATGGCAAGCAGACCAGACTGCTTGTTCATCATGTCGTCGACTTCCTGGTAGCTGTAGCCGCCCTCGCGCTGGAGGTAGCACACGGTGGCAGGGTCAATGGAACCACAACGGGTGCCCATCATCAGGCCGTCGAGCGGCGTGAGCCCCATCGTGGTGTCGCGGCAAACGCCGTCCTCAATGGCGGCGAGCGAAGCGCCGTTGCCCAGATGGCACGAAAGCAGACGGTGGCAGCACGAGCCCAGAATCTCCTTTGCCATCATCCACTCGTAGCGGTGGCTCGTACCGTGGGCACCGTACTTTCGCACGTGGTACTTCTCGCACACGTCCTTGGGCAGCGCGTAGGTGTAGGCGACCTCGGGCATGGTCATGTGGAACGAGGTATCGAAGACGGCGACGTTGGGCAGCTCCGGATACTTCTCGCGGCAATACTCGATTGCTGCGGCCTCGCCGTAATTGTGCAGCGGGGCGAGCGGGGCCACCTCAAGGATCTTAGCCATGACTTCGTCGTCAACGACTGCGGAATCATCGAAGTGCCAGCCGCCCTGAACGATACGGTGGCCGATGCCATCGATCGTAAAGTCGGTCTTCTCGAGCTCCTCGAGCACGCGAGCGATAGCAGAGCGATGATTGGGGAAGGGAACCTCCTCGGTCTGCTTGGCGCCACCGTTCTCGGAGTGGCCAAAGATACCCATGTCCGAGCCGATACGCTCGCAGTTGCCCTTGGCGAAAACCTCGCGGGTATCGGTATCCAGAAGCTGATATTTAAGGCTTGAGCTGCCGGCGTTGACAACAAGTACGTTCATGAGACTCCTTTGCAGTGCAATACGGTCGACGCAGACCTCTTAAGGCGACCGCATTTTAATAAGAAGTTATCACATCTTGATAAATAGCTATCAGGCATATCGCCCAACGAGCGCAAAAGAGGGGCTGAACGGCACTTGGTCGTCCAGCCCCTCCCCTCTTGCAATTACTTGCTGTTGACGATGCGCTCGACGTCGGAGGCGATCATGAACTCCTCATCCGTGGGGATGACGAAGATCTTGACCTTGGAATCCTTGGCGGACAGGCACCAAGCGCCGTCGCCACGCAGAGCGTTGCGGGCATGGTCCATCTTGACGCCCATAAAGGCCAGACGATCGGCCACGCCGGCGCGGACAGCCGGAGCGTGCTCGCCGATGCCGGCGGTAAAGACCAGGGTGTCCATGCCGCACATGGAAGTGGCCATCTCGGCAGCCTTGGCGGCAATCTTGTAAACGAACATATCGAAGGCGAGCTGGGCCTCGGGGTCACCAGCAGCGGCGAGCTCCTCGACGTTGCGGCAGTCGTTGGTCTTGCCGCCGGTCACAGCCAAAAGGCCGGACTTCTTGTTCATCATCTCGTCGACCTCGTCGAAGGTGTAGCCACCTTCGCGCTGCAGGTAGCACACGGTAGCAGGGTCGATGGAGCCGCAGCGGGTGCCCATCATGACACCGTCGAGCGGCGTCAAGCCCATGGTGGTGTCCATGCACTTGCCGTCCTCGATGGCGCACAGGGAAGCGCCGGAACCGATGTGGCACACGACGACCTTGCGAGCCTCGCCGTTGGTCATCTCGGCAACCTTCTTGGAGATGTAGCGGTAGCTGGTGCCGTGGGCGCCGTACTTACGGATGTGCAGCTTGTCGCAGACGTCCTTGGGCAGGGCGTAGGTCTTGGCGACCTCGGGCATATTGAAGTGGAAAGCAGTGTCGTAGACCGTGACGTTGGGCAGGTCGGGATACTGCTCGAGGCAGTACTCGATAACGTTGGCCTCGGGGTTGTTGTGCAGCGGGGCGAGCGGAGCGACCTCGCGGATCTTGGCGAGGACGTCCTCGTCGACGAGGGAGGAATCGCCGAAGTACCAACCGCCCTGAACGATACGGTGGCCGATGCCCTCGATCTTGACGCCGTTGGCCTCGAGGTCCTTCAGGACAACCTCGATGGCGACTTTGTGGTCGGGGAACTCGATGTTCTCGGTCACTTTCTTGGAACCGTTGGCAGCGTGGGTGAAGGTACCGCCGGTAAAGCAGACGCGCTCGCAGGAGCCCTTTGCGGACACCTTGTGGGACTTGGTATCGATGACCTGATACTTGAGGGTCGAAGATCCTGCGTTGACGACCAGAACGTTCATGTGTCTCCCTACTAACAGGCGGTGTGGCGCCGCCAGGTTACATACGCTTCAATAATAAACCCAAACGCCCTCGCGCTCGGGTTTATTGCGTTGATATATAAGTTATCGGTGCCCAAATACTCACGGCCTTTGACTTGTAAGACGAAATAGCGCGGGGATATACACCAAAGAAGATATCCCGAGCGCTACAAGCAATATGACTCGAATACCCGCGATGCTGCTCAACGCAGCATTGAACAGATAGAAAAGGATGGCACCCACCGCCACCATCTGGCTTTGGACCGAAATCAGTGAACAGCGCATCGAAGAATCGACAGCATTTTGAAAAATTGAGTATTTAATTGGAGCAAATAACGAGTAAGCAACCGTCTGCAGTACATAGAACACGGGCAGCAAATAGACCGGAGTAAAGGGAATCAAAAACAGAGCAGTCAGGAAAAGGCGCACGATGCCGCAAATACGCGCAAAGCGGCCCTTGTCGACATGAGCAATCACACTGGGCACAATAAACCCTATGGAGGCGGAAGCAAGGAGCTGGACCGCAATGGTCACGCCCGAAGCGACAGCATTCATTCCGCGGCCTGCAAGCAACAGTGAGAAAAAGTCTTCCAGAGCGACGAAGGCAAATGCCTGAGAGCAGTCCATGATGAACGCTGACCGAAGAATGCCATTACCCGCAATAGCAGCACCGATCATCTTCGGGCTAATTCCATGCTCAGGTGACGCCGCAGTGCCTTCTCTTCTCGCCTCAGGAATACAGACAACGACAACCAATGTCAGCACCATTGTGATGATGTCGACCGAAAGCCCAACGAGATACGCGCCAGCGGACGAAATGAAACCGCCCACACAAGCGGAGAGGGCATAAGACGCATAGAAAACAAATCGCTCAACGATATTAAGTCTTACGAGCTGGTCTTGAGAGACGCTGTCAATGTAAATCGCTTCGATGGATCCGCTCACACATGCAACGGCAAAACCTTTGAGAGCAAACGCACCGATTAAAAGCAGAGGAGATCGGACGAGGAGCAGAGCGGTGTAATATCCGAGCATTCCCGCGACGCCAACGAGGCCGCTCACCTTTCGTCCAAACCTGTCAGCAATATAACCAGTAGGAACCTCAAGAATGAACTTACTCACTTGGTATGCAATCATCATGCTAGAAATCGCTACCATCGAGAATCCGACGAATTCAAGGTAAACCGTCAGAAAATACAAAATGGTGCTGAAGTTCGACAGAAAAACGAACGTCATATAAAGCAAAACCGTACGGTTTTTCATGCTCCGCCCTCCAAGAGCCAATAGCCCAAACCGAAATCTTGGAAAAGCATGAGGGCAAAGCCGTCAGTCATGTGTTACAAGGCGTCAACATTCACTTGACGCCACGAGGCCAAATGGCCTCACGAAGCGAGATGACGCAATAGGTGAAGAAATACCGTCTGGTGTCGATCGGTCCAGGCATTTTGTCGATAGCAAAAATAGATGGGCAAGGCCACGTCATGCGAGCCTTCAATGGAGCACTCGCTCACTTCCAGTCCATCTGTTGCGAGAGAAGAGCCAGAAAAACTCAATATCAATCCCTCGGCTTGAAGAAACTCAGTCTGCGCCCTGTTTTCGTATTCGACGTCGCGGAAGCGGAAATTAACCAGCTGAGCCTCGGGACATTGATTGATTGCATTGAGACAGGGTGACAAATTAATGGGAACAGCGAGCCTGCCGCCCAGTAGCTCACGAATGGTCATAGCGTCCACAGATTGATGACCTGCCGGGCACGAAAGAACCTTGAGCTCCTTTTCACCCAAGAATTTCGAAGAAAGGACGCTGTTCCGTGGTTCTTCAAATGAGATGGCTGCATCCGAAATACCAAGCATGAGCGACTCAAAACATGTAGCCGTTGGCTGATGCCAAACATCAAGGTGAATCTGGGGGTGCGAGCTTTCAAACGAGTCGTACCAGTTTTCGGAAAAAAGACGCCCCCGCCCGTGAAGACAGGGGGCGTAAAGACGAAAGTGGCCGTCAGGCGAAACGCCGCCGTTCCCCGATTGAGCGTACTTTTTGAGATCGTCGACTTGCGCCAGGATCACGCGTGCACGACGCGCAAATTCTCTGCCCGCCGGAGACAAAACAGCCTCCCCCGCCGATCGGTCGAGCAAAACAATCTGATACTCAGATTCCAACTTTTTTATTGCCGACGAAACGGCCTGCGGACTCACGTGAACGGCGCGAGCTGCTTTGCGCACGCCGCCATAGTTCGCTACAGCTTGAAGGTATTCGAGTTGAGAAAGCTGCATAGATTACTCCAAAGGCAGCCAAGTCGACGGCCTACGCGCCCTCAGATGAGGTTCTCGCCCAGGTTCTTGCCGCCGAGAACGTGCATGTGGAAGTGCATGACGGTCTGGCCGGCGTTGACGCCCTTATTGGAGATGACGCGGAAACCGTCCTCCAGGCCCTTGGCCTTAGCGACCTCCTGGATGGCGTGAGCCATGGCGCCCATGGTCTCGGCCGGTACGTTGTCGGCGATGTCGCTGTAGTGCTTCTTGGGAATCACGAGCGTGTGGACCGGCGCCTGGGGATTGAGGTCGTCGAACGCGATGACCTGGTCGTCCTCATAGACAACGGTCGAGGGGATCTCGTGGTTGGCGATTTTGCAGAAGATGCAATCACACATGGTTGGTTCCTTTCTCACAGACCAAGGTAATTATATTTGGTCAGGATGGTTAGAACGAGAGGTTGTCGTCGGTGTTGGCGGCTTCGCCGTCGGCGAGCACGTCGTTGCCGTCGACGTCCTTAAGAAGCACCGAGACCTTCTGCTCGGCATCGGACAGGCGGGTGCGCAGGCTCTTGAGGAGCTCGACGCCGCGGGTATAGCTCTCGAGCGACTCCTCGAGCTCCATATCGCCCGACTCCAGGCTGCGGATGATGAGCTCCAGCTCCTGCGAGGCCTGCTTGTACGTAAGCTGCTCGACCGGGGTCTTCTCTGCCATATCTGTTTCCTTTCCTAAAGGTTTATCGCTATGAAACGCGGGTTACTCGACCGTATCGACCGTTGCAGCCACGTTGCCGTCTGCCATACGCACGCGGATGGCATCGCCGGGCTTAAAGCTCTTGGCGCTCGTAGCCACACCATCATCGCTGTACGCGATGGAATAGCCGCGGGCAAGTACCTTGAGCGGCGACAGGGCATCGAGCGAAGCCGCTGCACGGCCCAAGTCGGAAGCTGACTTGATGAGCATTGTGCGCCCCTGATGCTCCAGACGGGAACTCGCAAGCGTGAGCGCATGGCGTTTGCCATCGAGCCCCGAGGTGCTTGCGATCAAGCGCTCGGGCAGACGCTCGAAGTTGGAGCGGAAGGCCCCA
Organism: uncultured Collinsella sp.; assembly: GCA_902493855.1. GTDB lineage: Bacteria > Actinomycetota > Coriobacteriia > Coriobacteriales > Coriobacteriaceae > Collinsella. Next base: position 10,019 of record CABUQV010000034.1, read on the forward strand.
ACCGAACGCGTTATGGCGCCCGACAGTCGATCGGCAGTCAGCGCAAGCTCAGACTCGCGACGCTCGACCATAAACGTTGGATCATTGAGGCACGGGCGGCATGCGGCGGCATCGAGGGCATCGCCCAAGCGAGCCGTATAGGCATCCCAGGCACGGCGACCGCGCTGATCGAGCATCTCCAAATCAACCTGATCCGACCCGATCATCGAAGCCATTGCGGCGCCCAGACGCTGATGGCGCGTCTCGAGCACGTCGGCCAACTCCGTCATAGCCGGTGCCACCGATTCTGCCGCTGCCGTTGGCGTTGAGGCGCGACGGTCGCTCACCATGTCGCAAATCGAGGTATCGGGCTCATGGCCAATGCCGGTCACCACGGGCACGGGGCAAGCCGCCACCGCACGGGCAAGCTCCTCGTCGTTAAAGGTCATGAGGTCCTCGAAGGAGCCGCCGCCACGGACAAGCAAAATGCAATCGGGCGCCGGCGTAATGGCAGCGGCGCGGCGCAAGCCTTCAATAAGCTCTGCCGGCGCGCCCTCGCCCTGGACCTTTGCGCCCACGCAGACAAGCTCGACGAGCGGGTTGCGACGGCGCAGCGTACGCTTGACGTCGTCGATCACGGCGCCCGAAAGCGAGGTGACGACCGCCACGCGTGAGCAGAACACCGGGATGCGGCGTTTACGGGACTCGTCCATCAGCCCCTCGCGGCGTAGCTTTTCGGCCAACTGCGCCACCTGTTGACGCAGCAGGCCCTCCCCCGCCAGCGAGAATGAGCGAGCGACAAAGCTCATACGACCCGTGGGCTTATAGAGGTTGAAGCTGCCCTTAAAGCTCACCTGCATGCCGTCACGCAGATCGAAAGTGCGCTTGAGATAGGCGCCCTTCCAGATGATGCAGTCGACGGCCGCCGAATCGTCCTTGATTTGGAAGTAGCAGTGGCCGCTTCGGGCATTGGGACCACGAAAACCCGTGACCTCGCCCAGAACGCTCAGCTGCGGAATCGCATCGAGCGCGCCAGCGGCAATCTCCACCGCCTGGCTCACGCTGAGCTCTTTACGCTCTTGCTCGTCCGATCCGTCGAACTCGGCGGAAACGGCATTGCCGGTCAGATTCCAGCCTGCCACGCAGCCCCCTTTCGTCATCGTGCACATGGGCTCCGGCCCCGTGCAAATTTAAGTCCAACACATAGTACAGCGCCGCGGGGACACGAATCCCCGCGGCGCCCAGCGACCCAATTTGTTATCGGTTGGAGTTTCTGTTGTAGCGAGCCATAAGATAGAGCAGCTGAATAATCGAGGTGAGCGCAGCGGCAACATAGGTAAGCGCGGCGGCCGTCAGTACCTTCTTGGCACCGTTGACCTGCTTGGAACTCATACCCGACTGCTCGATGTACGCCACGGCGCGTCGGCTGGCGTCAATCTCGACAGGCAGCGTAACGAGTTGGAACAGTACACTAAACGAGAAGAAGATCAACGCGAGGGATGTGAGCCCGGCAATGTTCATAAACAGGCCCAAGAGCAACACGATGGTCCAGGTGTTCTGGGTAAAGTTGACGACCGGCACGAGGGCGGTACGTACTTTCATCATGGCATAGTCGCTTTGACGCTGGGCGGCATGGCCTGCCTCGTGGCAGGCGACGGCAACGCTTGCGACCGAACCGCCCGAACGGTTGGCATCCGACAGATACAGGTTGTTATCCTGCGGGTTGTAATGGTCGGTGAGCTCACCGGCGACACCCTTGATACCCACGGCATTGCAACCGTTGGCGTCAAGCATGCGGCGAGCAACCGTGGCGCCCGTGTCGCCGTCCGAGCGAACCTTGGACCAGGTCTTGTACGTCGAATTGATATAGCTCTGCGCAGCAAGGCCAAGCACTGTACAAACAAGAACAACCAGCAGGTACAGCGGGTCGATGCCAAAGCCGTAACCATAGTAATAAGGCATGCGAATTCCTCCGAATCGAATTACACGTTGGAGGCATTCTACCCACTCAACCGGCTAGGCTTCCCTACAGGAGCTCGATTTTGCCGTCCTTCACCGTCAACCCCATATTGCCCGAGAGCAAATCGTCCAGGCGTGAGCCCACGAGCTCGAAGCGCCAGCCTTCGCGCAGGGGGCTCTGCTCGGGGTGCTCAATATAGTCGGCCAGGTCATCGCGCGAGGCAATGACCGAGGTCGCCACGCCCGAGCGCTCGGCAACTAGGCGAATGAGCGCATACATCAGGTCCGTCACGCTCTCCAACTCCGGAGAGATCTGACGATGCCCGCGCACCATGAGCGGCAGGCGATCGTGCGGGCAGCTCGCGCCGCGCTTGATGGCCATGAGCGCGCCGTCCACGTCGCGCTCCCCCAACTGATCGGTACCGCGAATGCTACGGAACTCCTCAACGCGCACGGGATTGCGCTTAACGAGCGCAAGCAGCGTGTCGTCGGACATGACCCACTTGCGCGGGATGTTACGGCGCTCGGCGCGATCCTCGCGCCAGGCGGCGAGCTCGCGCGCGATGCCCAACTGGTGACGGCTGCACGAATTGATGCGCTTGACCTTACGGAACGCCTCGTGGCGATCGGCACGGTAGTGCGACTCATCGACCAGAGGACGCAACTCGTCGAGCACCCAGTCCACGCGGCCCAGCTCGCGCAGGCGGCTCATCATCTCGGTATAGGCGACGATCAGGTATTTGACGTCATCGATCGCGTACTCAATCTGCTTATCGGTCAGCGGGCGACGCGACCAGTCGGTCAGCGACTCGGTCTTGGGCAGCGAGACGCCGCAAAACGTCTGCACGAGCGCGCCGTAGGAAATCTGCTGGCGCTCGCCCAAAAAAGCGGCGGCGACCTGCGTATCGAAAATCGGTCGTGGCAGCACGCCCACGGTATGGAGCATGACCTCCATATCCTGCGAGCAGGCGTGGAAGACCTTGGTCACGCTCTCGTCGGCCATAAGCTCGGCCAGCGGCGAGAGGTCGTCGATTACCAGGGGATCGACCGCGACGCTCTCGGCAGGGGTGGCAATCTGAACCAAGCACAGACGCGGATGGAACGTGCGCTCGCGCAAAAACTCGGTATCGACGGCAATCGCGTCGAACTTACGGGCGCGCTGGCAAAAGTCGAGTAGAGCCTGATGTGTGGAAATGTACATATCAACCCATCGAATAAGGTTAGGCCCGAAAAACACGGGTAGGATATCGGCATTGCCTTACAACTATACTCGGTTAGTCACAGAACGGGAACGTAAGTATGCGCTGCCTTATCATCCACAACCCGGCATCGGGCCCTAGCTCAGATGAAATCTACGCATTTACGCACGCCCTCGCGCAGGGCGGCGACGAGGTCGTGATGCGCTTTATCGGCGATGGCATGGAGCCCGAGGACGCCGTGGCAGACGTGCGCGAATTCGATCGCGTGGTGGTCTCGGGCGGCGACGGCACCGTCTCCAACGTGCTCGACCAGATGCGCGGATGCGGTGTCCCCACGCTCGTCTTCCCCTCCGGTACGGCCTGCCTGTTCTTCAACAACATCGGTAATGCCCCCGAGGCGGCGGCGCTTGCCAAGGCTTGCCGCGCCGGTCGCACGGTCAAAGTGGACATGGGCGAGCTCTTTTGGCTCGACGAGAACGGCAACGAGAAGCGCCACGGCTTCATCATCATCGCCGGCTCGGGCTTCGACGCCGAGATCATGATGAAGGCCGCCCCCACCAAAAACGACATCGGCGAGATCGCCTACTTCCTCTCCGCGCTCGCCACGCCCAATCCCACGGTGGCGCACTTTACGATTGAGCATGACGGCATTGTCGAGGAGCTCGACGGCATCTGCTGCATGGCCGGCAACACCTCGGTCATCCAAAACGACATCAACCTGTTCCCCGACTGCCGTATGAACGATGGCATGGTCGACATTGCGGTCATCGAACCCGTAAAAACTGTGCAGCTTCTACCGACTGTGATCACCGCCGCACTCGACCCCGCCGGCAAGGTACTCGGCCGCCCGCAGTTCAAGATCATCCAGACCAAGGAAGCCAAGATCACCTGCACCCCGTCGCTGGGCATGCAGTTCGATGGCGAGATTATCTCCAGCAATTCGGGCGTCTTTGGAGCCCGCGCGCTTCCGCAATGCCTCGACCTCATCGTCGACGAATTCTCCCCGCTCGGAAAATAGGAGGACCCTATGAACGACAATCCCCTGCTCGGCTTTATCATCATCGTTTTGGCCATGCTCGTCGGCTATGCGATCAACGTGATCCACCGCCGGAAGAAGTAATTCCACATTGGTATGATATTCATCCAATTATCGTCTCCCCTGCTGTTTATGCATTTGCCAAACAGCAGGGGATTTTCATTTCAGGCATTCCCAGCTACTTTATTCGGCTACAGTAATTACAGGGCGTCTTTATTAAAGTAAAGCTACAAACTGAGTACAATTAACCGCTCGTCGCATATTTCATCACGCTTATCGAGTAAGTGTCTTTCATAGATGAATATTGTTTCCAGTTCGTTACGCTAATGGGGTGTCTTTATTGGCTGAAGCCCTCTGGCGACAGAGGGCTTTCGCACGCTGGGAGGGAAAATGAGGAAAACTCACCCCGTCAACGCGCTCAAGAAGCTAGGCATAGGCCTCGCCTTTGGAGCTGCAACCATCATGTCCATGCCGACATCTGCGCTCGCCTGCACGCAGATGTACATGGGCAAAAACTATACGGCCGACGGCAATACGTACTACGGCCGCGCCGAGGACTTTGGCAAGCGCTATCTTAAGCACTACGGCATCGAACCTGCCCACGAACCTGGCTTTAAGTACAGCTCGATTGAATCTGCTTTTGAATACACTTCGAACAAGCCTACCTATCGTTACAGCTATGTACGCGACCACCCCTCCAACTGGATGGGTCGCACCGACGCCTATTCCGAGGCCGGAATCAACGAGAAGGGCGTCTCCTGCTCTGCCACGCTAAGCACTTCCTATAACGAGGAGGCCGATGCAGCAGACCACATCGATGAGAAAGTGGGTCTGGGCGAGTACAGTTACGGCAGCATCATCCTGGGCGAGAGCGCCACGGCCCGCGAGGGCGTCGAGCTTCTCGGCAGACTGATCGATGATCAAGGCGTCTGCACCAACGACCAGATCATCATCGCCGACAACAACGAGACCTGGCTGTTCGCCACACTTTCCGCCCATCAGTGGATCGCCATGAAGCTCGCTGACGACGTCGCGTCGCTCAACCCTAATATCGGGAGCCTCAACTACGATGTCGACCTTGATGACCCCGAGAACTGCCTACACTCCGAGGGCATCGAGTCCATGCCCGTGGAGAAGGGCTTCGCCAAATACTCCGCTGACGGCAAATTCGATGTCGCCCAAACGTATGGCGAAAGCCTCGCCGATTCCGGCGTAAACCAGTGGTCCCGCTATGTGCAAGGCCGCGATTATTTTGGTAGTCAGCTGACCGAAGGCACAGATTACGACATTATCACAGTAAAGAAGGATGGAAAACCTGACCAAAAGGGAGCCATGGTCAGCGAAATCCAGCCCCTGTTCTTCAGGCCTGGCAAGTCTGGCTGGAGCACCTTTGAGCTGATTCGTGCCTTTGGCAACCGCGGCGAGAACGTCCCTGGCCTCAACGCGAACACTGATGGTGTTTATTGCATCGGCAGCGAGCGCAACACCGAGATCAACCTCTTCCAGATTCGTCGCGGGTATGACCCCGAAGTCGCTACCATCCAGTGGGAAATGCTCTCCCGCGCCGCGTACTCCGTCGCCATCCCGTTGTACTCCGCTCTGATAACTGAGGTCAGCCCGTACTTCAGCGATCAGACCGTCTCCTTCGATCACTGCAACCAGACTGACGTCGTGTACAACGAGGAGCCCGAGAACTCAATCAACTACGTCCTTATGGACATCAGCTCGCTCTGCTTCGAGAACCCTGACACCCTTGGTGTCAGCGTCCGTGCCTACCTCGATGCGCTCCAGAACGAGCTTATCGAGCAGAACAAGGAAGTTGACGCCGCCATGCTGGCCGAGACGACCACCGAGGGCCGCACTGCCCTGGCCAACAAGGCCGGCAAGGCTGCTACCGAGAACACCTACAAGAAGTGCAAGGCACTGCTCCAGGAGATGCGCGCCTATCAGAAGGCCGAAAACTTCGACCAGCCCTTTACCCCAAGCGACCTGAACACCGAGACCAACGGCCTCAAGGTGTCCATCACCTACGCCAAGGATGCTCTTGCCACCGATCCGGTCACCCCGGATCAGCCCGGCACTCCTGAGCAGCCTGGCACTCCCGAGCAGCCCGCTAAGCCCGAGCAGCCGGCCGCCAAGCCTGAGAAGCCTGGCAAGTCCGACACCACGACCACGGTAACCACTAACAAGACGAACACCAAGGGCGGCCTGCCCACCACTGGCGATCGTTTTGATGGCCGCATGGTGGCCGCATTCGCCATCGCTGGCGTTGCCGTCATCTCCGCGGGCGGTTACTTCCTCTACCGTCGCAATAAGGAGTAACGTCTTAGCTGAGCGGGCAAGGCAGCAATGGCAGCCTCTCGCCCGCTCAGCCCACTCTTTTGACCGGCGGGAAACCCGCCTGAAATCTTTTCAAAAAAGATTTCCCCGCACACACTTTGCTGTGCTATAGTGCAGCGCAACAGCAACTAGGTGCGACCGCGCCATGGCATCACGAAAGGAGCCACCAACATGAAGAACACGATGAAGTCTCTCAACAACTGGTGGTGGCGTGATGCGAATACGATCGGTCGACAGTGAGTCCCTCACGCCTGTTTTTGCGCTCTAGGTGATTGGAAGGCCTCCGGTTTCGACCGGGGGCCTTTTTCTATCTCGAGCCCGATCGCATTCGCATCACGCGCCTCCGCTTTTCTCTTGCACTCCTCTTCCGAAAGGATTTTCACCATGTCTCAGAACACCACCGCCGCCCAGCCCCGCACCGTCCAGACCGCCGACCGCGGCAAACTCGATGTCCGCGCCCTCGTCCTGCTCGCCATCCTGCTCGCTGCCGGCTTCATCCTCAACTTCACCGTCGGCAAGGCCATCTCGGGCATCTCGGGCGGCATGATCAGCCCCGAGTTCATCATCTCGGCCTTCTGCCTCACCATCCTGGTCGTTCGCCCCAACATCGGCCAGGCGCTCGTTATTGGCCTCATCTCGGCTGCCGTGATCCAGATCACCACCACTTCGCCGTTCGTCGATTTTGCCGCCGAGGGCATCGCCGCCGTGCTCATGGCCGGCATCGTCAACGCCGCTGGCAAGAACGGTCAGGTCAAGCCCGCCATCGCCATTGTCGCAACCTTCCTGACCACCTTTGTCTCCGGCGTCATCTTCATGATCATCAAGATGGCCATGCTCGGCGTGGTCGGCGAGCTCGCCGCCGCCATGCTGCCCGTCGTCGCCATGACCGCCGTCTTTAACGCCATTCTGGTCGGCGCCCTCTATCTGCCCATCCAGAAGGCCCTGAAGCTCAACTAACCCGCTCGGCTTTACGAGCCCCACCCCATCTTGGCGTTCATTCGTCGCTCGCGTACCCAAGTACGCTTCACTCCTCTTTCGCGCCAACCTGGGCCCCTCGTAAAGCCGTCTCCGCGCTTCACCACCAAAGACTGTCCCAAACAACGAGCTTTTGGGGACGTTCTTGACTAGCTCTTGGGGATGTTCTTAAACGACTAGTTATTAAAGAACGTCCATTACAGTCGAAATTGTCAGCCCGGGACCGTCTCGGGCTACGATTGAGGCGCGCCCAGAACGGGCCGCCGACCGGGCGCCCGCGCACGGCCGAACG
>CABUQV010000035.1 GCA_902493855.1 uncultured Collinsella sp.
GAGCCCGCGGAAAGAAGCTGCGCCGCGGGGGAGGCGACCCAAATGGCTTTCTCATATCGTCTTCTTTTGCTTCGTACGCTGCTTAAGTGCCTCGGAAAGTCCGATAAGCGCCGTGAGGAGCGAGACCAAAGCGGTCAGGAGCTTCACGAAATCAATCAGATCGGTCATGGGCATCACCTCCCGTCGCATGGAGGGCGCTGCCCGGCACATGGAACTGCCGTCAACAACTGCCATTCTATCAAAGCGCGGTCATAAATACGAATATATGTTCGATAATAACAGCAACGTGATTCCCTCGAATAGCAGCCTTTCGTAAGGGCGGCAGAAGACGGCGCTGGGCGATTGGGGCTAGACGCGCAGGTCTTCCTCACCGAAAGCCCGTTTGATTAACCAGCCCTCTGTAGGTACACTGCATATTGATGGGCCCGGGATGACCGCTGATTCAAGTCACCGGGCCTAAATCTTTTCATCCATTTGAATAGAGCGGGCGACTCTCTTGGGGCCGTCTGCATGGCGTGTGATTAGCGCATGGTATTGCGCCCAGCTTTCATGTCCGCGCGGCCACCTATCCTTACGGCAATGTAGCCGCTTATGTAACAAGCGGCAAGCAACGGAGAAAGGCCCTAACCGTGTCAGCTGAAAAGACGCTGTGTATCTCGGCTATCGATACGACGAACTTTGCGCGCCAGATTGTGCTGGACTTTGAGTTTGCGCCGGTGCCAAAGCAGCGCCAGCGCCGTGGGCTGCGCAATGAGATTATCGAGGTCGGCGCCGTTAAGCTCGATTACCACGGCAACGTTATGGGCGAGTTCTCGCAGTTTGTGCAGACGGAATTTACCGAAGGCGTTGCGTATCCCGTCCGCGAGCTCACGGGGATATCGGCCGTGGACACCGCGATGGCCGATCCGCTCTACATGGTGATAAAAAGGCTCAGCGATTGGATCGGTCGCTACTCCGCCCAGGTGGTCTGTTGGAGCGGTGCGGACCGTCGGCAGCTTTTGACCGAGTGTCAGGCAAAGCACATCGACCTTTCCACATTTCCTACGGACTGGGCCGACCTGCAGGCGTTTTACACCTCGATCATGGACGTTGGCAGCCACGGGCGCGTCTCGTTGGGCGACGCGGCAACGTGGTTCGGCATCGAGTTTGACGAGTCGACGGGCCATGCCCACAGCGCCCTAGCCGATGCGCGCGTGACCGCCAAGCTGCTCAAGCAGGTGATGGACGGGGACTATCACGTGAGTCCGCGCGCCCAAGAAGTCCGCCAACGTTGGGGGATGGGCGAGCGGGCCCAGACACGCCTCTCTAGCAAGTGCCCCGAGCTGGGCGACCTGCTGCTGAAGCTGAAGGCGGCGGGAAGGTAGGGGCGTTAGCTGTCTGCATGGCGCGTGCCTGTCGCGTATCGTTACTCTTCCTGCTGCTTGGCAGGCAAGATGTAGACGTTCTCGGCGTCCACGGCGATCTGCGCGGGGCGGTTGTAGAGGGTGTCGATCTCCTTTACGCTCTGCTTGAACGGCGTGACGTCGGGCGTCTTTGCCTGATGGAGCTTTTCGAGGAGTTTCTCGGATTGCTTGTCGTTGAACTTTCCGATGCTCTCTCCTGCGCCTTCGAGCGCCTCGTCGATGAGTGTATGGTCGCCCACGGGGGTCTTTGCGATGGCGTGACCGAGCAATTTGCCCGCGGACGCGATACCGCCCAGCAGTGCCGCATCGACGGTGTCGACAGCCCCCGCTTCGAGTGCGTTGTAGCAGTCGGTGTAGAGCTCGCGGTACGCGATCGAATCAGCCTCGATCTTCGCAGTGGCGTCCGCGAGCTTTGCGGGCTCGAAGTTCTGGGCGAGCATGGGTTCGAGGAACAGCGAGAACGCGTGGATGTAGGTGGCGAGCTGGCAGTCTTTGAGGTAGTCGAGCACCTTGTCGAGGCGTCTGCCCAAGCCGTCTCGCACCTCGATGAACCCTTTCTTTTTCAGATCCGCCTGTGCCTGCGAGCGGAAGAGTTCCATGTCCTGCGCGGACGACTGCTTGATGTCGAGCACCTTCATATGGGCGTTTGCCATGTAGGTGGCGTTGCCGTAGTTGAGGCCGTAACCGTTGAGGATGTCTGCGAGCGTCTTGAGGTTGCCACGCATGTTGGCCTTGTCGCGCTGACGCATGTACTCGAACATTTCGTCGACGGACTCCTGGATGGAGTCGAGCTTTTGGTTTATCTGCGCGATTGCGGCTGCCATGAATAGCGATGTTGGATCGTAAGGCACCTGCGTGACGCTCGTGGCGATGTCGCCCTCGACTACGTGGAAGCGCGCCTGCCCAAGGCCCTTGGCGGCGTCGCGGTAGCCCCCTGTGAGACCGCTGCCGTCCTTGAACGTGTTGAGTTTCGACGGATCGAGCGGGTTACCATATTTGTCAGTCGCCTGAAGCAGCGTGGGCACGCTCACCGTGTTGGTGACGGTGCGAAACATCGAGGGGAGCGAGGCAAACGCCACGCCGAGTTGGGGAATTCGCTCGAGCGGTAGCTTGATGGCGCCGGAGACGTCCACCCGCTTCTGAGTGAGCGCGAGGTGGATTTTGGTCGATGCGAGCTGTTTTGCCACGAGCTCCTCTCGGCCGTCGTTCGCCGAGGGTTTGGTCTCGTTGTCTGCCATAGCGCGCTCCTTGCTTACGTTGATAGTCGTGGGCATTATCTCATCGCCTGGTGGCTTGCTAGAGCGGGGTAGAGGCCGAGCGTCTGGCGAAACTCGTTAACTGATTGCATTTCAGCGGATTGGGTTGATTATAAGAGAAGGACGGCTATCCATCTGCCCTTCCCAGTTGAGTTCGCTTTGAGCTACTGTTCGTGCCTATGCTGCTTGGGCTCAAGCCTTCTCGCTGCCGTGAAGCAGGCCGTGGCCGCCATGGCCAATGCGATGCTGGCCATCCAAGTGGAGTCGCCGGTTGCAGCGAGCTTTGGTTCATCGGCTGTCGTGCGTCCCGACTTTTTTGTAGCCGCCTCGTCGGCGTCCTTTTCAGGAGTGGCAGGATCACTTTTGTTGTCGCCGGGTGAATCTACGTCGGTCTTTCCGCCCGCCTGCTCCCCTTGGGCCTTCCCCTCCACGGTGAAGGACGCATCGGTCGCCGTCCCGTCCTTCCAGACGGCCGTGACGGTGTGTCCGCCGCCGGCGAGCGTGTCCAGGTAGGACGGCCTGAGCTCGATAATCGTGCTGCCCCTGGTTGCGGTGTAGTTCTCGGCGGAGACCTCAGTTCCGTCCACGAGGAGACGCGTGAACTCATCGAGAGGACCGCTGAAGCGGAAGGTCAGACCGGCCTCGCCGTCCTTTGCATACGCCTGCCCGTCGCCCTTGGTGGCGGCATACAGCGGAGCGGTCACGTCGAAGGTGACGTCCCCCGCGTCGTCGACATCAAAGGTCTGAACGCCGGTCTTGCCGTTACGCTCGGCGTAGGCGGAGCTGTAGACGAAGGTCTCGTGGCCCGTCTTGTCGAGGACCGCGAGGGCTTGGATTTCAAACGAGCCCATCGAGAGCGACGTGGGGAACTCGATTTCGATATAGCCCCTTGCCGCATCGTAGCTGCAGCTCAACGTTTTGCGGGTCTTTAAAGAGTTCGGGTCCTCGACATAGCCGGGGTCGCCGAGGATCGGGGAGACAGACTTTACGCCGTCCGCGTCGCCTACATTGCAATAGATACGGAGGATCCCGCCGACGGGGACCCTCTTCGCGGAGATGGAAACGTTCGAGACCGTGGGCGGGTTCCGGTCGATCGCGCTGCCGGTCACCTCGAAGCACAGCTCGCTCGGGTCGCCAACCGAGAAAGTCGCGCCCGAAATGCCGTTGGCCCTGGCGTAGGAACTCTCGTACACATCGGTCTCGAACCCTAGGCCATCGGTGACCGAAAGGCCGATCAGCCTGTGCCTTCCGATCCTATTGCTGTCGAATGTGAGGTCAAACCCGTCGATAGACGAGCCTCCGTGATAATAGGCTGACGAAACAGAGCAGCCGTCGTCCGAATTCTCCCAGCCCTGCCGCAGTATGGGGGAAACGGAGCGAACGCCGTCGGCATCGGAGACGGTCCAAGAGATGTGGAGGTCGGCACCGGTTGCGACCTCCCTGCTCGAGAGCGACACGGAGGACACGGTCGGCGGGTTTTGGTCCTCGGGTCCCTCGGTCACCTCATACTCGAGGGGGTCGGTGGTGAAGGTCGGACAGTCGAGCCCCTTCTCCTCGGCATACGTCGTGTCGTAGACATCGGTAACCCATCCGAGACTATCGGTCACGCCGAGGCCGATGATCCGGTACCTGCAGGGCCGGTCGCTCGGGGAGGTGGAGATATCGAAGCCCGCGGTCGTGTTGCCGGTCGACGAGAAGGCGAGACGGGAACTGATTCCATGGTCTCCGGTATCGTTTTCGACAAGGACTTCGACTATGGGCGTGACGGACCGTACCCCGTCAGGGTCATCGACGCTATAGCCGACATGCAGCGTGGAGCCGGCCGTGACTGTCGTCGCGGATATCGTCACGTTGGAGATGCTGGGCGGGTTCGGGTCCGACGCGGCTAGGGCGGTTGAGGGCAAAGCAAGCGCTACGGTGGCGGACAGCGAGGCGAGCAGGCTAAGCGCGAAGCGCCTGGAGAATTTCAAGGAGGTCATTGGTGGTGCCGATCTTCCATAATTGTTGCAGCGATACCAGTATATCTTTGGCCCATGCTAGCCAGATGTTCTTTCCGCGAACGGCTCGTTAGTTTAGAGACGGCATATGGACGCCTGTCTCGTCCACGTTTCTCGTAAGGGCGATTATAAGGACATGAAGAGACTTTCTCGGAACAATCAATTGGGGATATCAAAGAAATGCTGGACGCCTCCTGATCGCTCAATGCCTTTGAGGTGAAATGCGGCGCATCGGCTACGTTGTTGAGATCATTTATCGAGCGATACGTCATTCCAGCTGAGGCCACCGTCATGAGGCTTCTGTTCCTACACCCCCCCGCAATCCCGCGCGCGGCACCCAACAGCTCGTACTCCCTCTCGCTCCACTGGCACAGCTCGGCAGTCTCGACGGCGTCGCGACACAGGTCCAGAAACACCTCAGCTCCCTCGCAGAAGCACTCGCGGGCAAAGTCACCCGAACCGCTTGCGACGCACGTGCCGTCGGCAAACAGCTTCCAGCTAGACAGCTCGCGCGAGTCGTCTCCAAGCAGCTTGATCTGCAGTACGTGCGGGTCGCCGGCGGTGTAGAGCTCTTTCTCGAGCGCCTGCACGGTAAAGCACATCTGGTGGGGGAGACTGCTCTTGACCATGGCCGAGGCATAGCCGTTCGGCTTGTCCAGAAGATGCATTCGTTTTGGCTTGGCTGCCAGGTTGTGGAAGTTGCGCTCACTGCGCACGGAGAAATTGTCCATACGGAACTCCTTTCATCGATATTGGCAGGGCCACCGTGCCTCTTGGCCGGTTGGCGTCGGGATCGTGGAGCCAACTCTCTACCCCGACTCTGGATAAAACGCGCCCGCTCCTTGCGGGCACGATGGGGTCTATCAACGTGTACGGACAGAAATCAAGCGCCATCCGCGAAATGACGCGCGGATGGCGTTGGTTTCCCAAGTGATTATTCGGCTTCCATCCGGAAAAGTGTCGAAATCAGCCGTGTAAAAGTACGGAAAAGTGTCGAAATAGGCACCTTAAAACTTCGGAAAAGTGTAGCTGGATGACAAAACAGCACTTAGAAGCCGGTGCTGGATGCGGGATCCTGCGGCCGCCTTCAGCCCTTGCTACTCGTCGTCCCTGTCGTTGGGGTCGCCCTTGAGGGTATTGATGTCCAAGTACTGGTTATCGTCCTCTTTTTGCTGGGTCTCCGACTCCGCTTGGGTGGGGCCGCGGAACAGCTGGAATCCCTCAAACGCAATGACGCCGAGCAGGGCAATGACAATGGCGATAAAGGCAACCTTGACTGCTTGCGGAAATTCCGAGAAACGCAGCGCCTTTTCCTCGGCGTAATAATCGGCGAAGCGCTCTTCGCCCGTGCTTTTGGTATACGCCGGCGCGGACGCGGCCTCCGGGTCATATTCCGGTGCAGGCGTGGCAGCGTACGGATCGTTGAGATAATCGCTCGATGCGGTGCCATAGTCCTCGGTCTCGATGCGACCGTTGCCAGCATAGTCATCGGAATAATCGGAATATGTCGCACCGCCCTCATAGTCCGCGGCGCTCGTGTTGGCGGCAAAAAGCGGGTTAACTGGAACGTCGAGCGCCGGCATGCCGGTAGAGGTCTCATCCAGATCGGCTGCAGCCCAGGAATCGTAGGCAACCTGACGGGCAACGGGCTCATCGAGCCTTGCGACCGGAGGCTTGCGTGCCGCAGGAACAGGCAACTGCTGGGCGCTGTACATAACAGTGCTGTCGGCCGATTTGCCCTGCGTCGCTGCAGCGAGAAATGCCGCCGTCTCGGACGGGTCGCTTGCGGGGCGGGGAGCGGGCGTGGGCGCCGAAGTGGGTGCGGGCGTAGGCGCGGGTGTCGAAACAGCCAACTGCGCAGGAGTCGGCGCAGATGCGGTCTTAGGCGCAAGTGCGGGATTGGGGTTTGACGGGCGAGCCCCGCCGCCCATGAGTTCGTCGGCGGTCCACGGGCGATCATTCATCACGTCGTCAAGGCTCAGCGAAAACAGGTCGTCTTCACTCTCATCGAACATGCGGTGCACATGTCCACCAATTGCCGGAATCAATCCGCGACCGGTGCATGATGCCTTGCTCAACGCCATTCTGTTCCATCCTTTCGAAATGCTAATGACATCGATTATATGGAACTTCCCAAGCGGCTCGGTCTTGGATTCGTGCTTTCCAGAACTCGCGCCCAAAAGGGGAGGGTAATCCAGGCGAGTGCCTACTTGTCGCCGGCCGCCGCCTTGGCCTCATTGAGGTAGCTATAGAAGCTGTACTTGGAGATGCCAAAGAACTCGCAGGCGCGCTCGCTCGACTTGGAAATGAGGAAGGCGCCGCGACGGTCAAGGTAGCCAATGGCACGAATGCGCTCGTCTTTGGTCATGAGTGCCGCGGGCTTGCCCACAAACTGCTCGCACTCGTGCAGCAGGTCTTCGAGCAGGTCGCCGATGTTCTTGGTAATGGGCTCGGGTTCGGTATAGCCCGTGCCGCCGGTGCCGGTAAAGGCGTCGAGCGAACGCTCAAAAGCCTTCATAAGCGTAATGTCAAAGTTGATGCCCAAAATGCCGACGGGCTTGCCCTCGTCGTTGCGGATAAAGATCGTCGACGATTTGAGCAGCTTGCCATCGGTGGTTTTGGTGAGGTATGGCTCGCGGTCGTGTACGTCGGCGGTGCCCTCGTGCATGGACTCAAACACAATATGGCTGGGGCCGTCACCCAGTTTGCGCCCGCTGACGTGGCCGTTTTCGATCACTACGATGGAGTGGTCCACGTCCTCGGTCTCCAGGTCGTGGACGACGACTTCGCAGTTGGGGCCAAACTGGAGCGCCAGGCCGTGTGCAAGGCGCTTATAAAACTCAATCTGTGCGGGGGTCATGGGTGCCTTCCTAAAAATTAGTTTGGGCACACTTTGCCATAAACCACACATGACCGCAAACAAATCCATCAACAAGGCAATTCATGACCGTTCGGCGGCGAAAAAGTACCGATTACGGCAACAAACAATTCGTTAGATATACCAATCAAAAAGTGTGATAGAACATTACTAACAAACTTTTTGTTTGGCATCCACATAAAAGTTCAGTCGTGTGAATGGGATCGGTCTGAAACGCGTATGCGGGGGCCGGCAAGAGAGGACTTAAGGAGTTCACCGTATGGCCGATAAGATCCAGTGGGCGGGCAACACGATGCCCAAGAGCGATGACAAGCACTTGGGAATCATGAGTCTCGACCACGTGAAGAAGGCCCGCGCCTTCCACCAGTCGTTCCCTCAATATACCGTCACCCCGCTTGCCCGCCTGGACGGTCAGGCTGCGCGCTTGGGTCTGTCCAACCTGTGCGTTAAGGACGAGAGCTATCGCTTTGGCCTCAACGCCTTTAAGGTTCTGGGCGGATCGTTTGCCATGGCCAACTACATTGCCGACGAGACCGGCAAGGACGTTGCCGACTGCACCTTCGATTACCTGACCTCCGATCAGCTTGCCAAGGACTTTGGCCAGGCTACCTTCTTTACCGCCACCGACGGCAACCATGGCCGCGGCGTGGCATGGGCTGCCAACAAGCTGGGCCAGAAGGCCGTCGTGCACATGCCCAAGGGTTCCACCAAGCCCCGCTTCGATAACATCGCCGCCGAGGGCGCCACGGTGACCATCGAAGAGGTCAACTACGACGAGTGCGTGCGCATGGCCGCCGCCGAGGCCGACGCCTGCGAGCGCGGCGTCATCGTTCAGGACACCGCCTGGGAGGGCTACGAGAAGATCCCGTCCTGGATCATGGAGGGTTACGGCACCATGGCCTCCGAGGCTGCCGAGCAGCTGCGTGAGATGGCCATCAACCGCCCGACGCACGTGTTTGTCCAGGCTGGCGTGGGCTCGCTGGCTGGCGCCGTGGTGGGCTACTTCACCAACCTGTATCCCGATAACCCGCCCACCTTCGTCGTGGTCGAGTGCGCGCCTGCCGCCTGTCTGTACAAGGGCGCTGCCGCCGGCGACGGCGATCCGCGCATCGTGGACGGTGACATGCCCTCCATCATGGCCGGTCTGTGCTGCGGCGAGCCCAACATTCTGGGCTGGGATATCCTGCGCAACCACACCACCGCCTTCGTGTCCTGCCCCGACTGGGTCACCGCTCGCGGCATGCGCACCCTGGGCGCTCCCGAGAAGGGCGACCCGCGCGTCATCTCCGGCGAGTCCGGTGCTGTGACCACCGGCCTGGTCGAGACCCTCATGCTCGATCCCGAGTACGCCGAGCTCAAGGAACTCATCGGCCTGGACAAGACGAGCTCTGTGCTCTGCTTCTCCACCGAGGGCGATACGGATCCCGACCAGTATCGCCGTATTGTTTGGGAAGGCGAATATCCCACTTGCTAATCGTTAGGGCGGAGTAAATAGGTATCGCTCCGCCACCTCACAGGTAGATTTCTTCGTTTGAAAGGTTATGAACAATGGCTAAAGAACTCGATTTCGACGCTATCAAGGCTGCTGCTGAGTCTCATCGTGCTGATATGACTCGCTTCCTGCGCGCCATGATCTCCCACCCCTCTGAGTCCTGCGAGGAGGGTGAGGTTGTTGCCTGCATCAAGGCCGAGATGGAGAGCCTTGGCTATGACGAGGTCAAGGTCGACGGCCTGGGCAACGTCATGGGCTTTATGGGCGAGGGCGACAAGATCATCGCCATCGACTCCCACATCGACACCGTCGGCATCGGCAACATCGAGAACTGGGATGCCGATCCCTATGAGGGCTACGAGACCGACGAGATCATCTACGGCCGCGGCGGCTCTGACCAGGAGGGCGGCATGGCTTCCGCTACCTACGCTGCCAAGATGATGAAGGACATGGGTCTCATCCCTGAGGGCTATAAGATCATGGTCGTCGGCACCGTCCAGGAAGAGGACTGCGACGGCATGTGCTGGCAGTACATCTACAACAAGGACGGCATTAAGCCCGAGTTCGTCATTTCCACCGAGCCCACCGACGGCGGCATCTACCGCGGTCACCGCGGCCGCATGGAGATTCGCGTCGACGTTCACGGCACCTCCTGCCACGGCTCCGCTCCCGACCGCGGCGATAACGCCATTTACAAGATGGCCGACATCATCGCCGACGTCCGCGCCCTCAACAACAACGGCTGCGACGAGTCGACCGACATCAAGGGTCTCGTCAAGATGCTCGACCCCAAGTACAACCCCGAGCACTTCGAGGACGCCCGCTTCCTGGGCCGCGGCACCTGCACCGTCAGCCAGATCTTCTACACCAGCCCCAGCCGTTGCGCCGTGGCTGATTCCTGCGCCATCTCCATCGACCGTCGCATGACCGCCGGTGAGACCTGGGAGTCCTGCCTGGACGAGATCCGCAACCTGCCGGCCGCCAAGAAGTACGGCGACGACGTGAAGGTCTCCATGTACATGTACGACCGTCCGTCCTGGACCGGCGAGGTCTACGAGACCGAGGCTTACTTCCCCACGTGGATCAACAAGGAGACCGCTCCGCACGTCAAGGCCCTCGTCGACGCCCACAAGGCCATGTTCGGTGACGAGCGCATCGGCTGCGAGCCCAGCATGGACAAGCGCACTGGTCGTCCACTGTGCGACAAGTGGACCTTCTCCACGAACTGTGTTTCCATCCAGGGCCGCTATGGCATCCCCTGCGTGGGCTTTGGCCCGGGTGCCGAGTCTCAGGCTCACGCTCCCAACGAGGTCACCTACAAGGACGACCTGGTCACCGCTGCCGCCATGTACGTGGCTGCCCTGAACCTCTACGATCCGAGCCAGGCCGATGGCGACGCCACCGTGTTCCGCGCCGGTCTGACCAACAACAAGATCGATT
Organism: uncultured Collinsella sp.; assembly: GCA_902493855.1. GTDB lineage: Bacteria > Actinomycetota > Coriobacteriia > Coriobacteriales > Coriobacteriaceae > Collinsella. The sequence continues at coordinate 10,467 of CABUQV010000035.1, forward strand.
AGTCCCATTCCTCGATTTTGTTGAGCCGGGGGCCGCTCGTGTCCCCGGCATCCCCTGTTGACTCGGGGCCCGCGGTCGTTATCTCCCATGCTTCCTCAACGGTGGCGGGTCCTCGTCATAGTGCTCTGCATGTTCTGCCACACGCGCATGCCGGAGCACATCTACTCATTGCGATCGTTTCATCTTTAGAAAGGACATTTCCATGGACGCTAAGTTTACCGAGCTCGTCGAGCAGCTGAACGGCCTCGATTTTAAGGGTATGTACGGCAGCGATTTCCTGCACACTTGGGACAAGACCACCGATGAGCTCAAGGCTCTCTACATCGTCGCCGACGCCCTGCGCGAGCTGCGTGAGAACAACGTTTCGTCCAAGATTTTCGACTCCGGTCTTGCCGTCTCCCTGTTCCGCGACAACTCCACCCGTACGCGCTTCTCCTTCTCTAAGGCCGCCAACCTGCTCGGCCTTGAGCTGCAGGACCTGGACGAGAAGAAGTCCCAGATCGCCCACGGCGAGACCGTCCGCGAGACCGCTACCATGATCTCCTTTATGGCCGACGTCATCGGCATCCGCGACGACATGTACATCGGCAAGGGCGACGCCTATATGGCCGAGGTCTCCGAGTCTGTCCAGCAGGCCTACGAGGACGGCGTTCTGGATCACCGTCCCACGCTCATCTCCTTGCAGTCCGATTCCGATCACCCCACGCAGTCCTCTGCCGACATGCTCTACCTCATCAACGAGTTTGGCGGCCTCGAGAACCTCAAGGGCAAGAAGGTTGCCGTCACCTGGGCCTATTCGCCCTCTTACGGCAAGCCGCTGTCCTGCCCGCAGTCGCTGATCAGCCTGCTGCCCCGCTTTGGCATGGACGTCACCCTGGCCCACCCCGAGGGCTACGACCTCATGCCCGAGGTCGTCGAGCGCGCCAAGGGCTATGCCGCCGAGTCCGGCACCACCTTTAAGCAGGTCAGCACCATGGCCGAGGCCTTCGAGGGCGCCGACATCGTGATCCCCAAGAGCTGGGCTCCGTTTGCCGCAATGGAGAAGCGTACCAATCTGTACGCCGAGGGCGACGACGCCGGCATCGCTGCGCTCGAGAAGGAGCTGCTCGCCCAGAACGCCACCCATCAGGACTGGTGCTCCACGACCGAGCTCATGGAGAAGACTGCCAACGGCCAGGACACCATCTTTATGCACCCGCTGCCCGCCGACATCTCCGGTGTCTCCTGCGAGCACGGCGAGGTTAACGCCGACGTCTTCGACATGCACCGCGTGGGCATGTACAAGGAGGCCAGCTACAAGCCGTACGCCATCGCTGCAATGATGTTCCTGCAGAAGGTTGCCGATCCCGCCGCTACCCTCAAGGCCCTCGACGAGCGCAACACCGCCCGTTGGCTCCAGGCTTAAAGCCGGGTTGAGGTAAGCCATGTAAAGGGGGCGCTCTGCCAACCGGCGGGGTGCCCCTTTTTTGCATCGCGGGCGTGCGGGATAAGCGCTTTCGATGTGGATGCCCGCGGCGCGAGTTATGGGTACGATGGTTTCAGGGGAGGTATCACCATGAAACTTGGATGCGTCATTATGGCTTCGGGCGAGGGCAAGCGGTTTGGCTCTAACAAGATGCTTGCCGATATCTATGGCGAGCCGCTGATTGCCCGGACCATCGATTCGGTTCCCCGGGGCTTTGACGTCGTGGTTTCGACGCGTTGGCCCGAGGTCGCTCAGATTTGCGAGGACAAGCATTGCCCGTGCGTGCTGCACGATGGCGAGCTGCGCAGTCAAAGCATTAAGGCCGGCCTTTCGTGGGGGGCAGAACGCAACTGGAAAGGTTGCCTCTTTTTGCCGGGCGACCAGCCGCTCGTGAGTTTGGATTCTTTTGAGGCTATGGTTCGTGCATTTGACGAGCGTGGCCGCAAACATCCGGCGCGTCTTGCGTGCAACGGTGAGCCTTCGAGTCCGGTGCTCTTTCCGGCGGAATTGTTCGATGCGCTCATACGTCTTGAGGGCAAGGACGGCGGCGGTTCGATCCTCAAGGACCGTACCGATGTGGTGCTGGTCGAGGCGCGTGCCTACGAGCTGTGGGACGTCGATACCGCCAAGGGGCAGCAACGCATAACGGAGCATATCGCCGCCTGCTCGTATTTTGATCGCGTGGCCAACTGTATTAATCAATAAGGAGCAACATGATCATCATCAAAAACGGCGCGCTCGTGACGCCCCAGGGGCTTCGCCGCGCCGATCTTGCCATGGAGGGCGACAAGATTGTGCGGATTGCCGCGGCGATTGAGCCGGGTGAGGACGATACCGTCCAGGACGCCACGGACTGTTGGGTGTTCCCGGGCTTTATCGATGGGCACACGCACATGCAGTGCTGGACCGGCATGGACTGGACGGCCGATAGCTTTGAGACCGGCACGCGTGCGGCTGCCTGCGGCGGTACGACGACCATCGTGGACTACGCGACGGCTGATCGCGGCGTGACCATGCCCGATGCCTTGGCCGAGTGGCATCGCCGTGCCGACGGAACCTGCACGGCCAACTACGCCTTTCATATGGCACTCGCCGAGTGGAATGAACGCAACCGCGCCGATCTTTCGGCTATGCGCGAGGCGGGCGTATCGTCGTTTAAGACCTACTTTGCCTACGATCATTTGCGCCTGGACGATGCCGAGACGCTCGAGGTGCTCGAGGAGCTCAAGCGTATTGGCGGCATACTGTGCGTGCATTGCGAGAACGGTACGCTGGTGAATGAGCTGCAGAAGCGCGTGTACGAGCAGGGGATTCATGGGCCCGAGGGGCATGCGCTCAGCCGCCCGGACGTGTGTGAGGCCGAAGCCGTGAGCCGCCTGCTGTATCTGGCGCACCTGGCCGGCGACGCCCCAGTCAACGTGGTGCACCTTTCGACCAAGTTGGGGCTCGAGGCCATTCGTGCGGCCAAGGCGCGCGGGCAGAAGAATATCTATGTCGAGACCTGCCCTCAGTATCTGATGCTCGACGACACCTGCTATCTGGAGCAGGGCGAGGACGGCTTTGCGGGCGCCAAGTACGTGATGAGCCCGCCGCTGCGCCATGCCGGCGACCGTGCCGCGCTGCGCGAGGCGCTTGTGGCCGGCGAGATCGATACGATTGCGACCGATCATTGCAGCTTTAACCTGCACGGGCAAAAGGACCGCGGGCGCGACGATTTCCGCGCGATTCCCAACGGCGGGCCCGGCGTGGAGCATCGTCCCGTCGCGATTGCCACGAGCTTTGAGGGACAGCTGGGACCCGAGGATCTGTGCCGCTTGATGAGCGAGAACCCGGCGCGCGTGTTTGGCATGTACCCGCGCAAGGGCTGTCTTGCCGAGGGCGCCGATGCCGATGTGTGCGTGTGGGATCCCAAAGCGCGCTGGACAATCAGTGCCGCGACACAGCATCAAGCTGTGGACTACACGCCGCTCGAGGGTTTTGGGGCACATGGCCGCGCCAAGGTCGTGTTTGTGAACGGCGTGCTGGTGGCACGCGACGGCGAGCCCACTGGAGCCCAACCCGGCCGCTACGTCCCCCGCTAGCAGCAAAGATGCCGTGTCCCCTCCTCAGTTGCGGTGGAATAAGGACAGTTTGCGGCCGTTTGGCGGCCAAACAGTCCGTATTTCACCGCAACTGCGGAGATGGGGCCGGCTACTTGAGGCTGCCGGCGACGACGGGGCGGTCGAGAGCTGCCTCGAAGCGGTCGGCCATCGTGGGGTCGCTGAGCGTGTCGACTTGGTTGAGCATGACGCGTGCGGTGCTGAGTTTCAGCGCCTGCATCTCGGCATTGAGCACCATGGCGACGCGCTCGGGTGTGGCGATGTCGGTAGGCTCGCAGCCGCAACGCTCGCAAAAGAGCTCGGGGCGGTGGACGGCTTCATTGATGGGCTTGCCGAGCCCTGAGGCGCCGGCGATCCAGACGATGTTGGCCGTGCCAGAGGGAATCACCGGCTCCCAGGCGGCGTGGGCCTTGAGCGGGAGCCGCTTGCTGCCGTCCGCCTCGGCCAGGACGTAGTCAAAGCGCTGCGCCAGCTGGTCGAGCGGCTCGGCAGGGGAGGAGAGCTTGCCCGTCTCCGGGTCCAAAACACCCGCCTGGCAGATGCCTCCGCGGCTCATGCCCGCGCATGCCTCGCAGGTGCAGCCGGGAACATGCAGGGCCCCCGGCTTCCAAGGCACGGCGTCCAAGCGACGGCTCGACCCGTCCCATGGCACGCCGGCGACGGGGAACATGCGCGTGGTGGTGCAGAGGAGCACCCTGCCGCCAGCGCGCATGAGCTCGAGACCCAGCGCCTTCAGCAAGGTCGACTTGCCACCGCTGCCGATAATCGCGGTAATGCCCGGCTCGATCTTGAGCGCCGAGGCAAGATTGCCGCTAACCGTTTCCATCTGTTCACCGCCGTATAATACTGTGATAATAAATAATCATCAGAGTAGCGGTCGAACCGCTTTTTGCTCTGCTCAAACCGTAGCACAGGGAGGTGCCCCGGGAATGCTCGTTTATGTTCGCGGCGCCGGCGATATCGCCACGGGTGTCGCCGCTCGCTTGGTGCGCGCCGGCGTGTCGGTCGTTATGGCCGATATCGCGGTTCCCACGTGCATCCGCCGCACAATCAGTTTTTGCGAGGCTATTCGCCTGGGCGAGGTCCAGGTCGAGGGTATTCGCGCTCGCTTGGCGCAGACGCCGGCAGAGGCGCTCGAGATTACCCAAGCGGGGGATGTTGCCGTCGTGGTGGACCCTCAGGCCAAGATGCTCGATGAGCTTAAACCCGCGGCTGTGGTCGACGCGATTCTGGCCAAGCGCAACCTGGGTACCACGCGCGACATGGCACCTGCCGTCATCGCCGTGGGGCCGGGCTTCACCGCGCCGGTTGACTGCGACGCCGTGGTCGAAACCATGCGCGGGCATTTCCTGGGCCGTGTCATTACCCAAGGTTCACCCCAGCCCAACACGGGCGTGCCGGGCATTATCGCTGGCTATGGCAAAGAGCGTGTTATCCACAGCCCCGCCGCCGGCGTGTTTCGGTCCGACCGCGCAATCGGCGACATCGTGCGCGCCGGAGACGTGATTGGCTACGCGGGCGATACGCCCATGCGCACGCAGATCGATGGCTGTCTGCGCGGGCTTTTGGCGAACGGCGTGCAGGTGACCGAGGGCTTTAAATGCGCCGATGTCGATCCGCGCGGCGATGCCAGCTATATCAACTACATTTCGGACAAGGCGACGTCGGTCGGCGGCGGCGTGCTCGAGGCACTCGCTATGCTCACCGATATCTTTAGAGGATAGAAGGCGGCAATGGAAAAGTTCGATGTTGTGAATGCGGCGCTTGCCGCCCTGCGTGCTGGCGAGACGTGCGAGCTCGTGGTCGTGGCCGGCACGGCGGGGTCGTCGCCGCGCGGCGTGGGCGCCTGGATGGCCGTCTTTGCCGACGGCAGCCAGGCGGGCACTATCGGCGGCGGCAAGATTGAGCTCTTTGCGCTGGATGAGGCGCGCGAACTCCTGAGCGCGGGACAGTCGCGTCTGGTCCGCTACACCATGGGCGGCGAGAACTCCGATACCGGCATGATCTGCGGCGGAGCCATCTGCCTGTGCTATCTGCATCTGGATGCGACCCAGGCACCGTTGTTCCAGGAAATTGCCGACGTCTTGGTCTATCGGCGCATCGGCGACTTCGTCATCGACTTTGGGCCGTTTATCGCGAGCGCGCTCGAGGGCGATGTGGCCGAGTACCATGGCGAGGCATCGCGCCATACCATTGCGGGCTGCCCCGGGCTTTCACTGGTGGAGGAGGGGAGTAACGTCACCTACACCAACGCCGCCTCTGAGATTCCCGCGGCGCACATCGAGACGCTCTGCCCCGAGGGCCTGACCTACATCTTTGGCTGCGGACACGTGGGCGCCGCGACGGCGCGCGTGCTCACGGCGGCGGGCTTTGCCGTCGTGGCCTGCGATGACCGCCCCGGCACGTTGACGCCCGAATGGGTGCCCGGTGTCTACGATCGTCGCCTGGTCGATTACAAGAACCTGGGCGAGCAGTGCCCCATCGGTCCGCGCGACTTGGTGGTCGTGGCCACAGCAGGCCACAAGTCCGATATCGACGTGGTGATTCAGGCCATGCGCGCCAAGCCCGCCTATCTGGGTTGCCTTGGCTCGCGCCGCAAGACGGCCTTTGTGCGGGCTCGCTTGGAGCAGGAGGGCTTTACGCAGGACCAGATCGACGGGCTGCACCTGCCGATCGGCGTTGCCATCGAGGCAGAGGATCCCGAGGAGATCGCTATCTCCATCGCCGCCGAGATGATCCACCTGCGCCGCACCAAACTCGTCCCCCGCAAGCGCTAATCGCATCCCCAACAAGCAGTTGCGGTGAAATAAGGATTGTTTAAGCCTGTTAGGCCGCCAAACGGGGGTGCGGACGATTTCTTGGACCGCGCCTAGGCGTATCCAAGCTTCCTGCGGTACTCCATCGGGCTCAGCCACCCGAGGGACTTCTTGATCCGCTCC
>CABUQV010000036.1 GCA_902493855.1 uncultured Collinsella sp.
CAACAACATTGTCGCAGCCCCGACCCGCGGTCACGAGCGGGGGCTCCTGTCGTTTCCGTGCCCTTGGATTGGGTCATAGTGTCTGACTTATGCTCAACCTGTGGCGCCATTTTGCCTGAAGGCACCTTGCTCGCTCTGGCGGGTTTTCGCTCATATGACCCAATCCGCTGTCAAGAGCCACAATGGCCCCGCCGACCGCTTGCAATCGGTCGGCGGGGCCTGCCGTTAACCCGTCCCGGTCCGCCCCCGGCATGTCATCGACGCCTTCGGCTCAGTCTCATATCCGCGGATACCGTTCTGTCGGCCCGCACTCCATTCCTTCGGCGGGGTTCCCCAAGTCTGTCGAGGCGCATGCGGAGGGCTCCGCGCGCACAGCGAAATAGGGGGTATCCCCGAAGGCCGCCCGGCTCGCCGGGACGGGGGCTGTGTCTATTCCGCGCCCTCCCGGCACATCATGCCGAGGGCCCAGAGCCACCTCACGAGCTCGGCCGCGGTGGCCGCGTTGGCCTTCGCCGCGGGCACGCCGCGGGCGAGCATCTCCTCGCGCCGCCGCAGGAGCCGCTCGGACCCCTTCCTCCCGTGCATCCTTATCTCGAGGGGCACGCCCGTGTCCCTCGGCATGAGCTTCGGCTGGTGCCGTGCCGCGGCGTAGCACCATGAGCCCTCAACGGCCAGCTTCCTCACGAGCGCGTTGCCCGCGCCGCTGATGCCTCCGAGCCGCACGGAGCCGCCACTCGACCTCTGACTCGGCGCGAGGCCGAAATAGGCCGTGACCTGCCTTCCGGAACGGAACCTCGTGAAGTCGCCGACCTCGGCCGAGAAGGCCGCGGCCAGCGCGAAGGCGCAGCCCTTGATCGACTGGAGGGCGGCCACCTCCGCGGCGATCGGGCTGGCATCCACGGCTGCCCTGTACTCGGAGAGCAGGTCCGCCCGGGCCTCCGCCGCGGCCTCGACCTCGTTCCTCAGGGCGGCGAGCGCCCGAACCCCGCCATCGTCCTCCGGCCTGACCTTGTCGAGCCACCTCAGGAAGTCGTAGGTCCAGTACTTCCTCGGGTTGCCGGCGGGCGTGGTGCCGCCGTAGACGAACCCCCGCCTTGCGAGGAAGGCGAGCAGCCGCTGCCTGGCGGTCGCCAGGCGCGCGGTCGCCCCGTCGTAGGCGCCGGCGAGGTCCCTGATGCCTTCGACCTCGGGGGAGGGGACCCATACGGGGGAGATGTCGTGGGCGAGTATCGCCTTGGCCATCCTGGCGGCGTCGTTCCTGTCGTTCTTGGAGGCCGAGTCGGCGGCCGACCTGGGGATCTTCGAGACCGCGGCGACGACGCACTCGACGCCGAGCCCGGCGAGCTCCCTTTGCGGGGCGAAGCCGAGGTAGCCGCTCTCGTAGGCCGCGAGCGACGGCCCGGGGAACCCATCCATCCACCCGGCGATCTCGCCCCAGGGGTTGCCGGGGAACCTCCTCGTCACGGCCTCGCCGGTGTCCGCGTCGAGGGCGCAGACGGTGGTCGACCTCAGGTGGACGTCCATCCCGAACGCGGTAGAATACTTTGGCATGGGAGCCTCCCAACCTCGTTGCGGCGCGGCTGCGCCTATGGCACTTCAACATCATTGTCGCAGCCCCGACCCGCGGTCACGAGCGGGGGCTCCTATCTTTTTAGTGCCCTCGGATTGGGTCATAGTGTCTGTCGTTGACAAAGCATCGGCGTTCCCTTGGCTGTTGGATGTAGTCGTTGGGGACGTTCTTAAATGACTAGTTGAAAGGGACACTCTTGCCGGCACTTGGGGACAGTCCCTAAGTGCCGGCAGATTGGGACACTCCTTTGCAAGGTGGCGCTGAAGACCGTCCCCAACGACCAGTCGTTTAAGAACGTCCCCAACGACTAGCTCGGGAACCTGATCCTAATGCACTAGTTTCTGTCGAGTCGGTGCTTCTTGCGGGTTGCCCGTATAATGGTTTGCGTATGAACCGCAACCAAGGAGTTCCAGTTTATGGACCAGAGCCTTTTTAAATTCGACCTGATCGCCGAGGATCCGACGACGCATGCGCGTGCCGGCGTGCTGCACACCCCGCACGGCGACATCGAGACGCCGATCTTTATGCCCGTGGGCACCAAGGCAAACGTCAAGGGCATCCCCACCGAGACCGTCAAACAGCTCGGCGCCCAGATCGTGCTTGCCAACACCTATCATCTGTCCATGCGTCCCGGCGAGGACACTATCGCCGAGCTGGGCGGCCTGCACAAGTTTATGAACTGGCACGGTCCTATCCTCACCGACTCGGGCGGTTTCCAGGTGTTCAGCCACAACGACGCCGTCAAGCTCACCGACGAGGGCGTGCGCTTTATCGTCAACGACTACGACGGCCGCCACGTGTTCTGGACGCCCGAGGACAACATGGAAATCGCCATGAAGCTCGGCTCCGACATCTGCATGCAGCTGGACCAGTGCCCGGGCTATCCCGCCACGCGCGCCTACGTTGAGCGCGCGGTGGAGCTGTCGAGCATGTGGGCCGAGCGCTGCTACAAGGCTCACACCCGCGATGACCAGGCGCTCTTTGGCATCGTCCAGGGCGGCATGCATCTGGATCTGCGCCTGCGCTCTCTGCGCCATCTGGAGGAGTGCGGCGACTTCCCCGGTTACGGCATCGGCGGCTACTCGGTGGGCGAGGACCACGAGACCATGTTCGAGACCCTGGCGCCGCTTGTGAGCGAGTACATGCCCAAGCACAAGCCGCGCTACCTGATGGGCGTCGGCAACCCGACGACGCTCGTGCGCGGCGTGGGCGTGGGCATCGATATGTTCGACTGCGTGCTGCCGACGCGCACCGGCCGCATGGGCACGGCATTCTCCAGTGAAGGTCGCCTTAACTTCCGCAACGCGCGTTTTGCGCACGACGACGGCCCCATCGACCCCACCTGCACCTGCCCGGTGTGCACGGGCGGCTACAGCCGCGCGCTCATTCGCCACATGGTCACGCAGAAGGAGATGCTCGGCGGCATCCTGCTTTCGATGCACAACATCTACTACCTGCTCAACCTTATGCAGCGTGCTCGCCAGGCCATTATCGAGGGTCGCTATGGTGCATTCGTGAGCGATTGGATGAATAGCCCTGCCGCGGTGGATTACTAAGGGCGGCGCGGGCGCTTGCAGGCACTCGCGCGATGTCGAGACCGCGTGCCAATCGACCGCGCGCAGCCGTCGCCGGGCATCGCATTCGCCGGCGTCGGTTGCGCGACCGCTAACCGATAGCTTGCAAGCACTTGATACATCGTGGGTACCATACCGAATAGTTGATGTTCGGGCGGGTGTTTGGCGCATGGCGTCGACCCCGCCCGTTTTTCTTTTTCTCGATAGGAGTACCCATGATTAAGAACGAGAATGTCGAGGGCGAGCCTTCCTACGACGAGACGTACCGCCGCGGCCCCGTGGTCATGCGCGGCCCGATGATTCCTAAGGACAATACGTACGCTAACCTGCTGGCGCCCGAGGAGTCGACCGACTGGTTGCATGCCGATCCGTGGCGCGTACTGCGCATCCAGGCCGAGTTTGTCGACGGCTTTGGCGCGCTTGCCGAGCTCGGACCTGCGGTGACCATCTTCGGTAGCGCCCGCACGCCCAAGACCGATACGCTCTACAAGGCGGCGCGCACCGTCGGGCGTAAGATTGCCCAGCGCGGCGTGGCGGTTATCACCGGTGGCGGCCCCGGCATCATGGAAGCGGCCAACAAGGGAGCGGCGAGCGTCAACGGCAAGTCAGTTGGTTTGGGCATTGAGCTGCCGCACGAGCAGGGGCTCAACAAATACGTGAACCTCGGTATGGACTTCCGCTACTTCTTTGTGCGCAAGACCATGTTCGTCAAATACAGCTCGGGCGCTATTGTGTTTCCCGGCGGGTTTGGCACGCTCGACGAGATGTTTGAGGTGCTCACGCTGGTGCAAACGCACAAGGTCAAGCGCATGCCGCTTGTGCTGGTAGGCAGCGAGTACTGGCAGGGCCTATTCGACTGGCTTAACGGTCCGGTGATGGACGCCGGTATGATCAGCCCGCTCGATCCGGAGCTGGTGCACATCACCGACGACCTCAACGAGGCCGTCGACATCGCCCTGAGCGGGCTGATGTAGAGTAGCTAAAATGGGACGGGGCTAAAAAGACTGGTCTGAAACGTTTGATATCAGTCTTTTTAGCCCCGTCCCAAATGAACTGCTTCTAAGTTGCGGTGGAATAGGGATTGATTTGCGGCTGATAAGCCAAAAACAGTCCCTATTCCACCGCAACTGATGTGGGCGTCCCTAGTGAGTTGGCTGGTAGCGGGGGCAGTAGCTGATGGCGATGGCGTCGATGCCTACATGGGTGGCGATGGTGCAGCCGATGGGGCCGGTGCCGGCGTCTACATAGTCTTGGCCTGCGAGCGCTTGGCTGACGAGCTCTTGCTCCTCGGCGGCGCCGGTCGTGAGCACGCGCACGCTTGAACCCGGATGCTCAGCCAAAAACGCGAGGCAGTCGGCCATGGTGTTGACGACGATGCGCTTGGCGCCGCGGCCCTTCTTGATGGCCTTGATCTCGCCCGATTTCCACTCCGGCGAAACGGCCAGGCGAATGTTGAGCATCTGCGTGAGCTGGCCGGCGAGCTTGGGCGCGCGGCCGTTCTTAACGAGGTTCTCGAGCGTGCGGGGAATCAGCAGCAGGTGGGCGTCGGGCAGCGTCGCGCGGATCTGCGCCTCGGTCTCGTCCAGGCTGCGGCCGTCCTCGCGCATGGCCAGCGCGTACTCCACCAGCAGGCCCTCGGCACCCGAGCCGGTGCGCGAGTCGATGCAGCGCACGTCGAGTTCGTGCGTTTCGGCCGTCAGGCTGGCGTTGGCATAGCAGGCGGACCACTCGCTGCACAGTGAGATAAAGATGGCGCTATCATGGCCGTCGGCGCGCACGCGGTCAAAGAGTGCCTTGAACTCGCCGGCGCTCGGCTGCGAGGTGTGCGGCAGTTGCTCGGAGCCGGCCATGCGCGCGACGTATTCCTCGGCGGTAATCTGCACCTGGTCGAGCAGGTCCTCGCCCTCGATAATCACATGCAGCGGAATCACGTAAATGCCGAGCTCTTGAGCGTGGGCGGGGGAGATGTCCGACGTGGAGTCGGTTATGATGGCAAAAGACATAATTGCACCTTTCGTTGGGGCGCTTGCGCGCCGCCTTCTGAGAGCAAAGTGCGACAAGTATAGTAGAGTCGTTCCACATTACTAGGTTCAATTGTTGAATAGTCAACAGTTTGAAGTGTCGGTGTGGAAATCGTCAACTGGGGAAGAGGAATGCCGATGGAGGCGTTGGAGATAGGCAAACGGCCGGTCGTGTTGTTCGATTTTGACGGCACGGTGGCAGATACGGGCCGGGCAGTGATGACCTCGACGCGCAAGACGCTGGCTGCGCGCGGGTTTTCGGAGGCGCAGATGGGTGATCTGCGCCGTATGATCGGGCCGCCCCTGTGGAAGAGCTTTCACGACTTTTACGGCTTTTCCCGCGAGGAGTCGCTTGTGGTGGCCGACGAGTACCGCGCCTTTTTTGATGAGCTGGGGCCGGAGGAGTACCCCGTGTTCGATGGGGTCCCCGAGCTGCTGGATGGGTTGGCCGCCCAGGGCAAGCGTATGGCCGTGGCGACGTCTCGCATGGAGGCGAAGTGCATCGATATGGTTCATGAGCTGGGGCTTTGCCAGTTCGAAGCTGTGGTTGGCATGAATCCGCCGCAGGGACGCGAGACCAAGGCCGATTCGGTTCGCGATGCCCTGGCGGCGCTCGGCGCGACGGCCGACGATGCCGTGATGATCGGCGATCGCTTTAACGATGTGGAGGGCGCGCACGCGATGGGCGTGCCGTGCATCGGCATCTATTCGGGCGCGGCAGCGCCGGGGGAGCACGAGGCCGCGGGCGCCGATGCGGTGGTGCACTCGGTGGCCGAGCTTGCTAAACTTTTCGCTATCTAACAGACATAATGTGAGGGGCGGGCGTACCCGTCGCTCATTGGTAAGGAGGTCGTTCATGAATCAGGTGGAGCAGAGCGTTGCCGAGTATGTCGACGAGGTCTGGGAGGATGTCGTTGCCGATATCGAACAACTGGTGAGCTATCCGTCCGTGGCCGTTGCTGCCGATGCGGAGCCCGGTGCGCCGTTTGGCCGCCCGGTCCGTGACGCGCTCGATTGCGCGCTCGGCATTGCGCAAAAGCTCGGCTATCAGACGAGCGACGACGGGGGCTATGTGGGAATCGCCGATATCCCGGGTCGCGGCGACAAGCAGCTCGCGACTATCTGCCACGTGGACGTGGTTCCCGCTGGCCCCGGTTGGAACACCGACCCGTTTGCGATGGAGCGCCGCGAGGGCTGGCTGCTCGGTCGCGGCGTGATTGACGACAAGGGTCCGGCGGTGCTGTCGCTCTACGCCGGCGCTTATCTGCTCAAGCACGGCATTACCCCGCGCTATGCTTTCCGCGCGCTGCTGGGCTGCGATGAGGAAGTGGGCATGTCCGACGTTCACCATTATCTGGAGAACCACGCAGACCCCGACTTTTTGTTTACGCCCGATGCCGAGTTCCCGGTCTGCAATGCCGAGAAGGGCCAGTTTGGGGCGACGTTCGTGAGCTCCAAGATCGACGGCGGGCGCATCGTGTCGTGGAGCGGCGCCGAGGCGAGCAATGCCATTCCGTCGCAGTCCATCTGCGAGCTCGCGATTGCCGCCGATGAGCTGCCGGCGCCGGTCGAGAACGCCGATCGCCTTGAGATCACGACACTCGATAACGGGCATGCGCAGATTTTTGCCCACGGCATTGGCGGTCATGCCTCGATGCCTGAGGGCACTATCAACGCTGTCGGCCTGATCGTGGCGTATCTGCGCGAGGCCGAGGACGCGTTTGGCGCCCGTGACAAGCGCCTGTTGACGCCCGCCGAGCACGAGTTTGTCAAGTTTTTGGCCTTTGTGCATGCGGACGCCTATGGCCGCGGCCTGGGTATCGATGCGACGAGTCCGGCGTTTGGCCCGCTTACCTGCAACGCTGGCGTCATCCGCGTGGCGGATGGCCATATCGAGCAGGTCATCGACGTGCGCTTCCCCGACAGCACGAGTGCCGATACCATCCGCGAGCAGCTCGATCCGCTCGTGGGCCGTTTCGGCGTGACGTGCCAGCTGGGTCGCGCGAAGGTGCCGTTCTCGGTCTCTGCCGATGATCCGGCCGTGAAGGCGCTTATCGATACCTATAACGAGTTCACCGGCAAGCATGCTGAACCCTTTGCCATGGGCGGCGGCACGTACGCGCGCAACTTTGCCCGCGCCGTCTCGTTTGGCCCCGAGGAGACCGGCCTGGAGCTGCCCTCGTGGGGCGGCCAGATGCACGGCCCCAACGAGTGCGCCAACGAGGAACAGCTCAAGCAGGCGCTCAAGATCTATATTGTTGCGATCCTCCGTTTGAATGAATTAGAGCTTTAAGGTCTCGCGGTTTCCCAATCTAAGTTGCGGTGGAATAGTTCCTAGAATGGGCCATTTGATGGCCAAGCAGGAACTATTTCACCGCAACTTTGTTTTTATTGGTGTAAAAGGCGGGTCATGCTTGGTGGCGGGTTTGTTATTCGTTTGTAAAGGCCGTGCTGCGCTTGCGGTAAGGGTCTATCAAATGCCCGTAAGAAACCGTAGTTGGCGCGGACGCTGCCCGGTCGGGGCCGTATCTTTCCAAACAGCAAAGCGGGTGGGGTGCCCGCGAGTCGCATGTATGAAAGGAAGATCATGCTCGATCAGGCTTATTCTCGTCGTCAGTTCCTCGGCCTCGCTGGTGGTTTTGCCAGCATCGTCGGTCTCGGTCTCGTTGGTTGCGGCGGCTCCGGCGCATCCGATGCCGCCGACAAGGGTAGCGCCGCTGCTGCCGAGTCCGTCTCCGGCGAGGTGACTTACGACGGTGCCTCTTCGTTCCAGGCTCTCGTCGAGGCCGCTGCCGAGAAGTTCATGGACGCCAACCCCGATGTCTCCGTCTCCGGCTCGGGTAACGGTTCGGGCAAGGGCCTGACCGCTGTTGCCGCCGGCACCGTCACCATCGGCAACTCCGACGTCTTCGCCGAGACCAAGCTCGAGGCCGACCAGGTCAAGAACCTCGTCGACCACGAGGTTGCCGTCGTGGGCATGGGCCCCGTCGTTTCCAAGAACGTGACGGTCGACGACCTGTCCCTCGAGCAGCTCAAGGGCATCTTCTCCGGCCAGATCACCAACTGGAAGGAGGTCGGCGGCGACGACGCCAAGATCGTCGTTCTCAACCGCAAGGCTGGCTCTGGCACCCGTGCCACCTTCGAGGCCGCCGTCTTTGGCGACGAGGCCGTCGACTTTAAGGGCGACGCCGAGCTCGACAAGTCCGGCGACGTCCAGACTCAGATGGGCAGCACCGATAACGCCATCTCCTACCTCGACTTCTCGCACTTCGATGACTCCAAGTTCAACGCCATCAAGGTCGAGGGCGTCGAGCCCAAGAGCAAGAATGTCACTGATGACTCCTTCAAGATCTGGGCTACCGAGCACATGTACTGCTCCAAGGACGCCGACGAGGCCACCAAGGCCTTCCTGGAGTTCATGCTTTCCGACGACGTCCAGGGCAAGCTCGTCGAGGAGCAGGGCTTCATCCCCGTCTCTGCCATGAAGGTCGTCAAGGACGCCAGCGGCAAGGTCTCTGCTAAATAAGTAATCGCCCCGGAAAGGTTTGCAATGGCAAAACAGCTGCCAAAGCGCGACCTTGAGAACGTGGGCCTGGGCGTCACGGGCGCGTGCGTAGCGCTCGTGACGCTTGTCGTTGCCGCGCTCATCTTTATGGTCGCCCAAAAGGGCCTCTCGGCTTTTGTCAAGGACGGCGTCTCGGTCGTCGAGTTTTTCACCGGCACCAAGTGGGACCTGGCCAACACAGCCGAAAACGGCCTGCCCTATACCGGCGCCCTGCCCCTGATCGTCACCTCGTTTGCGGTCATGGTGCTCTCCACGCTTATCGCGCTGCCCATCGCCATCGGCTCTGCCATCTTTGCGGTCGAGATTAGCCCTAAGTTTGGCTCTAAGATCTTTCAGCCGCTCATTGAGCTTTTGACCGGCATCCCCTCGGTCGTCTTTGGCCTGATCGGTTTTCACGTGGTCGTCGGTCTTATGAAGAGCGTTTTCCATGTGAGCACGGGCCTGGGCATCTTGCCCGGCGCCATCGTGCTGGCGGTCATGATTCTGCCGACGATGACCACGCTTTCGGTCGATGGCCTGCGCGCCGTGCCCGACGGCTACCGCCAGGGCTCGCTCGCGCTGGGCTACACCCGCTGGCAGACCATCTGGCACGTGGTGCTCAAGTCCGCCATGCCGTCGCTCATGACCGCGGTTATCTTGGGCATGACCCGCGCCTTTGGCGAGACGCTCGCCGTGCGCATGGTCATCGGCGGCATCGAGGCCATGCCGACGTCGCTGCTGTCGCCGGCTTCGACCATCACCACCACGCTCACCACGTCCATGGCAGTCTATGCCGAGCGCTCGGCCCAAGACGATGTTCTGTGGGCGCTCGGCCTGCTGCTGATGGGCATGAGTCTCATCTTCATCCTGATCATCCACCTTATCGGCCGCAAGGGGGCGAAGGCTCGTGGCTAGCACGCGTATCCACATCGACGAGGCGAGGCTCGGGCGTGTCCAAAAGCAGGACCGCTTCGCCACGGGCGTGTTGACGGCGATCGTCGCCATCGTCATGCTCATCGTCGTCTCCATGGTGGCCTATATCCTGTTCGAGGGCATCTCGACGCTGTTCCAGCCGGGCTTTCTCACGGAGCCGTCGCGCGCCAACGGAACGCAGGGCGGCGTGCTCTACCAGCTGTTCGACTCGTTCTACCTGCTGCTGATCACCCTGATCATCTCGGTGCCCATCAGCCTGGGCGGAGCGGTCTTTTTGGTTGAGTACGCGCCGGACGGACCCATCCGCGACATCGCCTCCACCGCCATCGAGACGTTGTCCTCGCTGCCTTCCATCGTCGTCGGCATGTTCGGTTTTCTGGTGTTCTCGGTGCAGCTGGGCTGGAAGTACTCCATCATCTCCGGCGCTGTCGCGCTCACCATGTTCAATATCCCCATCCTGGTGCGCGTGATCCAGCAGGCGCTCGAGGACGTGCCACAGGCCCAGCGCGATGCATGCCTGGCCATGGGCCTTACCCGCTGGGAGGCCACGCTGCACATCCTGATTCCCGAGGCCATGCCCGCCATCGTGACCGGCATCGTGCTTTCGGCCGGCCGTGTGTTTGGCGAGGCCGCAGCACTGCTCTTTACCTCGGGTATGAGCTCGCCGGTTCGCCTGAACTTCTTGAGCTTTAACCTGTCGAGCCCCACCTGTGCCTGGAACGTGTTCCGCCCTGGCGAGTCGCTCGCCGTGCATATCTACAAGATCTATGGCGAGGGCAGCCCCGAGGCCCAGCAGATCGTCTGGGGCACCGCGGCGCTGCTGATGATTTGCGTGCTGCTGTTTAACGTAGTCGCCCGTATCGTGGGCAAGCAACTGGCAAGGAGGATGACGGCCGAATGAGCGAGATGGGTGTAACGCCCGCAACCGAAGCGGCATCGTCCGAGACCCAGGACTTTTTGTCGAGCGTGGGGGAGAGCGAGAAGCGCGTGCGCGTGAGCGGCAAGGCCGTGAGCGACGAGGTCGTGCTCTCCACTAAGGACGTCAACGTGTACTATGGCGACCACCATGCCCTGCACAATACGTCGCTCGAGTTTCACAAGGGCGAGATCACGGCACTCATCGGGCCTTCGGGCTGCGGTAAGTCGACCTTTTTGCGCAGCCTCAACCTTATGAACCGCGAGATTCGCGGCTGCCGCGTGGAGGGCGAGATTAACTACCGCGGACGCAATGTGAACACCAGGACCGAGAACACGTACGAGCTGCGTCGCTCCATTGGCATGGTGTTCCAGCAGCCCAACCTTTTCCGCAAGTCCATTCGCGACAACATCACGTTTGCGCCCAAGCGTCACGGCATTACCGACCGTGACGAGCTTGATCGTATGGTCGAGGAGAGCCTGCGCGGTGCAGCGCTGTGGGACGAGGTCAAGGACAAGCTCGACAAGAGCGCCTACGCGCTTTCGGGCGGTCAGCAGCAGCGCCTGTGCATCGCGCGCACGCTGGCGCTCAACCCCGATGTGATCCTGTTCGACGAGCCCTGCTCGGCGCTCGACCCCATCTCGACGTTGGCGATCGAGGACCTCATGTCGTCGATTGTGGCCGACCGCGCCATCGTCATCGTGACGCACAACATGGAGCAGGCGTCGCGTGTGTCCAACCGCACGGCGTTCTTCTACATGGGCGATATGGTCGAGTACGACGAGACCGACGAGATTTTCCAACGGCCCAAGGATAAGCGGCTGAATGATTACCTCACCGGCATGTTCTCCTAGTCCGGGACATGCTTGAGGCCCGCGGCGGCCACGGTTGTCACGGGACTGATTGGAGAGACGGGTCATCTCTTTTGGGAGATGGCCCGCCTTTTTGCTCTGCGACCGAAACGACCGCCACAAAGGGGACAGGCGCCTTCGTGGTGGTTTGGGGTGGGGCTCGCTGCTATCATGGACAACGTTGAATTTCTACGAAGGAGCAGGGCATATGGCGATTCTTTTGGGATGCGATTCCGTCAGCCTAGAGTTTCCCACCAAGCATATTTTCGATAGCGTGACGCTCGGCGTGGTCGAGGGCGACCGCATTGGTATTGTCGGCAAAAACGGCGACGGCAAGTCGACGCTGCTGAGCGTGCTCGCCGGCACGCTGGAGCCCGATGACGGGCGCGTGACGCACCGTCGCGGCACCACGATCGGTCTGCTCGGCCAAAAGGACAACCTGGTCGATACCGACACCGTGCATCATGCCGTCGTGGGCGACACGCCCGAGTACGAGTGGGCGTCGAGCCCCCGCACGCGCCAGATTCTGGCCGGCCTTATTAGCGATGTGCCCTGGGAGGGCACGGTGGGCGAGCTTTCGGGCGGCCAGCGCCGTCGCGTGGACCTCGCGCGCCTGCTGATCGGCGACTACGACGTGCTCATGCTCGACGAGCCCACCAACCACCTGGACATGCGCACCATCAACTGGCTCGCGCGTCACTTAAAGGCCCGCTGGCAGCGTGGCCAGGGCGCCATGCTCGTGGTCACGCATGACCGTTGGTTCTTGGACGAGGTCTGCACCAGCATGTGGGAGGTCCACGACGGCCAGGTCGATCCCTTCGAGGGCGGCTATTCGGCATACATCCTGCAGCGCGTGGAGCGCGACCGCATGGCCGCCGTTACCGAGGAGCGCCGTCGCAACATGGCGCGCAAGGAGCTCGCGTGGCTGAGCCGCGGTGCCCAGGCTCGTTCCACCAAGCCCAAGTTTCGCGTGGATGCCGCTCGTGAGCTGATCGCCGACGTGCCGCCCGTGCGTGACGAGCTGGAGCTCAAGCGCCTGGCCGTGAGCCGCCTGGGCAAGCAGGTTATCGATGTGGTCGACGTGGACGCCGGCTATGCCGATACCGACGGCGCGCCCAAGCAGGTACTCTCCGACGTGACCTGGCTCATTGGTGCGGGCGACCGCTATGGTCTTTTGGGCGAGAATGGCGCTGGCAAGTCGACGCTGCTTGATGTGATCCAGGGCAAAATTGCGCCCACGCGCGGCCGCGTGAAGATTGGCCAGACAGTGCGCTTTGGCGTGCTGTCGCAGCAGCTCGAGGAGCTCGAGCCCTACATGGGCGACACGATCCGCGAGGTGCTCAGCCACTATAAGAAGTACTACGTCATCGACGGCAAGGAGACTTCGCCCGAGAAGCTTTGCGAGCGCCTGGGCTTTACGACGCAGCAGCTCTGGAGCCGCATCGGCGATCTTTCGGGCGGCCAGCGCCGTCGCCTGTCGCTGTTGCTGACGATTCTGGACGAGCCCAACGTGCTCATCCTGGACGAGCCGGGCAACGACCTGGATACCGACATGCTCGCGATTGTCGAGGACCTGCTGGACGGCTGGCCCGGCACGCTGATCCTGGTGACGCACGACCGCTTTTTGATGGAGCGCGTGACCGACCAGCAGTGGGCGCTGCTCGACGGCCACCTGACGCATATGCCCGGTGGCGTGGACCAGTACCTGCGCCTGTGCAACGCTACCGCCGAGGGCGAGCCCGTGGGCGCGCCGAGCGCCAAGACCGGCACGTTCGACACCGGTGCCGCGGCAGCTGCGGCCGAAAAGCCCAAGTCGAGCGGTCAGCCCAACGGCCTGTCCAACGCCGAGCGCCAGAAGCTCTGCCGCGAGGTGAGTTCGCTCGAGCGCAAGATGGAGACGCAGCGCACCCGCGTTGAGGAGGCCGAGGCAGCAATGGCCCAAGTCGATCCCACCAACTACACGGCGCTCGGCGAGCAGCAGGCAAAGATCGACGAGGCTCACGCCGCCATGGACGAGCTGGAGATGGCGTGGCTCGAGGCGAGCGAAAAGCTCGAGGGCGAGGAGTAGACGAGGATGATCAAGGCCGCATTTTTCGATATCGACGGCACGCTGCTGAGCTTTAAGACGCACCGGATTCCGGCGTCGGCGCAGCAGGTGCTCGATAGCTTTCACGAGCAGGGGATTGCGTGCGTGATCGCCACGGGTCGCCCGACCTACCAGATACCGGACTGGCTGTTCGACCTGGGTTGGGATGCGTACATTACGCTCTCGGGTCAGCACTGCTTTGATGCCGAGGGGGTTTACCGCAGCTGTCCGATCGATCCGGACGACGTCGCGGTGATTGTGGACCAGGTGGCGCAGGGGCGCTACGACTCGCTGTGCATGCAGGGCGAGAACTCGTTTGTGAACCGCCTGTCCGAGCGCGTGGTGACGGCTGGCAGCAACGCGGGAATCGTCTACCACGAGGAGCCGTTTGAGCACGCCTTTGACGCACCGGTCTACCAGTTCTGCGCCTTTGTGGACCCGGCCGACGAACATATCGTGACCGACGCCGTGTCGCATTCGCTCACCACGCGCTGGTGCGACCTGTTCTGCGACATTATTCCCGCTAACGGCGGCAAGGACCTGGGCGTGGCGGCGACGCTCGAGCGGCTTGGTATCGACGCGAGCGAGGCGATTGCCTTTGGCGACGGCGAGAACGACCTGTCGATGTTCTCGGCCGTGGGCACAAGTGTGGCCATGGGCAACGCGCAGGACACGGTGAAAGCTGCAGCGACCTATGTGACGACTGCCGTGGACGACGACGGCATCTACAACGCTGCGAAGCACTTTGGACTCGTGTAGCTGCGGGCCGGCACCTGGCACCTGGGGACATTCCTTGCGGGGCGTCCCCATTTTGTTTTCGTCCCGCACGTTTTGTGAAATGCGGCTAACTTTTAGGCAAAGTAGTAAGACATGGGCAACTTTTGCGGTAAAGTTAGCCGTGGAAAGTATCCAAAGGCTAACTAGCAATCATTGCGAAAGGCGGCCCATGGCCCTACGTGAATCCGGAGAAGACTATCTCGAATCGATCTACGTTCTGTCGCAACGTCAGGGCATCGTGCGCTCGATTGATGTTGCAGAGTACCTTGGCGTAACTAAGGCAAGCGTTTCAAAAGCTATGGCGACGTTGGAGAACAACGGCTACGTCGAAATGGGCAAGCGAGATGTTCATCTGACGGAGCGTGGTCTGGAGGTCGCTCGTCAAATGTGGGAGCGTCACTGCTTTTTCGTGGGGCTGCTGGAGGATGCGGGTGTTTCGGCTGAGGTCGCGTCGCAAGAGGGCTGCCACATGGAGCACTGCCTAAGCGAGGAAAGCTTCGAGAAGCTGAGGGCGATGCTGGGACGGGACGGTGCTTCGGCGCCAATAATGACCGACTAGCACTCCCGCAGCGGCGCGCCTCCCGCGCCGGAACGGCGCGGGACAGCGACCGAGATGAGTGGTCCCACCAACTAAGTCCAACTCAGACAAGGAACCCCACCAGCAAGCGATGCCCAAGAACCGCCAGCAACGTTACCGCAGGCCGGGGCCGGGCTTGGTTTTGAAAACATTCCGCACTGATATCTTCTGTATTGAAGACGTCGATGATGCACCCGTATACCATTGACGTCGACACCATCAGATGCGGACCGCGCGGTGACCCCA
>CABUQV010000037.1 GCA_902493855.1 uncultured Collinsella sp.
CGGCCTTGGGCTCCTCTGCGGCCACCGGCTCTGCAACAGCCTCAGGCTCGTCGACAACAGCTGCCGGCCTCTCAATCTCCGGATGCATAAAGAAGTACAGGTCCAGATACTTGTCGGCCGAGCGCGTCCAGCTAAAGTCCTGGCTCATGGCCTGCGTGACCAGCTGGTTCCAGGCGTCACGGTTATCCCAGAACAGACGCGCCGCGCGGAACACCGCATCGCCCATCTCGTCGCCGTTAAAGTTACTAAACGAGAATCCGGTGCCCTCGCCGGTAAACTCGTTATACGGGATCACGGTGTCCTTCAGACCACCGGTCTCGCGAACAATCGGCAGGGTGCCGTAGCGCATGGCGATGATCTGCGAAAGGCCGCAGGGCTCAAACTTCGACGGCATCAGGAACATGTCGGCGGCAGCATACATGCGCTGTGACAGCGCCGGGTCAAACTCGATGCGTGCGGCCATGGTGCCGGGGTACTTGTCCTGGAAGTAGCGCAGTCCGTCCTCGTAGTCGCGGTCGCCGGTGCCCAGCACGGCTACCTGAACGCCGCCGGCCAAGATGCGGTCGAGCGCGTACATGACCAGGTCCATGCCTTTCTGGCGCGTCAAGCGCGTGACCATGACCATAAGCGGACGATCGTCGCGAACCTCGAGCCCCAGCTCTTCCTGCAGTTTGGCCTTGCACACGGCCTTGCCAGAGCGGTCCTCGACGGTGTAGTTGGCGGCGATGCGCTTGTCGGTCGCCGGGTCAAAGCCCGCGACGTCGATGCCATTCAAAATGCCCTGCAGCGCGTACGAACGCTCGCGCAGAACGCCGTCCAGGCCCTCGCCAAATTCGGGCGTCTGGATCTCGTTGGCATAGGTGGGGCTCACCGTAGTGATGGCGTCGGCATAGCGCAGGGCGCCCAGCATGTAGTTGATGCTGCAGGCGTCGCAACGCAGCTGCGAGGCGGCCGCCGGAATATGCGCCACACCCAGGATATCCTCCATCACGGTGTCGCTAAACTGACCCTGGAACGCCACGTTGTGGATCGAGAACACGGTCTTGACTCGGTCGTACAGCGGCAGGCCCTGGTAGAACTCTCGCAAAAACACGGGAGCCAGCGCCGTCTGCCAGTCGTTGCAGTGCAGGATGTCGCACTCAAAGCCGGCCGGCAGGTGCTGCAGGCTCTCGGTGATGGCCTTGGAGAAGAACGCAAAGCGCTCGCCGTCGTCAAAGAAGCCGTACGGATAGTCGCGAGCAAAGTAGCGCTCGTTGTCGATGAACATATAGGTGACGCCGTCGTGCTCGAGCTTCTCGAGTCCGCAGTACTCATTGCGCCAGCCCAGGCTCACGTAAAAGTCGGAGAAGTGTTCCATCTGTGCCTTGTACTCGTCCTTGATGGTGGCGTACTTGGGCACCATTACGATTACTTCGGCACCGGCGCGCACAAGCGCCGCAGGCAGCGAGCCTGCCACGTCGCCCAGGCCACCGGTCTTCACAAACGGTGCGCACTCGGCCGAGGCAAACACGATCTGCATCTTTTTGCTGGAATCAGCCATATTGTCTCCCTGTTGCAATTCGAGAATAGCCGCCTGGCGCAAACCGGGCGGCTATTCTACGTGTTACGAGCGATGTTGCGGTGCCAAAGCTAGCTCGCGTTGGTGATATCAGAAGTTAACGGGGCCTTTCCCAGCACCAGGATGTTCTCGGGCGTGCCGCGAAGCTCGGTGTTGGTGGGAACCACGTTGTTCTTGTCCAGGATGGCGTTCTCAACGCGGGCGCCGCTTTTGATGACGCAGCTTTGGTTGATGATCGAGTTCGTCACCGAGGCGCCTTCCTCGACCACGACGCCGCGCGACAGGATCGAGTTGCGCACGGTACCCTTGATGATGCAACCGGCCGAGATGATCGAGTTGCATGCGTGGCTGCCGGTCGCGTAGCGCGAAGGCGGCACGTCGTGAGCCTTGGTCAGAATCGGGCGCTCGGGGTCAAAGAGATGGTCGGCCACGGTCTGGTCGAGCAGGTCCATGCTGCGGCGGTACAGCGACTTCTCGCTAAACACGCCCACGACCTCGCCCTTGTACTCGTAGCTGCACACGTCGATGTTGCCAAAGTCGCCCTGGAGTGCCTCAAGCAGGTCCAGATAGTCGGCGGCCTGGTAGTGGTCGATGATCTCGAGCAGCGTCTCGCGGTTGACGATGCAGCAGTCCATAGAGGCGTTGTCGCCGTACACGACGCCGGCGCTCACGCCCGTCAGACGACCGTTCTCGTTAATTTCGAGTTTGGTCTCGTCATCGACGTTGCGCGTAGCCTTGCAGTACACCACGGTCATCTGGGCACCGGAGTTCTCGTGCGCGTCGATGATGGTGTTGAGGTCCATGTTAAAGATGATGTTGGTGCCCATCATCACAACATAGGGCTTGTCCGAGCGCTGGAACAGCGTCTTGTTGGAAATGATGTCGCGCAGCAGGAAGCGCATGCCGCCCTTGGTGGTGCCATACGCGTTGCCGGGCACCATGAACAGGCCGCCCTTCTTGCGGTCCAGGCCCCAATCCTTGCCCGAGCCCACGTGGTCGATCAGCGAGCGGTAGTTGCCCGGCATGACGACACCGACGGTCTTAATGCCGGCATTCATCATGTTGGACAGCGGGAAGTCGATCAGGCGGTAGCGGCCCAAAAACGGAACGGACGCGATGGGGCGGTCCTTGAGCAGCACGCTGCCGTAGGTCGAAGAGTAGTTAGCGGTGATATAACCGATGGCCTTGCGATTGATCATCGGATCATTCCCCCTTCCCGATAACGACGTCATTTCCAACGACGGCCGTATCCTTGGTGGTATCGACAGAGCCGAGCTTCACGCCCTCTTCGACCGTGGAGTTCTCGCCCAAAATAGCGCGGCAGATGTGCGCGCCGCTCTTAACGTGCGCACCCGGCAGCAGCACGGAGTCCTCGACAACGGCGCGCTCCTCGATGATGACATCGGTCGAAAGGATCGAGTGGCGAGCGGTACCGTAGATCTTGCAGCCGTTGGAGACCAGGCAGTCGTCCAGGCGGCCGTCCGGACCAATGTAGTGCGGCGGACGCGTGGTGATGTTGGACATGATGGGGAAGTGCTTGTCGAACAGATCGAACTCGGGGTTGTTGCCCAGCAGGTCCATCGAGGTCTCGTGGAAGCTGGCTATGGTGCCGACGTCCTTCCAAAAGCCGTGGAACTCGTAGCTGTACAGGCGCTTGTTCTCGCCGAGCAGCTTGGGGATGATGTCCTTGCCAAAGTCGTGGCTCGAGCGCTGGTCCAGAGCGTCCTCCTCGAGTGCCTCGATCAGCACGTCGGCCGAGAAGATGTAGATGCCCATGGATGCGAGGTTCGAATCGGGCTTATCGGGCTTCTCGGTGAACTTGGTGATGCGGCCGTCCTCGGGGTCGGTGGTCAGGATGCCAAAGCGGCTGGCCTCCTCCCACGGCACGGGCATAACGCTTACCGTGAGGTCGGCGTTGTTCTCAATGTGCGTCTTGAGCATCTTGCGGTAGTCCATGCGATACAGGTGATCGCCCGAAAGAATCAGGACGTACTTGGGGTCGTTGGCCTTGATGTAGTCGAGGTTCTGCGTAATGGCGTCGGCCGTGCCCGCATACCAGGCGCCGCCGGTCTGCGTCTCGTACGGCGGCAGGATCGACACGCCGCCGTCGCGGCTGTCAAGATCCCACGCCTCGCCGGAGCCCACATAGGCATGCAGCAGGTAGGGGCGATACTGCGTCAGAACGCCCACCGTGTCGATGCCCGAGTTGGAGCAGTTGGAGAGCGAAAAGTCGATAATGCGGAACTTGCCACCAAAGCTAACCGCCGGCTTAGCGATCTTTTGGGTGAGTGCCCCCAATCGGCTGCCCTGTCCTCCTGCGAGGAGCATCGCGATGCATTCTTTCTTACTCATCGATTTCTCCTTCTGTCATCGATGTTCCTAAACCCATTAGCGACGGGCGCGGCGCAATGTCACGCCCGTCGAGTAATGCCGTGCTGGCAAAGGGAGCTCGCGGCCTTTACGCGTGCCAGATCTCGTCGCGGTACTCGCGAATGGTGCGGTCGCTCGAGAACCAGCCCGAGGATGCGGTGTTGAGCAGCGCCTTGCGGTTCCAGGTCTCCTGGTCGCCGTAGCTGTTCGTGAGCTTCTCCCAGGCGTCAACGTAGCTGCGGAAATCGGCCATGACCAGGTCGGGGTCGTTGTTGTTCATGAGCTCGTTGTAGATGCTCTCGAAGTTGCCCGAAAGACCCGCAAAGGTGTTGTCCTTGAGCTCGTCCATCACGCGGCCCAGACGCTCGCGGTCGCCGTTGAGGGTATCCCACGCAAAATAGCTGTTGGATGCCCAGAGCTGCTCGACCTCGGGGGCGGTCAGGCCAAAGATGGCCTCGTTCTCGCGGCCGGCCAGGTCGGCGATCTCGATGTTGGCGCCGTCGAGGGTGCCCAGCGTAATGGCGCCGTTCATCATGAGCTTCATGTTGGACGTGCCCGAGGCCTCCTTGCCGGCCGTGGAGATCTGCTCCGAGATCTCGGCGGCGGGGTAGATGAGCTGGGCGTTGCTCACGCGGAAGTTGGGGATAAAGCAGACTTTCATGACCTCGTTCACGCGGGGGTCGTTGTTGATGACGTCGGCCACGGAGTTAATGAGGCGGATAGTCTCCTTGGCAAAGGTGTAGCTCGAGGCAGCCTTGCCGCTAAAGATGAAGGTCGTCGGCGTCACGTGGAAGTTGGGATCGGCGATGCGACGGTTGTAGATGTCCATCACCTTCATGATGTTCATGAGCTGGCGCTTGTAGGCGTGGAAGCGCTTCACCTGAACATCGAAGACGGTGTTGGGGTCGATGACCAGACCAGTCTCGGCCTTAACGTAGGCGGCCAGACGCTCCTTGTTGGCGCGCTTGGAGGCACCCACGGCCTTCAGGAACTCGGTATCGTTCTGGAACTCCTTGAGCTTCTCCAGCTCAAAGGCGTCCTTGAGCCAGCCATCGCCAATGGCCTCGGTCACGAGCTTGGCGTAGGTGGGGTTGGCCTCGGCAAAGAAGCGACGGTGCGAGATGCCGTTGGTCTTGTTGTTGAACTTCTCGGGCGTCAGGGCATAGAAGTCCTTGAGCACGATGTTCTTGATGATGTCGGAGTGGATCTTGGCTACGCCGTTGACGCTATGGCTGCAAATCACAGACAGGTTGGCCATGCGAATCTCGCCGTCCCACAGGATGGCGGTCCGGCGCAGACGCTCCTGCCAGCCCTCCTGCGTGGTGTCGAACGACTCGTGCCAACGACGGCTGATCTCGTCGATGATCTGGTACACGCGGGGGAGGAGCTTGGAGAACGTGCCGATGGGCCACTTCTCCAGAGCCTCGGGCAGGATGGTGTGGTTGGTGTAGCTTACGACCTGCGTCACGATGTTCCAGGCGTCGTCCCACTCGAGCTTCTTCTCGTCGATGAGGATGCGCATGAGCTCGGGGCCGCACATGGCGGGGTGCGTGTCGTTGGTATGGATGGCCACAAACTGCGGCAGCAGCTCCCAGTTCGCGCCGTGCTCCTTCTCAAAGGTGTCGAGCAGGCTGTAGATGCCGGCCGAGACAAACAGGTACTCCTGCTTCAGGCGCAGCAGACGACCGTGCTCGCCGGCGTCGTTGGGGTAGAGGATGGCGCTAATGGCCTCGGCCTCGGCACGCTCGGCATCGGCCAGGGCGTAGTCGCCGCGGTTGAAGGCCTCAAGGTCAAAGTGCTCCTCGACCGGCTCAGCGGCCCAGACGCGCAGTTTGTTGACGGTCTCGCCGGCATAGCCCACGACGGGGATGTCATAAGGGACGGCCAGGATGTCCTGCGTGTCCACCGTGCGGTAGAACGTGCGGCCGTTCTCCTCAAAGCCCTCGACGCGGCCACCAAACTTGATGGTCACGGCCTTGTCCTGACGACGGACCTCCCAGGGATAGCCGTGGGTGAGCCACTCGTCGGTGGCCTCGACCTGACTGCCGTTGACAATCTCCTGCTTAAACAGGCCGTAACGGTAGCGCATGCCGTTGCCGTAGCCGGCAATGCCCTCGGCTGCCATGGAATCCAGGAAGCATGCGGCAAGACGGCCCAGGCCACCGTTGCCCAGTGCCGGATCGGGCTCCTGGTTCTCGATGACGGACAGGTCAAAGCCCATGTCGTTGAGCGCCTCGGCGACCATGTCGCGCACGCCAAAGTTAAGCAGATAGTTGTCGAGCAGGCGGCCGATCAAAAACTCGATCGAGAAGTAGTACACGCGCTTTTTGCCCTCGGAGGCCGCACGGGCGTCACTCTTGGTGGCAACGGTGCGGGCCTTCTCGGCCACGAGCATGGCCAGGGCGTTAAAGCGGTCGAGGTCGCTGGCGGCCTCGATGCTCTTGCCGCTAATGCTCATGACGGCATCGCGATAGAGCTCGGTAAACTCCTGCTTGTTGTCGAAGATCTTATTCATACGTTCCTTTCCCCCGGGGATGTTTCTCCCGGAACGGTTATGACTTGTATCCTACGCCCCTGCGGGGCGGGTAATTACAGTGGTAACGCCTTTGTTACGCTTTCTTGGCAGGAGCCTTAACAGCAGCTGCCTTGGCCTTGGGAGCAGCCTTTTTGGCTGCTGCCTTCTTGGCCGTGGTGGACTTGGCCGAAGCCTTGGCCGCGGTCTTGGCAGCCTTCGCCTTTGCCGGAGCCTTCTTAGCAGCCGCGGCCTTGGGCTTCACCGAGGACGCACGCTTGCGCGTCGCCTTCTTGGGTTCCTCGACCACGGGCGGCTTATAGCTGCTGGGGCCGCGGCGCTTGAGTACCACGCCTGCCAGGCCGGGCACCTTAATTTCGATGGAGTCCATCTGCCCGTTCCAGGGATAGGGCTCGCTCGAGCAGGTGTAGGGCTCCTCGCCGGCGTATCCGCTGCCGCCAAATTCGGGACGGTCGGAATCGAAGATGACCTCCCAGTCACCCTCGCGCGGCACGCCCACGCGGAAGCTCTCGTAGCTCGCCGGGTCAAAGTTAATCAGGATTACCAGATCGTCATCGACGTCCTCGCCCTGGCGCACAAAGCTCACGATGGACTGCTTGGAGTTGTCCGCATCGATCCAGGTGAAGCCGTCGTCGGTGTAGCCGCGCTCGTATAGGGCGGGCTCGGCGGTGTACAGGTGGTTGAGCGCCTTAATGAACGCCTGATGATGACGGTGGGTCTCGTACTCCTCGGTCAGGAACCACTGAATGGACTCGTAGTAGCGCCACTCAATAAACTGACCGATCTCGTTGCCCATAAAGTTCAGCTTGGCACCGGGGTGCGTCATCTGGTAGAAGGCCAGCGTGCGCAGGCCGGCAAACTGGCGCCACCAGTCGCCAGGCATGCGGCCGATCAGCGAGCACTTGCCGTGCACGACCTCGTCGTGGCTGAGCGGGCAAATGAAGTTCTCGGTAAAGGCGTACATAATGGAGAACGTAAGCAGGCCGTGGTTGCCGGGGCGCCACGGAAAATCGGTCTGCATGTAGTGCAGGGTGTCGTTCATCCAGCCCATGTCCCACTTGTAGTGGAAGCCCAGGCCGCCGTCCTGCGGCGGATAGGTCACGAGCGGCCACGCGGTGGACTCCTCGGCCATCATCATCACGTCGGGGTAGTGCGCCTCTACAGCGCAGTTAACCTGGCGGATAAACGCGCTGGCGTCCAGGTCCTCCTCGGTTCCGTACTTGTTGAACTTCTTTTGGCCCGGATCGTCAATGCCAAAGTTGAGGTACAGCATGCTGGACACGCCGTCCATGCGAATGCCGTCAACGTGGAAGTTCTCGAGCCAATACAGCACATTGGAGACCAGGAAGGAGCGGACTTCGCCGCGGGCGAAGTCAAACTTGTGTGTGCCCCAGTTGGGGTGAATCTCGTGCTCAAACAGCATGTGGCCGTTAAAGGTGGCAAGGCCGTGGGAGTCGGCGCAAAAACCGCCGGGCACCCAGTCCATGATCACGCCGATGCCCGCCTCGTGGCACGCATCGATAAAGTGCATGAGCTGCTGCGGGTTGCCGTAGCGCGACGTGGCGGCATAGTAGCCGGTCGTCTGGTAGCCCCAGGAGCCATCGAAGGGATGCTCCATGAGCGGCATGACCTCGATATGCGTATAGCCCATGTCGCGCACGTAGTCCACGAGTTCCACCGACAGGTCGTCGTAGGTGTAGAACTCGCCGCGCTGCGCGGGGAAGGGATCCATGGGACCGGGGTAGTTGCCGTACTCGTCGGGCTCGCCCTGCGGCGCGTCACCGTGGCGCTTCCACGAGCCAATATGCACCTCGTAGATGTTGAGCGGCTGCGACATGTGGTTGTGGGCGGCGCGGCGCTTGAGCCATGCGGCGTCGTTCCACTGGTAGCCGTCGAGGGTCCACAGCACGCTCGCCGTTCCCGGAGGGCACTCGGCCTTAAAGGCATACGGATCGGCCTTGTAGAGCTTTTCGCCCTCGTTGGTCTCGATGAGATACTTATAGAGCTGGCCCTGCTCGGCGCCAGGAATAAAGCCTTCCCAAATAGCGCTCGTATGCACGGGCACCAGCGGGTTGGCTTCCTCATCCCAGTCGTTAAATTCGCCAATGACATGGACACTCTTTACGTCAGGCGCCCAAACGCAAAAGCGCCAGCCGCGCGTGCGCTGCTGCGTGTCGGGATGCGCGCCCATCTTTTCCCAGCTGCGCTCCCACATTCCAATGCCAAACAGATATACATCGTCCTTGGAGAGCTCCGGTGCGTGCGGAGCCGGTTTGCGGGTTGCGGGCTTTTTAGCCGTTGGCTTTAGCTTTGTATCGCTCACGTTTGATCCCATCATGACGCGGCAGCGTGTTGCCTTGGTGACTAGATGCGAAAGGTCCAAGGCTGCACGAATCGAAGGGACGGCGAAGTTTCTGTGATTCGTTCCACCTCGCGTGCTCGGTGGAACTTTCGGCAGAAACTACGATAACACCTGTGCGTTAGTTTTATGGACGAAAGCGGATTTGCGGGGGCGTTTAATCGGTAAGCGACATGTTTATACCACTGGCAGAATTGCCGTGGTAAAACTCTTGACAGTTTTACCAATTTGGGTTTCAAAATTGTTTGGCTGACGTTTGGTAAAACGTTTTTAGCAGGATGTTTACCATTTGATATCGAAAGGTTCGTTTATGTCCCATACTGCCGCTCCCAAGGTTGCTTTTATTTTCGATTGCGACGGCACGTTAGTTAACAGCACACCCGTTTGGGCCTATGCCCAGCCCGAGTTATTGCACCGCCACGGTGTAGACGTGACCGTGGATGACTTTGCCCAATTTGAGCACCTGTCGCTGGAGGATGAGTGCCAGGCCTACCACGACACGTGGGACATTGGCGCGAATGGCGAGGAGCTGTATCGTGAGCTGAGTGACATCCTGATCGATGGCTACTCCAAGGTGCCGCCGCGCGAGGGGCTCCTGGCATTTTTGGAGCAGGCGAAGGCGGCAGGCATTTCCATGTGCGTGGCTACGTCCACGCCGGCCGAGCTGGTGCAGTCTGCGCTCGCTGGTGCCGGGCTCGACGCTTACATGGAGTTTGTTACCACGACGGGCGAGGCAGGTCGCTCCAAACAGTTCCCCGACGTATACGAGCTGGCGCTGCGCCGCCTGGAGGAGCGCCATGGGCACAAGTTTGAGTGCGCTTGGGTGTTTGAGGACGCGGTCTTTGGCCTTAAGAGCTCCGGGGTCGCCGGCTTTAAGCGCGTGGGTATCTATGACCCGCACGGCCGCATGAAGCGCGACGAAGTGCGTGCCAACTGCGATATCTTTATCGACAGCTATGAGGAGCTGGATCTTGATCGCGTTCTTGCGTATGAAGGTTAGGCGAGGGCTGTGGCTTGCAAGGTATTAGTGGTCTGCGGCTCGCCCGTGGTGGCGAGCGCGGATCTGCTACGTCAACTGGCGGGGGAGTGCGACCACGTTGTCGCCGTGGACCGCGGACTCGACGCGCTGCTGAGTGCCGGCCTCGGCTGCGACGTTTATGTGGGGGATGCCGACACGGTGAGCGATGCCGGTCGCACGTTGGTTGATGCTGCCGAAGCCTTTGAGGTAGAACGCCACGACCCTTACAAGGACTATACAGATCTGGCTCTGGCGCTCGATTCCGTCCGCCGTCGTTGGCCGGTTGCCGAAGTGGTTGCGACCTGCGCTACCGGCGGTCGTCCGGATATGGCGCTTTCCGTACTGGGCCTGCTCGCGGGCTACGAGGATGCCCCTGTCTGGATTGCCGAGGACAAGGTGGTCGCCCGTATTCTTCGCGCAGGCGAATCGTGGACTATTGAGGCCGCCGAAGGCAAGACGTTCTCCATCATTGCCATAGCGCCTGGGACGGTAGTAAGCGAACACGGCCTAGAGTGGGAGCTAGACCACAGCCCCCTGGGCCTGTTGACCGACACGGGCATCAGCAACGTCGTCAGGTCAACATCCACGATCCAAGTCCACACCGGCACCGCCATCGCTTATTTATATCAATAGGTATTTAGAATCTGACCCAAAAAAGTCCTTGCACGCCGCGCCAACTTCCCCTATAGTATCTCCTCGACACGGGGGCGTAGCTCAGCTGGGAGAGCGCTTGACTGGCAGTCAAGAGGTCAGGGGTTCGATCCCCCTCGTCTCCACCATCGTGAATGTAAGGCCACTCAACCGAGTGGCTTTTTTATTTTGCAAAATTTTGCCGTCAGCTGCATTTTTGCAAAATTTGCAAATTGCTTTCCTATTCAAGTTTGCCGTCTGCAGTAGTTGTCGCAAAATTTGCGACAACTACACCCCAAAAGTTATCCAACAAATCGCCTCAAAATGCGTTGGCTCTGTAGCCAGGCGTGCCTAGTGAGTGATGAGTATCTTCGCAATGCAACGCCATACCCACACGCCCGCAAAATGTTGTGCAATTAATTTCCCAGTTCCGTACATTATTCGTATGCACCACGTAATTTCTTTGGCGTATTAAAGCCTAGGTTTGCCTGTATTTACTCGGGCGCCCGTTGCGGCACCCCATTAACCTGCGTCAACGTGAACAACTTATGCAAACAACCCCCTTAAGCACGTCAAATGAACGATATGTTGTCCTACGCAACCCAAATCAGTTTCGCTATCAGCTTGTGCTAGGATACCTAACGTTACATGAGTTCAACTGTGCTCGCGGCTCCAGCAAGTTGCAAAGCGCAGGGTCGATCAGCATCCGGCCGTAACGGCGGTACCAGAAACACCACGAGCTCCAATAAAGAAGTCATGCGACGTTGTTATTTGTATTGAGTTATTTAACAGGTGCAAATAATTTTAGATTGCATGCCTAAACGTAGCAGTTCTTCAGCTGGCTGCGTGCGGTCCAGTTTTGAAATCACTTGACCGGCTCGCACGCAGCAAGCTGAGGTTGAAGGCATTCTTGCGATACGTGTCTGTGACCTCAGCGCTGCTTCTGTACATACCGTTCACGGTGGGGCAGAGCCACGTGCTTGTCTGACTGGGCTCAGGGTTTGAATATGGAGCGCCTTCGCGCACAAGCGCCCTGGCGAAGCCATACCCAAACCCCGTGAGCCATACGTAAGACAGCAAGGGGGGTGTTGCTCATGTGGTATGTGATTCAGGTCATTAACGGTCGCGAAGACGTAATGCGCGAGCGCATCGAGCGCATGGTGCCGTCTGGTGCCATGCAGGAGCTCTTTTATCCCCAATTTCAAACTGAGATTAAGGTACACGGCGAATGGGTCAATACGACCAAGCCATTGTTCCCCGGTTATCTTATCTGCGACACGGCAGATCCCCGAACCGTGCAACAGTATCTGCTACGCATGGACGACTTTGGTCGGGTGCTATCCCAGGATGGTCAGTTTGTGCCGCTGGCAAAAGAAGAGGTCCAGCTTATTGGCGGCTTTACGCACAGGGGAGACCGCGTAGTGCCCATGAGCGAGGCCCTAAAAGACGGTGACCAGGTCATAGTGACGGCAGGTCCACTGTTGGGCCACGAAGGCCTTATCAAAACCATTAACAGACGCAAGAGCACTGCTTATTTGGAGCTCGACCTGTGCGGTCGACGCGTAACTACGCGCGTTGGCCTTGCCGTGCTTTCGGCCGAGCAGCGCGTCATGCGCAACCTTAAAAAGGCGATCGCCTAAGTGCGGGCGGTCGCTACACAGAACAGGGAGGATCCCCAATCTGGGGACGAAGTCTTGGAAGAGAACGTGTCGGATAAAACAAAGTATGCAACGGATGCGCCCGCGGGGGCGGTGCTGATTGCTCAGGCCATGGACCGGCGCGAGAGCGCCTGCCGCTACAAGGCCATGCAATCCATCATGGACTGGGACCGCTCGCGCCTGGCCTACCGGGCCGTCAAGCGCACGTTCGACATCGCGTTCAGCGGCTGCGTTCTGGCCGTCATCGCCGTACCCAGCCTTGTGCTCGCCGCGGCCATCCGCCTGGAGAGCGAGGGCAACCCGTTCTACAGCCAGATCCGCGTGGGCCAGACCCGCCCCGACGGCAGCCTGTCCACCTTCCGCATGTGGAAGTTCCGCTCCATGTACAAGGACGCCGACGAGCGACTCGCCGAGCTCAAGGAGCAAAACGAGATCGCCGGTGCCATGTTCAAGATGAAGGAGGACCCGCGCGTCACCAAGATCGGCAGGTTCATCCGCAAGCACTCCATCGACGAGTTCCCGCAGTTCTTGAACGTGTTCCTGGGCCAGATGTCCGTCGTCGGCCCGCGCCCGCCGCTGCCGAACGAGGTGGCTCTGTACACCGAGTACGACCTGCAGCGTTTGGCCGTTAAACCAGGCATTACCGGATGGTGGCAGGTGACCGACCGTAACGACACGGATTTCGATGGCATGGTTCGTCGCGATCTTGAATATATCGCCAAAAGGGGCTTGTTATTCGATTTGAAAATAGTTGTCCTGACTGTCTTTGAGGTGTTCTCGGGGGAGGGTGCCTCATGATTGATTTTGTCGAACCGCACTTTGATTACTTACAAATTCGTGCTGCTTTCCATTTGATGGGAAGGTGTTAGGCACATGTCAATTTCTCTCGTGATTCCAACTCTTGACGCTCAGGCTGAAATCGGCGAATTGCTGAAAATATTACTTTCGCAGACCTTGTGTCCTGACGAGATTATTGTCGTTGATTCCGCGTCATCTGATTCCACCGTGGAAATCGCTTCGGGTTTCGATGGCGTTCGGGTTATCGAGATTGAACGCTGCGATTTTAATCACGGACTTACTCGTGACATGGCGTTTAAAGAGTCTTTTGGAGACATTGTTTGCTTTATGACTCAGGATGCCGTTCCGGCTGACGAGCGATATATCGAGAACCTTGTCGAACCAATTCTTGCTGATAGCCGTGTTGCCATTTCATCGGGTCGCCAGCTCCCAAAAAAAGATGCTCGCGAATTTG
Organism: uncultured Collinsella sp.; assembly: GCA_902493855.1. Lineage (GTDB taxonomy): Bacteria > Actinomycetota > Coriobacteriia > Coriobacteriales > Coriobacteriaceae > Collinsella. The sequence goes on from CABUQV010000037.1 coordinate 13,379, forward strand.
AACGATTGGTTAGGGAATTTAACTACGGCCCCACGTCAAATATTCGGTCTAAAGATGACATTCCAGCAATGGGAATCAAGGCTTATTTTGCGACGGATGTCTGCTCTGCATACCGAAGGAGCTCCTATTTCGAGCTTGGAGGTTTCGGTAGAACCGATATGAGCGAGGACATGCTTATGGCCGCAAAGGCTGTAGGGGCGGGTTATTTGGTTGCGTATGCTGCCGATGCGTGTGTGTACCACTCGCATAACCTCACTCCGGTTGAACAATTCCGCCGCAATTTTGCCATTGGTCATTTTCTTGAAATCAATCGTGAGCTCATAGCTTGTCCATCTGAGATTGGCGAGGGAGGGCGTCTGGTAAAACGGGTCGCTAAACAACTGATTGAGGATCGTTCGTTTGTTGAGCTCGGGGCATTTGGCCTTGATTGCTTTGCTCGATTTATTGGAAATCGCTCTGGCCGTAGGGCCGCAAGAAAAGAAAGGTTATAGCCAATGAAAGGCATCATTCTCGCCGGCGGGTCCGGCACGCGCTTGTACCCGCTCACACTCGTGACCTCCAAGCAGCTGCTGCCGGTCTACGACAAGCCCATGATCTACTACCCGCTTAGCACCCTCATGCTGGCGGGCGTCCGGGACATCCTGGTCATCTCCACGCCGACCGACCTCCCCAACTTCGAGCGCCTGCTCGGGGACGGCTCGCGCTACGGCGTGAACCTGTCCTACGCCGAGCAGCCCAGCCCCGACGGCCTGGCGCAGGCATTCACCATCGGCGAGGACTTCATCGCCGGCGAGCCGTGCGCCCTGGTGCTCGGCGACAACATCTTCTACGGCAACGGCCTGTCGCGCCACCTGCCGCGCGCCGTCCAGAATGCCGAGTCGGGCCGCGCCACAGTCTTCGGCTACCACGTCGACGACCCCGAGCGCTTCGGCGTGGTGGAGTTCGATGCGCAGGGCAGGGCCGTCTCCATCGAGGAGAAGCCCGCGGACCCCAAGAGCTCCTACGCCGTCACCGGACTGTACTTCTACCCGGGCGACGTGGCCGCCAAGGCCCACGAGGTCAAGCCGTCCGCGCGCGGCGAGCTGGAGATCACCACGCTCAACCAGATGTACCTGGAGGAGGGGACGCTCTCCGTCGTCACCCTGGGCCGCGGCTACGCGTGGCTGGACACCGGCACCATGGAGAGCCTGCACGAGGCCGCCGAGTTCGTCCGCGCCGTGGAGCACTCCCAGGACCTGCCCGTGTCCGTCCCCGAGGAGATCGCCTGGGAGAACGGCTGGATCACGACCGCCGGGCTGGAGGAAGCCGCGAAGGCCTACGGCAAGTCGGTCTACGGGCAGCACCTCAAGAAGGTCGCCGCCGGCGAGATCGTCAACAGCCCGCGCGAGTACTAGGAACCGAGGAGATAAGAACATGGCAGAGGAGACCTTCTCCCCCAGGAACATCATCGTCACGGGCGGCTGCGGCTTCATCGGCAGCAACTTCGTGCACTACGTGGTCAACAACCACCCCGGGGTGCACGTCACCGTCCTGGACAAGCTGACCTACGCCGGC
>CABUQV010000038.1 GCA_902493855.1 uncultured Collinsella sp.
AGCTGTTGTCGACGAGCCTGAGGCTGTTGAAGATCACGTGGCAGCAGATAAGCCAAAAAACGAGGAGAAGCCGATTGAGGCTGAGCCCGCAAAGGCCGAGCCTGAGGTGAAGGCTGAGACTACTCCCGAGCCCGAGATGAAGCCTGCGGCAAAGAAGACCACGACTCGCAAGACGACGGCCAAGAAGGCTACGACGACCAAAGCTGCTGCCACCAAGACCGCCGCAGCAAAGACGACTGCTGCCAAGGCAACGACCACGCGCAAGCGCACGACCGCCGCTGCCAAAAAGGCCGCAGAAGCCGAGGCTGCTCCCGAGGTAAAGGCAGAGGCCGCCGTCGAGGCCAAGCCGGCCGCTAAGGCTCCGGCAAAGACCGCTGCCAAGAAGACGACCACGACCAAGACCACGACCGCCAAGAAGGCAACGGCTACGAAGTCGACGACGACCAAGGCTGCTACGAAGACCACCACGAAGGCTGTTGCAAAGCCCACCGTCAAGGTCGAGGAGGCGGGTGCCGAGCCCAAGGCCGAGGCAAAGCCGGCCGCCAAGACCACCACGCGCAAGCGCACTACGACGACCAAGAGAACCACGACCAAGGCAGAGGCTAAGGTCGAGGACAAGCCCGCAGTAAAAGCCGAGCCGGCAACGAAGGCCGCCGAGGTTAAGACCGCTCCCAAGGCTAAGGCAAAGACCGAGCCCGCCAAGGAGGCCCCGGTCTCCCCCGCCGCTAAGACTGAGGAAAAGGCTCCGACCAAGAAGACCTCCGTCCGTAAGGCAACGGCCACCCGCAAGCGCCACTAATCCGGACGATTCAAACTTAATCCTCAACGCAAAAGAGGGCGCCCCAACCAGGCGCCCTCTTCTTGGTTGAACTTCTCTAGTAAAAAGAAGCCCGGTTTACTACGACAAAATGGCTCCGGCTGACCACGCCGAGTAATCTACGAAATTGGCAACGCCTCTACCTGCGGTTTTAATATCATCAAAATGACCGTGGTTGAGATCATCCAATTCATCGTAGTAAACCGAAGTACTTTTGGTTGGCTACAAATAGTATCGGTATAGACGTTTTTAAATATCGCGATAATTTGGGTGGTAAAACGATTTTCTAGGACAACCGTTCGCCGATGGTAAACGGATGTTGTTTATACAGCCTGTGTACAACAGATATACTTACATCCTGTGCGTAAAGCCCATGGCCAGCAGCCATGATTCTATTGAACTGGACCGTACTATGAGATTGATACACAACAGCCGTCTGCCGCAGTTTCGCACTCCGTTTGGCGCTGTGACCACAGGAACTACCCTTTCGCTCTCCGTGATTCTGGAGGATGCCGATCCCGCGCAGGCAACGCTTACGCTGCGCACCTGGGTCGATGAGATCGGTGAGTCTCGGTATCCCATGACGCACGAGGGCGACGGCATATTTACCGTAGAGCTTGAGTGCACCGAGCCCTGTCTCATCTGGTACAGCTTTATCTGCAATATCGAGGGCCAGCCCGAGGTTCGCTTGGGCGCACCGCAGGGACGCACCGGCGGCGAAGGCGTAACCTACGACTACGCCGAGGTGCCGTCATTCCAGGTCACCGTCTACAAGCACCGCGAAGTTCGTCCCGAGTGGTACGAGCGCGGAATGGTCTACCAGATCTTCCCCGATCGCTATGCCCGCGACGAGCACTGGCGCGAGCGCACGCTGGCCGAGGTCGAAAAACCGCGCAACGGAATCCAGCGCCTGATGGTCGAGGACTGGAACGAGCCGCCCGTTTACGAGCGTGCCGAGGACGGCTCCATCAAGACCTGGGACTTCTACGGCGGATCGCTCAAGGGTATCCAGGAAGACCTGCCTCGCATCGCCGAGCTTGGCTTTACAGCCATCTACCTCAACCCCATTTTTGAAGCCGCGAGCAACCACCGCTACGACACCGCAGATTACACCAAGATCGATCCGATTCTGGGCACCGAGCAGGACTTTACTGAGCTGTGCGAGGCGGCCGAGAAGCTGGGCATTTCCATCATTCTGGACGGTGTGTTCAACCACACGGGCGACGATTCGATCTACTTCAACCGCTACGGCAACTACCCCGGCGTGGGCGCGTGGCAGAGCGAGGATTCGCCGTGGCGCGATGCATTCTATTTCCACGAGGACGGCTCATACGACTGTTGGTGGGGCGTGGGCAATATGCCCGCCATCAATGAGAGCTCCGAACTGGTACGCGAGCGGCTCCTGGGCAAGGACGGCGTGATCCGTAAATGGCTACGTGCCGGCGCTCATGGCTGGCGACTCGATGTGGCAGATGAACTTTCCGACGATTTCCTGGCCGAAATCAAGAAGGCAGTACTTGCCGAAAAGCCCGATGCTCTGTTGCTCGGCGAAGTCTGGGAAGACGCCTCCAACAAGATCAGCTATGGCCACCTGCGTCGTTACCTGCAGGGCTCCGAGCTCGACTCGGCAATGGATTACCCCTTCCGCGACATGGTCATCGGCTTTTTGATGGGCTACAAAAACGCCTACCAAGCAGCTGAGGATATCGAGACCCTACGCGAGAACTATCCGCGTGAGGCACTGTCTTGCGCACTAAATCTGCTTTCGAGCCACGATCGTCCGCGCATTATCTCGGTGCTCGGCGGCGGCCCTGACGAGTCGCAGCTGCCCGAGAGCGAACGCAGCAAGTGGCGCCTGGACGAGAACTCGATGGGCCTGGCCAAGAGCCGATTTTGGCTCGCGACGCTCATGCAGATGACGTTCCCGGGTGTGCCTTCGATTTACTATGGCGACGAGTACGGCTTGGAGGGCCTCACCGATCCGGGTAATCGCCGCACCATGCCGACCAAGGAAGACCTGCACGACTTCGATACGTTTGCAATCGTCAAGAACGCATCTGCTGTGCGCCGCGCGCTGCCGTTTATGGTTGACGGCGAGATCAAGGCCTTCGCGCTCAATGACGAGGTGCTGGCCTACAACCGCACGGGCAAGGATGGCGAGTCCGCGACCGTCATCATCAACCGCAGCCTCCGCAACTCGCATCGTGTGACCATTCCGGCGCTCAGCGAATGCGCGAGCGATGTGATTAGCGGTCACGAGTGCGAGATCCACAACGGTACGGTCACGCTCGATCTGTATCCGCTGGGCTCGTCGATCATCTATCACCATGCCGAGCAGCGCCTGCAGGAGCCGCTCGATCACGGTGCGGGTATTGTGTGTCATATCACATCGGTGCCGACCGACGACGGCAAGCCCGGTACAATCGGCGCGCCCACGCGTCGCTTTATCGACCATCTGGCCGCCATGGGCATGCGCTACTGGCAGGTTCTCCCCGTCAACCCCACGGACTTCTTCCGCTCCCCTTACGCCGGTCCTTCGGCCTTTGCAGGCAATATCGACCTGCTGCCCGAAAGCCACGAAGAGCTGGCAGCCGACTTTGAGACCTGGAAGGCCCGCGGCGGCGAGGATGCCGATCCGCTGTACACCGCGTTTAAACATCGCAATGCCGATTGGCTCGAGAAATACTGCGTCTACATGGCCGTTAAGAAGTACTTTGAGGGCGAGTCGCGCCATAATTGGCCGGCAGATGTCGCACGCTACAACGAGCATCTGATCGACGACAAGCGCTTCCACAACGAAGCCGAGCTTCAGGCATACATGCAGTACCGCTTTGACCTCGCTTGGTGCGAGCTCATGAACTATGCGCACAAGAAGGGCATCGAGGTTATCGGCGATATCCCTATGTACGTGTCCGACGATTCGGCAGATGCATGGAGCGAACCCGAGAACTTCTGGCTGTCCGATACCGGCAAGGCGATTGAGATTTCCGGCGCGCCGCCCGACAACTTTGCGCCCGAGGGCCAGGTGTGGGGCAACCCGACGTTCCGCTGGGACCACATGAAGCAGAACGGCTATAGCTGGTGGATGGATCGCCTGCGTCGCGCGTTTTCGCTCTACGACCGCGTGCGCTTGGATCACTTCCTGGGCTTCCACAGCTACTTTAGTATCCCCGCGGGCAAGGCTTGCGCCGACGGCCGCTGGCTGGCGGGCCCGGGCAAGGACCTGTTCCAGACTGCCTACGATGAGCTGGGTCCGCTCAACTTTATCGCTGAGGACTTGGGCTATTTGACGCCCGGTGTTCGCGCCATGGCTTCGACCTGCGGTTTCCCCGGCATGGACGTGCTGGAGTTTAGCGATTACGACGTCCGTTGCGGCGTGCACCCCACGCTAGGAAAGATCCTGTACACCTCAACGCACGATACGTCGACGCTGGCCGGTTGGTGCACGCGTTCCTTTGCGGGCGGCGACGAGCCGAGCGGTGTTGAGGTGGCGGCCAAGCTGATGAGCGACGCGCTGGCAAGCGACGCTCCCCTAGTGATGATGCCGCTACAGGATATCCTGGGGCTTGGCGACGACGCGCGCATGAACGTTCCGGGCGTTGCCACGGGCAACTGGACCTGGCAGGCTGACGAGGCGGACATTGCAGCCGCCGAGGACAAAACCGCACAGCTCCTGCGCAACAACCATAGATTCTGGGGCGAAGCGTGATAAAACCCCCGATATAGGGTACAGTTACAGACGTTTGAATTTTTGCGGGCAGAGTAATCTGCCCGCTTTGTGCTGAAAAGGAAGTATTATGGCGCGCTACGATTACAAGTGCTCGAGCTGCGGCAACGTTTTTGAGGTTGAGCATCCCATGTCCGAGACTCCCGAGGTCGTGTGCCCGAGCTGCGGTGCCCCGGCGGCCAAGACGTTCTCGGCCAGCGGCATTAAATTTGAGGGCAGCGGTTTCTACAACACCGACCAGCGAAGCGGCGGCTCCAGCACCAACGCCACCAGCGGCTGCTGCGCCAACTGCCCTCACAGCCACTAGAAACAACGCGGCCCCGCGATCAACACCGATCGCGGGGCTATTTCTTTGCGCTATGAGTAGCTAATAATCTACCCAGGTTTCCTTATGAGTTGCGGTGAAATAAGGGCTGTTTGGCGGGCAGAAGCCGCTATTCAATCCCTATTTCACCGCAACTTAGTCGTTACTTGCGGACCAGCCTGGCGCAGAAGTGGCCGTCGTAGGAATCAGCGTTTACCGGCACGCTTTGGAAGAGGCCTCGTTCGTTCTGGCGTACGGATACGAGCTTCTTAGCCTGATCGAACTCCGGGAGTTGCAAAATCTGCGCCTCGGAGAGCAGTGCCACGCTAAAGCAGGCACCCTCGGGAGAGGCTAGGAAGGCATCCACGACCTGCGTGTTCTCTTCATCAAAAACCGAGCAGGTGGCATAGATGAGCTCTCCGCCGGCGACCACGCGCGCAGAAGCCTCCTTAAGCATCGTCAGCTGAAGCTTGGGTAACTCGGCCGTCACATCATTCTCGGTTAGGCGCCACGGGATCTCGGGATGACGACGCATGGTTCCGGTGCCAGAGCACGGCGCATCGATAAACACGGTATCGAACTTGACCCGCTCACCGCGCATGGCATCAAACGATGTGAGCACCTCATCAAGCTCGCAGGCATCACCCGAAACCGTACGAACGCCCTGAATACCGGCCTTGTGAAGGCGCGCGAGATTCAGATCGCACTTGCGGTCGTGCAAATCGAGTGCAGTATGCTGACGCTCATAGCCGGCACGCTTGGCCTGGCACATCATCACATAGGTCTTGGTGCCACGACCGGCACCAATCTCAAGGCAGCTACCAGGGCGCGTGGCAGCTGTGGCGATGAGCTGCGCATTGAGATCAGATGCAACCGCGGCAGCACGCTCAAACACACCCGAAGCAACGGTAATCTGGGCATCAACCGGGGCATGGCAGCCCGGGAAGACAGGCGCGACGAGCTGCGAGATATACGGATCGGGCTTAGTCCCAAAGGCGTTCTCATGCAGGGCCAGCGGCGCGGGGGCCAGATTGCCGGCAAAGTTAAGCGCACCCTCCGGTGTGTCAAACGACGCCATAATACGAGCGCACAGCCAACGCGGCAGTCCCATCAAACGCGACAGGCGAACAAGACGGCGCTCGGATTCATCCACGTCGGACGCTGTGGCAAAATCTTCAACGTTATCCGCAACCTTGTGCAACACAGCGTTGGCCAAGCCGGCGGCGGACTTAGCACCGCTGCGCACCAGCTCAACACCCTGACTTACGGCAACGCGACCAGGCGTATGCAGGTAAAGCATCTCGAAGGCCGAGATACGAAGCGCCATGCGAACACGCGGAGCGACCTTCTTAGGCTTATCGAGAAACTGATCGAGCAGCTCGTCCAAAATACCCTGCGTGGCGGCCACACCTAGCGCCAAGCGGGCGGCAAAAGCAGAATCGCGCTGGTCAATAGCCTTGGCCGATGCGCGAGAGGACAGCACGTCACGCGCATACATGCCGCGGCGATCGGCCTCCATCAGCACATCGAGCGCAAGCTTGCGCGCGGGAGACAGCTTGCTCATGACAAAACACCCCAGATAAGATCGGCGCCCTGCAGGCCGGCAGCCCAAGCAGAAGCAGCCATAGCACGCTTGCCATCGGGTTTAACCTCGAGCACCTCAACCGAGCCATCGGAAAGGCCGAGGTAAACACGCTTGGCCTTAACGAGAACCTGACCCTCGCCAAGCGACACATCAGCCGGCGCAGCATCGAGCACGCGCACGGTCTTGCCGGCAATCACGCAACGAGCAGGCGCGGTATCGGACGAAGCAAGCACATGACGCACGCAATCGAGCGCCGCCATCTGCGGATCCAGACGCATCTCCTGCTTGGAAATCTTGGCAGCATGAGTGACGAGAGACTCATCCTGCTCAGTCCAAACAGCCGAGCCATCGGCAAGCGAGGGAAGCGTATCGGCAAGCAGTTTGCCGCCAAGCTCACCAAGCTCCATGGTCAACGCCTCAGCATGCTTACCGGCAACCGAGGTCGAGGCCTGCGCGCAATAAGCACCAGTATCCACACCATGCCCAATGCGCATAATAGAAACGCCAGCAACCTCATCACCAGCGAGAATCGCACGCTGAATAGGAGCAGCCCCACGCCAACGAGGCAGCAAGGACGCATGAACATTCACAATACCAAGCGGCGCCATATACAGCACCTCATCCGGCAAAATACAGCCATAAGCAGCCACACATAAAATATCGGCTTGCGCAGCTTGGAGCGCCTCAACAACCTCGGCAGTCATACGATTAGCCTCAATAACCGGCAACCCAAGCTCAAGCGCCTTGGCCTTAATAGGAGACGGCTCCAACTTTTTACCACGTCCGCGAACAGCATCAGGACGAGTGATGACAAGCGCAATCTCATTCCCAGCCTCAACAAGCGAAACCAGCGAAGGCACAGCAAAATCAGGCGTACCCATAAACACAATACGCATAAAAGTTAGTCTCCTCTCAATAACGAGCCGAGACGGCTACAAAAGAAGCGTTCCAGGTCGCAAGCGCACCTAGCCGCAAGAACAATCAACAAAGACAAATATACCCAAAACCAAAGAAAGAGCCGCAATAAAAGCAGCTCTTCCAACAAAGCAATTATCAGCGAAGACGCCCCTCCCTGGCCCAACGGCACCCGGGCGAACCGAGCCAGAACAACGCAGTCCCCGGTGCTGAGCGCCCACATATCATCCCGCGCGCAGTTTCGCAGCAAAGCGAGAATGTTTGAGCACGGGATGATATGTGGGCGCTCAGCACCGGGGACGGTGGGACCTACTCCGTCTCGCCCGGTCGAGCGCCGCGGGCCAGGGCGTCCTGGTACTCCTTGACGGCCTTGATCCTCTGCATCGGCTTCAGTCGCTCGAACATGGTGTTGCCGTGCAGGTGATCAATCTCGTGCTGCAGGCACACGCAGAACAGGTCGCCCGAGGCCTCATAGCGAATCAGGTTGGCGTCCAAGTCGTACGCCTCGACCACGACATGATCGGGACGCTCGATCTCGCAGCTAATGCCAGGAATGGAAAGGCAGCCCTCGCTAAAGGGCACCAGATTGTCACTCTGCTCAACAATGACGGGGTTAATGAGCACGTAGGGGTCGTAGTCGTTCTTGTCGCTGTAGTCGCAGTCGATGGTGACGAGCTGAATGAGCTCGCCGATCTGCGGGGCAGCCAGGCCGCAACCGCCGTTCTCGAACATCATCTTCTTCATCTTCTCGGCAAGCGCCTCGATCGCCGGGGTGATCTCCTCGATGACGGCGCACTCCTGGCGCAGACGAGGGTCGGGCGACAGTACAATTCCGTTGGCTTCCATGGCCATCCTTTCGGGTTATTACATCAAATCATAGGCGTCGACGTCAACGCTCACGCTCACGCCGCGCACAGAGCCCACCTCTTTGAGGCAGGCGTCGATATCATCAGAGACATGGTACCCCACGGGCGACTTCACAAGCAGATGGAAGCGATAACGGTCCTTGGCTCTCTCGATTACACACGAAGCCGGGCCCAGCACCTGCGGCACGGCACTCCCCGCCCGTAAAAAGTCGGGCGCGGCGGCATGCCAACGGCGCTTAAGAAGCTTTGCAATGCGCCCGATGTAGTCCTGCGCGTCGTCTCGGTTCGCCGACCACACCAAAATGTTGACCAGGCGAACAAACGGCGGGTACAGCGCGTCGCGGCGCTGGTCCAGGTCGTAGTCGGTAAAGATCGAACGGTCGTGCTCAGCGACAGCGCGAATGACCGGATCTTCGGGCAGGTAGGTCTGGATGATCACCTCACCGGGGCGATCGCCGCGGCCGGCGCGGCCCGCAACCTGCTCCAGCAAGTCGTAGGCGCGCTCTCCTGCGCGGAAGTCCGGCAGCTTGAGGGCGAAATCGGCATTGACCACGCCCACGAGCGTGACCTCGGGAAAGTCGAGGCCCTTGGCGATCATCTGGGTGCCCAGCAGCACCGCACAATCGGCGGCATCGAACTGCTCGAGCAGCTTTTTGTGCGCATCCTTGCCGCGCGTGGAATCGGCATCCATGCGAATAATGGCGACGTCCTCGGGAAGCATCTGGTGCAGCGCGTCCTCGATCTGTTGAGTGCCCAGACCCATTTTTGCCAGGTAGCGACTGCCACATTTGGGGCAACGGCTCGTGGGCGCAGGATACGGCTGCACGCGCCAAGACGAACCGCAGGTGTGGCACTGCAGTGTATGGGTGCGCTCGTGATACGTAAGCGCGGTGGAGCAGTGGTTACAGGTGGGGACGCAGCCGCATTCGCGGCACATCAGGAACGGCGCAAAGCCGCGGCGGTTATGCAGCAGCACAGCCTTCTCGCGCCGCTCAACAACGCGCTCCAGACCTTCCATGAGCGGTTTTGAGAACATGGAGCGGCTGCCGTGCGAGAACTCGCGGCGCAGGTCGGCAATGCGGACTGTCGGCAGCACGGCGTGTCCCGGGCGCTCGGGCATCTCGATGCGCGTCCAGGTGGCGCCGTTATACGTGCCACGGCGGCAGCGGTCGAGGGCCTCGGCTGAAGGCGTGGCGGAGCCCAGCACGAGCGGGCAGCGGTAGCGCCGCGCCATCTCGGCCGCCACCTCGCGCGCGTGGTAGCGCGGACTGGAGCCCTGCTTGTAGCTGGTCTCGTGCTCCTCGTCGATGATGATGAGGCCCAGGTCGCTGAGCGGGCAAAAGAGAGCCGAACGGGCACCCACGACCACACGCGCGGCACCGCTGGCAACCATATCCCACTGGTCCAGGCGCTCGCCGGCCGAAAGGCGTGAATGGAAAACTGCGACCGTCTCGCCAAAGCGCGAGCGGAAACGGCCGACCGTCTGGGCCGTCAGCGATATCTCGGGCACGAGCACGCAAGCCGATCGGCCGGCCGCCAGCACGCGCTCAATCGCCGAAAGGTAAACCTCGGTTTTGCCGGAGCCGGTGACGCCGTCGACAAGGACCACGTCTCCGTGGGCGTCAAGACGGGCGCGCTCAATCTGCGCGAGCGCCTGCTGCTGGCCGTTGGTAAGGAAGACCGGCGCCTTGCCACTTGCCGAGGACAGCGAGGTCTGCTCGCTGCAGCCACGCCAAGCACGGCGCCCCTCCACCACCACGACGCCGCGTTTTTCGAGCGCCTTGATGGTCGCCGACATGCTGTTATAGAGAAGGTTGAGGTCGCGCGTCGTGACCGGGCCGCACTGGAGCGCCTCAATGAGCTGACGCTGACGAACTGCAGTCTTGGGCGGCGTATAGTCGAAACCCTCGGGCGTGAGCATGACCCAGCGGTTTTGGATAGGCTTGACGGCGGGGCGCTCAACGGCCCACACGCCGTCACCGCCCTTGACCACGCGCGGGCTTCCACCCGGGGGCAAGAACAAACGCAGGCACTCGGAAAGCGTTGCGACGTACTCGCGGCTCATCCAGCGTGCGATACGGGCAGCCTCGGCGGTAAAGAGCGGTTTGCTGAGGATGGCTTCGACGGGCTTAATACGCGAAAGGTCGAGGGCGTTGTTGCCCTGCAGGTCTCCCAGCTCAGGCGCAATGTCGACGATATAGCCCGCGGCAGCACGGTTACCAAAGTGGACCAGGACCGTGGATCCGATCTGCGCCTCGTTGGCAAGGGACCGGGGGATACCGTAGGCGAATGGCTCGGACAGCGCACGGGTCGGGATGTCGAGGACCACGCTCGCGTAGGCGGCAACGGGCTCGGGCGCGGACTCGGGCTTGGCCTGCTCGGCCGAGCGGTCGGGCTTTTCGAGGGCCTGTTTTGGTTCCGGCGAACCAAACAGCGAAAGTTGCTCGGCCATGGCCCCAGCACCTCCTATCCCATACGTCTACAGAAACAAGAGCCCCGCTCTGAGTGAACGGGGCTCGGATACATACATTTGCGCAGCGATTACAGCGCCATCGTGCGGGCGCGGTCGATGCGCGCCAGGCAGTCGTCGCGGCCGACGAGCGCCATGGTCTCGCCCAGCGGAGGACTCACCATGTTGCCGCAGACGGCGACGCGCACGGCCTGGAACACCACGCGCTTCTTAAGGTCCATCTGCTCGGGAAGCGGCTCAAGCGCGGCGTCAATGTTGACAGCCGTCCACTCGTCCACGCCCTCGAGCGCGGCCTTGGCGGCATCAAGAATGGCACCCATGCCCTCCTTGGCCAGGCCCTTGTTGACGGATTTCTCGTCATACTCGAGCGTCTCGGCCGTAGCGAAGATGGGAGCGGCGACGGTCACGGCGTCGGCCGGCATCTTGGTGCGCGGCTTAACGATGGCAGCGAGCGCGTCGATCCAATCCTCGCCGTACTCGACATTACCCTCGATCAGACCAGCCTCGTGCAGCTCGGGGACCATGATCTCGTCGGCAAACTGAGCATCGGACATGCCGTTAATGTACTCGGCGTTGACCCAATCGAGCTTCTTGGGATCGAAGGTCGCCGGGTTCTTGGAAATGCGGTCAAGCGAGAACTTGCTGGCCAGGACATCGCGCGGGATGATCGTGGTCTCGCCGTCGAGCGACCAGCCAAGCAGCGCCAGGTAGTTGACGAACGCGTCGGGCAGGTAACCCGCGTCGCGGTACTCCTCCACCGAGGTGGCGCCATGGCGCTTGGAAAGCTTCTTGCCGTCAGCGCCCAGAATCATGGAAATATGGGCGAACGTGGGCACGGGCGCGCCGAGGGCCTCGTAGACCATGACCTGGCGCGGGGTGTTGGAAAGGTGGTCGTCGCCACGAATGACGTGGGTGATCTTCATCATGGCGTCATCGACGACGGTCGCAAAGTTGTACGTGGGCGTGCCGTCGGAGCGGAAGATGACAAAGTCGTCGAGCTCCTTGGCATCGAAGGTCACCTCGCCATGAACGGCATCGTGGATGACGACGTCGCCGCGGTCCTCGGGCACCTTGATGCGCAGGACGTAGGGCTCGCCGGCCTCGATGCGGCGGCGTGCCTCCTCGGGATCCAGATCGCGGCAGCGGCGCTGATAGCCCTGGAAGGGATCCTTGCGCTCCTGCGCAGCCTTGCGATCGGCCTCGAGCTGCTCCTTGGTGCAGAAGCAGGGATAGGCCTTGCCCTCGTCCCAAAGCTTCTGGGCGGCCTGCTTGTACAGGTCCAGGCGCTCGGTCTGGGCATAGGGGCCAAAGTCGCCGCCCACCTCGGGGCCCTCGTCCCAGTCAAGACCCAGCCAACGCATGGCGCGCAGGATGATCTGCGTGTTCTCGTCGGTGGAACGGGTGGGGTCGGTGTCGTCGATGCGCAGGATGAACGTGCCGCCGTTTGCGCGGGCAAAAGCCCAGTTATAGATAGCGGTGCGGGCGCCGCCGATGTGCAGCTTGCCCGTCGGTGAGGGTGCAAAGCGGACGCGAACGTCTGATGCCATGGAAATCTCCTCGATTGCAGGATGGATGTCTAACCGCACCAGTATAAAGCAACAATGCCCACCTCCGCACAACGGGCATCGACTCAGTCATTGGGGACAAACCACTCATTGGGGACAGACTTAAATGAGTAGTCATTAGGGACGTTCTTAGTTTAAGGCTGGTAATTTAAGCCTGTCCCCAATGAGTAGGTGCGGAAAGGGTGTGAATGTTGGATTTACGCGCTATGATGTGCCCTTGCATACAGAGCCCGGCGGAATGGTAACGGTCGCCGGGACGCGTTATTGAAAGGACAATCATGTCAGAAGAACTTCGTTCCATCCCACCCCAACACGGGTCCTTTGTGTTTACGTCGGAGTCGGTGACTGAAGGTCATCCCGATAAGATCGCCGACCAGATCAGCGACGCCGTCCTCGACGCAATCCTCGCCAAAGAAATAGAGCTGCAGGAGCAGGGCTATATTGCGCCCAACGGCGTGCCCGCCAACGTGGAAAACGTCCGCTGCGCCTGCGAGACCCTCGTGACCACCGGCACCGTCATCGTCGCCGGCGAGATCCGCACCCAGGCCTACGTCGACGTGCAGGAGATTGCCCGTGGCGTTATCCGCCGCATTGGCTACAACCGCGCCAAGTTTGGTTTTGACTGCGATACCTGTGGCGTTATGAGCCTCATCCACGAGCAGTCCCCCGATATCGCCCAGGGCGTCGACGAGTCCTTCGAGACCCAGACCGGCGCTACCACCGACCCGATCGATCTTATCGGTGCCGGCGACCAGGGCATGATGTTCGGCTACGCCTCCAACGAGACCAAGACCCTCATGCCCATGCCGCACTACCTGGCAAGCCGCCTGGCCGAGCGCCTGGCAGCCGTGCGCCACGACGGCACCCTGCCCTATCTGCGCCCCGACGGAAAGACCCAGGTCACCGTGCGCTACGAGGACGGCAAGCCCGTCGAGGTCACGACCATCGTCATCTCCACGCAGCACGCTGCCGAAATTGAGGATATGGGCAAGATCAAGACCGACCTCATCGAGCATGTCATCGCGCCCGTCATGGCTGCCGAGAACATGCCGTGGGACAACGCCGATATCTACGTGAACCCCACCGGCCGCTTTGTCGTGGGCGGCCCCATGGGCGACACGGGCCTAACCGGCCGTAAGATCATCGTCGACACCTATGGCGGCTACGGCCGTCACGGCGGCGGCGCCTTTAGCGGCAAGGACTGCACCAAGGTCGACCGCTCCGCCGCATACGCCGCTCGCTGGGTCGCCAAGAACGTGGTGGCCGCCGGCCTGGCCGACCGCTGCGAGGTCGAGCTGGCCTACGCCATCGGCGTGTCCAAGCCGCTGTCGATTATGGTCGACACCTTCGGTACCGCGCATGTTGCCGAGGACAAGATCGTCGAGGCCGTGGAGAAGACCTTCGACCTGCGCCCGGGCGCCATCATCCGCGACCTGGACCTACGTCGCCCCATCTACGAAAAGACGGCAGCCTACGGTCACTTTGGCCGCGAAGACCCCGACTTCACCTGGGAGAAAACCGACCGAGTCGAAGAACTCAAAGCAGCCTGCGGCCTCTAACTTAGATCCGCTAAGGTCACAACAACATACGCGCTTTCAAAGGAAGTACCGCCCCCAAGCGGTACTTCCTTTTTATTTATCCGGTGATGAAGATGTTTCGATATGAGCCAATGCTGCGTCACCAGCTAATGAATTTTACAGCACACGCACTTCTACCATGTATCCTTAGTCCCGAGGGGCGGGGCATAAGGTCGATCGCGAGTTCCGCACGAGCCGGAGAGCACTTAAAGCGCTCTCCGTGCGAGCAGGACTGTTTGAGCAGGCGACCTTAT
>CABUQV010000039.1 GCA_902493855.1 uncultured Collinsella sp.
CCGATCGGCGGCCCCTCGGGGCTTGCCCGTATCGTAGGCAATGCGCCGAATGCTCGCCATCGAAATTTATCGATGGCCTATTTCAGACTGTAATGGGCAGGTTACTTTGCACCAATCGTTGTTTGATGAAGGGCGGATTCTCGCATGGCGCTTCCCATGGTTTATGGCGGTCCCGGCCGGTATGTTCAGGGGCCGGGCGAACTCTCGCGTCAGGGCAGGTATTTGTCATGGTTGGGCTGCGCTGCCTATGTCTTGTTTGACCAGGGCACCGAGGATCGGCTGTGCAGGCAGATCGTCGATGGATTTCTGGACGACGATCTGAGTGAGCCGTTCTTTAAGATTTATGACGGTCCGTGTACGGAAGAAGCCGTTGTCGAAATGGCTAAGGAAGCCCAGGCTGAGTATTGCGACATGGTGGTGGGTATTGGCGGCGGCAAAATGCTCGATATCGCCAAGGCCGTTGCGTTTTATGCCGAGTTGCCGTTGTGCGTATGCCCCACGGCGGCGTCGATGGACGGTCCGTGCAGTGCGATTTCCGATGCCGATCTGCAGGGTGTTGCAAATGCGGTCTTTAGAAACGAACGCAATATGGCCAACGAGCAGGCCAAGGTGGCCAGGCAAAAGCTCGCCGAGCTCATGCGCGAGGCATAGTTTGGCGCTTGATTGACCTTGTGCAATCGAGGCGGCGATAGGCCATGGGCTATTTGCCTCAAAGGTGCTCCGCGTGTAATTTGCCCGAGGCGTGGGCCGATAGCGTATCATTATCTCTTGCTTGTTTGCACTGCTCAGGGAGGGGCCGCGCATGGCGCAGGAACACGATCTGTTTGATGACATTATCGAGATCAGCAAGGGTTTCGACTTTCTTAAAAACCCGCTTGGCGGTGTGACCGATGCACTCGATCCGTCGGCGCCGCAGTGGAATCCTGCCGACTACAAGGAGCGTCCGCGCGGCAACACCATTCCGTGCTTGACCTGCAAAAACGAAAAGAGCGGCTGCACCGCGTGCATGGACGTGTGCCCGGTCAACGCTATCGAGGTCGAGGAAGACGCCATCGAGATCCTCGACTCCTGTCGCAAGTGCGGTCTGTGCGCCGCTGCTTGCCCGACGGAGGCGATCATCTCTCCGCGCCTTGCACCCAAAAACGTCTACGACGACATTGTCTCGGCGGCTACGAGCCACGAGACCGCCTATGTTACCTGCACGCGTGCCCTTAAGCGCATGCCGCGCGAGAACGAGGTCGTCGTCGCCTGCGTGGGCGATATTACGGCCGAGACTTGGTTTTCGGTACTGGCCGACTATCCCAACGTGAGTGTGTACCTGCCGTTGGGCGTGTGCGATAAATGCCGCAATACCGGCGGTGAGGATATTCTGGGCGAGGCGATTGCGAAGGCCGAGGAGTGGTCCGGCACGGGTATGGGCCTGGAGGTCGACCCCAAGAGCCTCAAGTGCCATAAGCGTCGCGAGTACGAGCGCAAGGAGTACATGGAAAAGATCGCTCGCACCACGGGCCTGACGGTGACCAAGCTCAATCCGGCGACGGCGGCGCTGGCCTCGGTGACGCAAAAGCTCAAGGCCCATCGCCATCAGATTACCCAGCTGGAGCGCACGCTCAACACCATGTGCGGCACCACGACGACCAAGCGCCGCCGTTCGCTCACCCACGGGCGGCAGCTGGTGCTCTCGACGCTGCAAAACCATCCCGAGCTTGCCCAGAACATGCAGGTGAGCACGCCGGAGTGCGATTTTGACAAGTGCACGTCGTGTGGTGAGTGTGTCAATGTATGCCCTACGTTCGCCTGCGATCTGGTGGGAAGTGGCCGCTTTGCGTTGGAGTCCACGTATTGTTTGGGCTGCGGCGCCTGTGTCAAGGTGTGTCCCGAGCATGCGCTCAAGCTTGTTGAGCACGACGCGTCCAATCTGGTCGTCGTCGACCCCGAGGCCGAGGAAAAGGCCGCCCAGAAGGCGAAGGCTCACGAAGAAGCTGAGAAGGTCAAGGCCGAAGCAAAGGTCAAGCTCGACAAGATGCTCGATCAGGTGGAGAAGCTCGCGGACTAGCTAAAATAGCGTAAATGATGGCCGGTGGGACAGGTACTGCCCCGCCGGCCAAAAAAGTTGCGGTGGAATAGTTCCTGTTTTGCCCTTAAGCTGGCCATTCTAGGAGCTATTCCACCGCAACTAATAGATGGTTAGTTCATGCTGCTTTGGTGGCCGGTTCGACCGGTACCGTTGCGCGTCACGGTTTCATGGAGCAAAAAGAACCCGGGGACCTGTTTGGTCTCGGTGTATTCCATAAGGATGCCGTCGGCGTTGTAGGTCTGCCCGCGTATAACGGCGAGTGCGTTAAAGTCGTCGAGATCGAGCACGCGCGTATCCTCGGGCGTGGGATGCTCGATCGTTACATCGCGTTTGCCCGTGGCAATCTTAATGCCAAGGTCTTCTTCGAGGTAACGATAGATCGAGTCGTTGACAATCTCGGGTGTCAGCCCCGGTACCTGTGAGCTTAGGTAATAGGAGTCGTCGGAGCACACGGCATGTCCGTCTGCATAACGGATGCGTTTGGCGCGCGTAAGCTCGCAGCCTTCGGGAAACCCGGTAATCCTGGAGAGTGCCTTGCTACAGACGAGGAGCTCAAAGACGGTGGTGACAGTCTTGAGCTCAAAGCCCCGGCTGGTCGCGATTTCCTTAAAGGTCTCGAGTCCGCCGCCGCCACGACTCTTCTCGTCACTGATGTTGCGAATGACGCGCATGCCTTTGCCTTGCTGGGGGAGCACGTAACCATCTGCCGCAAGCATCGAGATGGCGCGACGGACCGTCATGCGCGAACAGTCAAACAGCTGCGTGAGCTCAGTCTCCGAAGGCAGATAACTCTGATAGGCGTATGTGCCGTCGTCAATCGACTGCTTCACGTTGTCATAAATAGTTTGGAAGATGGCTCGCGCCATGACGGTCTCCTAGAGCTGAGTGCGCGAGCGGTGGATGAGGACCGGCTCGCGCAGGTGTCGATCGATTTACTTGCTGGGGTCGATTATATATTTACCCATGGCACGCAGGGCTGGGTCTGACAGGATGGCACCGAGCTCGTCGAGGGAAGCCACCTTGGCGACCATCGAGGATACGTCGAGCCTGCCAGAGTCGATGAGCTCGAGCGCGCGACGCTGTGTGTAAGGGTTGATGTAGGACGAGGTGAGCACGAGCTCCTTCTGGAAGACCTCGAAGGGCTTGACGGTGATTGTCTCATCGGGCTTGGTGAGGCCGAACATCATGACCGTAGCCTTGTGGCCGGCGATCTGGATGGCCTGCTCGATGGTGACGGGCTTGCCAACACACTCGATAACGACATCGACGTTGCCGACGCCCTCCTGCTTCAGGCGGGCCGGGACGTCCTCGTGGATGGAATCAATTGCCAGGTCGGCGCCGAGTTTGAGTGCAACCTCGCGTTTGCCCTCGACGGGCTCGAGCAAGACGACCTTGGTGGCGCCGGCGTTTTTGGCGAGCTGCATCATGAGCAGACCGATCATGCCACCGCCGATAACGACAACTGTGCTGCCGGGCTTGATGTTGCACATATCGATGCCGTGCAGACAGCAGGCGACGGGCTCGGTCATGGCGCCCTGCTCGAAGCTGGTGTGATCGCCCAACTTGTAGACTTGCTGCATATCGACGGAGCAGTACTCGGCAAAGCCGCCGTTAACGGTGGTGCCGTAACCGGTCATATGCTCGCAGTAGTGGTTGATTCCGTCGCGGCAGGGTTCGCAGCAGCCGCAGGGATGGTTTGGGTCGATACACACGCGATCGCCCGGTTTAAAGCCAGCGACGTCGCTGCCCACGGCCTCGACAACGCCCGCAAACTCATGACCAAGGATCGTGGGCGGGGTAACGTCGGCTGCACCCTTGTCGCCTTCATAGATATGAACGTCGGTACCGCAGACGCCGCAAGCTTTGACGTTGATCAGAACGTCGCGCCTGCCCACGGCCGGCTTTGCCGATTCCTCGACTCTGAGGTCGTGCTTTCCATAGAAGACCGCGCTTTTCATGGTGACTCCTTAACGTGGCGGTGAATGTTGTAATGAAGTATAGGTATGCAAACATCCTTATACAAGCCTATCTAGACAAGTTGATAAATATTTTGTTTTAGAAGTTTTAGACAAACAGGCAATAACAGGCAAAACCTTTGAAATAAACCGTTCACCGTCAATTATCGACCGCTGACCGAACATGGAAACCGTATTAACTTGTCTAGATAAGTGATATGATAAAAATAGAAGCGCAAGAAGTCAGGGAAGCGGGCCCACCCGTCCTATTGCACGAGGTACACGCAAACGGCGCGTCTGCGGTCTCGAGTGAAGCCAAAACCGCAGCCGCTCCGAATGAAGAGAGGGGGATTCCCCGTCATGATGCAAAAGATACAACGTTTCGGCGGTGCAATGTACACGCCTGCAATTCTTTTCGCATTTTCCGGAATCGTCGTCGGCCTGGGTACGTTGTTTACCACCGAGGCGATCTTTGGCGAGATGGCCACTGCGGGTCATCTTTGGTTTGATTGCTGGAATGTGCTGCTCCAGGGTGGTTGGACGCTCTTTAACCAGATGCCGTTGCTGTTTTGCGTAGCGTTGCCAATCTCGCTCGCGAACAAGCAGAACGCTCGCTGCTGCATGGAGGCTTTGGCCATCTACCTTACCTTCAACTACTTTGTAAGCACAATCTTGGGGCAGTGGGGCCCTGTCTTTGGAGTCGACTACTCTGTCGAGGCGGGCAGCGGTACTGGTCTTGCCACTATCGCAAGCATCAAAACGCTTGATATGGGCATCATGGGCGCGCTTATCATTTCTGGTATCGCCACGATGCTTCACAACAAGTACTTCGACACCGAACTTCCTGAGTGGCTGGGCGTGTTCTCGGGCTCCGTGTTCATTTATATGATCGGTTTCTTCGTTATGGTTCCGGTCGCTCTTATCGCCTGCCTGGTGTGGCCGCATGTTCAGGCTGCTATCTCCGCCTTCCAGGGATTCATCCTTTCCGCCGGTACGTTTGGCGTGGGCGTCTTTGCTTTCTTCGAGCGCGTGCTGATTCCTACAGGCCTGCACCACTTTATCTATACGCCGTTCTATTACGACAACGCGGCGGTCAACGGCGGCATCTTTGCTGCTTGGGCCAACATCCTGCCCCAACTGGCTGCCGATCCGAGCATTGCTCTTAAGGATGCCGCACCCTGGGCTGCCTATACATGCCCTGGTTGGACTAAGGTCTTCGGCTCGCTTGGCGTCGCCATTGCGTTTTATATGACCGCCAAACCCGAGCGCAAGCAGCGCGTCAAGGCTCTGCTCATTCCCGTCACCCTTACCGCTATGCTTTGCGGTATCACCGAGCCGCTTGACTTCACCTTCCTGTTCATCGCGCCCGGCCTGTTCGTCGTCCACTGCGTGCTCGGAGCGCTTGGCTGCATGGCTCAAAACCTCCTTGGCGTCGTGGGCATCTTCGACGGCGGCATCATCTCGATGCTCTCGTGGGACTGGCTGCCCCTTTGGGCCGCACACGGTCTGCAGTACGCCATCTCCATCCTTGTCGGTTTGTGCTTTACCGCCCTTTGGGTCGTGGTCTTCCGTTTCCTGATCGTCAAGTTCGACTTTAAGACCCCCGGTCGCGAGGATGACGATGTTGAGGTCGAGCTCAAGTCCAAGGCCGACTACAAGCAAAAGCAGGGCGGTGCTGCTGCTGGCAAATCGGTCGCCCAGAGTAAAGATGATGAGCGCTTGGTGCTTGCCGAGAAGATCCTCGATCTGCTCGGTGGCACGGATAACATCATCGATGTAACTAACTGCGCTACCCGTCTGCGCGTTAACGTCAAGGACAAGAGCGTCGTTGCACCCGAGGCTTCCTTCAAGGCGATCGGTACGCATGGCTTGGTGGTCCAAGGTCAGTCGATCCAGGTCATCATCGGCCTTACCGTCCCGCAGGTTCGCGAGAAGTTCGAGAGTCTTCTGAAGTTCGAGAGTCTTCTGTAAACCATCGTCCATCGAAACAATCGGCCTTGCGAGCCGGTATGCACCGCAAGGCCGATTCTGGAGATAAAAAACTCCACTTCTAGGTAACAATTCCAAACCGTGCAGGCCGCGTACGGGGATGGATTGAGCAAGCGGCCAGAATGAGGAGGACATCATGTCCAAGAAAAACTATGCCGTGACCATTGCCGGCGGTGGCTCTACCTTCACCCCGGGCATCGCTCTAATGCTGCTTGAGGAGCGCGACCGCTTCCCGGTCAACAAGGTGACCTTCTACGACAACAACGCCGAGCGCCAGGAGATCGTTGCCAAGGCGTGCGAGATCTACTTCCACGAGAACGCTCCCGAGGTTGAGTTCAACTACACCACCGACCCCGAAACCGCTTTTACCGGTACTGACTTCGTCCTTGCTCACATCCGCGTGGGTCTCTACGCTATGCGCGAGCTCGACGAGAAGATCCCCCTCAAGTACGGCTGCGTTGGTCAGGAGACCTGCGGCGCTGGCGGCATCGCCTACGGTATGCGCTCCATCGGCGGTGTCATCGAGATCCTCGACTACATGGAGAAGTACAGCCCCAACGCCTGGATGCTCAACTACTCCAACCCCGCGGCCATCGTCGCCGAGGCCTGCCGCGTGCTGCGCCCCAACAGCCGCATCATCAACATCTGCGACATGCCGATCGACCTCATGGATAAGATGAGCCGTATGTGCGGCATCAAGGATCGTCGCGAGCTGCAGTATAGCTACTACGGCCTCAACCACTTTGGTTGGTGGAGCAAGATCTACGACAAGGAGGGTAACGACCTCATGCCGCAGATCAAGGAGCACATGGCAAAGAACGGCTACTTGGACGGCATTGAGCACGAGGCCGGTAAGGAGCAGCACGTCGAGGAGAGCTGGATTCACACCTTCGGCAAGGCCAAGGATGTCTATGCTGTCGATCCCGAGACGATTCCCAACACCTACCTCAAGTACTACCTGTACCCGGACTATGTTGTCGAGACGTCTGACCCCAACTACACTCGCGCCAATGAGGTTATGGACGGCCGCGAGAAGAAGGTCTTTGGCGCTTGCCGCGACATCATCGCCAAGGGTACTGCCAAGGACGGCGGCTTTGAGCCCGACGTACACGCCAACTACATCGTCGACCTTGCCTGCGCGCTGGCCGAGAACACGCTCGAGCGCTTCCTGCTGATTGTCCCCAACGATGGCGCTGTGCCCAACTTCGACCCGACGGCCATGGTTGAGGTGCCTTGCATCGTCGGTTCCAACGGCTTTGAGAAGATCTGCCAGGGCCCGATCCCGCAGTTCCAGAAGGGTCTGATGGAGCAGCAGGTTTCCGTCGAGAAGCTCGTTGTCCAGGCTTGGGTCGAGGGCAGCTACCAGAAGCTCTGGCAGGCACTCACGCTCTCCAAGACCATTCCTTCGGCGAGCGTTGCTAAGCAGATCCTGGACGAGCTCATCGAGGCCAACAAGGATTTCTGGCCCGAGCTTAAGTAAGGACTGCTGTCTCGAACTCTCACGCATCTCTGCTTCATTTGCGCCGCCGCGGTGTCCGGATTCGCCCGGATGCTGCGGCGGCGCTATACTTATGCAGTTTGAAGTACCTGTATCAAAAGGAGCTGTCGTGTCCCTTTCCATCGGTATCGTGGGCCTGCCCAATGTGGGCAAGTCGACGCTGTTCACCGCGCTTACCAAAAAGACCGGCCTTGCCGCCAACTACCCGTTTGCCACGATCGACCCCAACGTGGGTATCGTCGATGTGCCCGATAGCCGCCTGCAAAAGCTCGCCGACATCGTCAACCCGGGTCGTATTGTGCCGGCTACGGTCGAGTTCGTCGACATCGCAGGTCTGGTGAAGGGCGCTAACGAGGGCGAGGGTCTGGGCAACCAGTTCCTGGCCAACATTCGCGAGACCGATGCCATCTGCGAGGTCGTGCGCTACTTTAAGGACCCCAACGTTATGCGCGAGGTGGGCCGCACGGGCGAGTTCGTCGATCCCGCCGGCGATGCCGACACCATCATGACCGAGCTTATCCTGGCCGACATGGGCACGCTCGAGAAGCAGCTGCCCAAGCTCGAGAAGGAGGCCAAGCGCGACAAGGAGCTCATGCCCAAGTTCGAGGTCGCCAAGCGCCTGCTTGCCTGGCTCAACGAGGGTAAGCGCGCCGCGTCCATGGAGATGACCGACGAGGAGCGCGCCGCTGCCAAGGGCCTGTTCCTGCTCACCATGAAGCCCATCCTGTACGTGGCCAACGTGGACGAGGACATGCTCAACGAGGACCTGGCGCCCATCGATGGCGTCAAGCCGTTGCCCATCTGCGCCAAGATCGAGGCCGAGCTTTCCGAGCTCGATCCCGAGGATGCGGCCGATTACCTGGAGAGCTTGGGCCTGGAGCAGCCCGGTCTGGACGTGCTTGCGCAGGCAGCTTACAAGCTGCTTGGCCTGCAGTCGTTCTTTACGGCCGGCGAGATGGAGGTCAAGGCCTGGACGGTTCGTCAGGGCGCGACCGCCCCGCAGGCCGCCGGCGTGATCCACACCGACTTTGAGCGCGGCTTTATTAAGGCCGAGGTCATTGGCTATGACGACTACATCGAGCTCGGTGGCGAGCAGGGCGCCAAGGCCGCCGGCAAGCTGCGTATCGAGGGCAAGGACTATGTCATGGCCGATGGCGACGTCGTGCACTTCCGCTTTAACGTGTAAGGGCGACGCGCATGTTTAAATATGGCAAAAAAGCCGGCTACATGGGCATCGCGCTGCTGGTACTTGCAGTGCTTCCGCTGGTGGTCGCAGCGTGTGTTATCCCCAACATTGGTCCCGAGGTGGCAACGAAGTTTAATGCCGCCGGCGAGGTGACGCGCTGGGGCAAGAGCTACGAGCTGCTGGCACTTCCGGTGCTCAACCTGCTGTTGAGCGTGGCGACGTACTTTACGGCGGGACGCCAGGCAAAGAACAATGAGGATTCCGCCGCCATGGCGCGCATCGTGTGCGAGCGCTACCTGCGCAACGGTTGCATCACGGGTGTGTTCCTCAACGTGATCAACGTCTACTTTATGTATTCGGCGATTACCGGAACGGGCTTTGGCTTTGGTTTCTAGCTTGTCCTTTTAGGCAACGAGCCTGCACGCATATTCAATGGCTGCTGCGAGGCCGCCGCTCGATCGTGGTTTAAAGACCACATCGGCGGCGGCCTCGTTTTCGTATCCGGCGCCGCGAAGGGCGAGTGCGATACCGGCTTCGAGGAGAAGGGGCAGGCCACGCTGGCTGGTTGCTATTACTACAGCCTGGTCAAGGGTGCAGCCGTGCGTTCGGCATTGAGAGGCGAGCTCGCCTCTCGCCGGGTCGGGGAACAGTGCGGTCGCAACACGGCTCGATAGCAACGTAAAGGCTGTTCGTTCATCCGGGGAAAGGCATTCGGCCTCAACGACGACAAGCTTGGGCTGCACGCCGTCTGTGCAGCGTGATTTTTGACGCATGCAAATTGAGCAAGCCGACATAGAAAACTCCTGTATATTCGGCAAAACGTAAACTATAGTTTACGTTTTTGTTTTGCTCCATTTCAAACTCGTCTGCATGAATGAACATGCGAGACAGATTCTTGGCGAGCGAGTTGAGCGGACGCGCAAGGTCCTTGGTATCTCCAAGGTCGATTTTTGCGTGGCGGTTGGAATCAGCCGACCGTATCTCGACCAAATCGAAAGCGGAAAGGCAAACAGTACGCTCGAGATTTTATTTAAACTTGCGCCCGCGCTTGGCATGACGGTGTCAGAACTTCTCGAGGGCATCGAATAGGGGATACCCATCGACAACTGAATTACGCCATTGGGATGCGGTCGTGGTTGACTTGGCTGTAGAACAGGCGCTGGATCTCGGCGGCGTCGCGTGACTGGCCGAGTGCCCACATGGTCTTGGCCACAAGTGTCTCGGTGGTCATGTCGTCGCCGCGCAGAATGCCCGGATGATCGACGTAAGCACGGCCGACCTCATAAACGCCTAGATCGAGGCCCTCTTCGGGGACCTGCGTGGTCATAACGACGGTGCGACCCGAATCGACCCAGCGAAAAATCGCCTCTTGGAACGACTCGCCCGACTCGCCAAACTCGGGAATACCGCCAATGCCAAAGGTCTCAAGGATT
Organism: uncultured Collinsella sp.; assembly: GCA_902493855.1. Lineage (GTDB taxonomy): Bacteria > Actinomycetota > Coriobacteriia > Coriobacteriales > Coriobacteriaceae > Collinsella. The sequence goes on from CABUQV010000039.1 coordinate 10,139, forward strand.
ACAGCATCGTAGCTGTCGGCAAGGGCGTCCAGGATACCCGGGTTCACGCCGGGCGTTAGCTTAAGGACAAACACGCGCGGGTCGATGCTGTCGTAGAAACGCACCGGGTTTTCGCCCTGATGCGTGCCGTGAAGCCCGTTGCGCACAATGCGGTCGTTGCGGATATAGGCGATGGGCGGATAGTTGACGCTAATGAACGCGTTAAAGCTCATGGTGCGCTGCTTGCGGGCACGCGTGCCGGCAATGGCTACGCCGCCAAACACGATTGAGACGTCGTGCGAGTGCTCGTCGAGCGCATAGAGCAGGCTCTGGTACAGATTGAGCTTGGCATCGGTAAAGGGGTTGCCCATGGGCTTTTGCGAGCCGGTGAGTACGATGGGCTTGGGGCTGTCCTGGATCAAGTAGGAGAGCGCCGCGGCCGTGTAGCTCATGGTGTCGGTGCCGTGCAGAATCACGAAGCCGTCGTGGTCGGCATAGCCTTCGACGATGACGTTGCGGATGCGCATCCAGTCACTGGGGCGCATATTGGTGCTGTCGATGTTCATGGGCTGCACCACGTCGAGCTCGCAGAGGCCCGAGATCTCGGGGACGCTCTGGGCGAGCTCCTCACCGGTCAGGGCGGGGGAGAGGCCGTTGCCGTCCTCGGTCGATGCGATGGTGCCGCCCGTGGCGATGAGAAGGATGCGCTTCATGCTGGTATTCCTATCGTATTTGCCGCCGCAGAGGCGGAGTCGTTCGGCAGTATTGTGGCACAGGGCGTCCAATGTTCAAACGTATTACATCATCTGTAACGTTTGGTAACGCTTCAATTGCCGTCAAATAGGGGCTCAGGTCGTGCGTTTGCCGTGCGCTGATGGCTGCGAGGGACGAGAAACCCCATATAACGTGTACACTATGGAAGTTATTTTCGTTCATTCACGCGGGTGGGCACCGGCTCCCCGCCAACAGGAGGGGGAAACCATGGATCAAAAGGCTTCCGCAAAGGTCCTCGTACTCGACTTTGGTGCGCAGTACGGTCAGCTCATTGCCCGTCGCGTCCGCGACCTCAACGTGTATTCCGAGATTGTCCCCTGCGACATCTCGGCCGACGAGATTCGCGAAATGAACGCCTCTGCGCTCATCCTTTCCGGCGGCCCGGCCTCTGTGTACGCCGAGGACGCTCCGTCCATCGATCCTGCCATCTTTGACCTGGGCCTTCCCGTCCTGGGCTTTTGCTACGGCCATCAGATCACGGCCGTGACGCTCGGCGGCAAGGTCGGCCACTCCGAGGTGGGCGAGTACGGCCGCGCCATCATCACGCGCACGGCCGGCGCCAAGCTCTTTAACTCCACGCCCATGGAGCAGACCGTGTGGATGAGCCACCGCGACGCCGTGTCCGAGGTGCCCGAGGGCTTTACCGTTACCGCCAGCACCGACGTGTGCCCGGTTGCCGCCATGGAGTGCGTCGAGCGCAAGATTTTCACCACGCAGTTCCACCCCGAGGTCAAGCACTCCGAGTACGGTCAGCAGCTGCTGAGCAACTTCCTGTTTGAGATCTGTGGCCTGGAGCCCAACTGGAGCATGGACGACCTGGTCGAGACCATGACGGCCGAGTTCCGCGAGAAGGTCGGTGACGACCGCGTGATTCTGGCTCTGTCCGGCGGCGTTGACTCCTCCGTCGTGGCTGCGCTGGGCGCCCGCGCCGTGGGCAAGCAGATGACCTGCGTGTTCATCAACCACGGTCTGCTTCGCAAGGGCGAGCCCGAGCAGGTGGAGGAGGTCTTCACCAAGCAGTTTGACGTCGACTTTATTCACGTCCACGCCGAGGACCGTTATGCCGAGCTTCTGGCCGGCGTGACCGAGCCCGAGGAGAAGCGCCGCATCATCGGTACGCAGTTCTGGAAAGAGTTCTTCGCCGTGGCGCAGCAGCTCGAGACCGATGGTAAGCCGGTCAAGTACCTGGCTCAGGGCACCATCTACCCCGACATCATCGAGTCCGGCGCTCGCAAGACGGGTGGCAAGACGGCCACTATCAAGAGCCACCACAACCTGATCCCGTTCCCCGAGGGCGTGCACTTCGACCTCATCGAGCCGCTCGACCACTTCTTTAAGGACGAAGTCCGCGCGCTTGGTCTGGCGCTTGGCCTGCCGGGTCACATCGTGTTCCGTCAGCCCTTCCCGGGCCCGGGTCTGGCCATCCGCATCATCGGTGCAGTCGACAAGAAGAAGCTCGAGATCCTCAAGAACGCCGACGCTATCGTGCGCGAGGAGCTCGACGCCTACAACCAGCGCCTGTTTGAGCAGACCGGCGAGCGCAACTCCGAGCACAGCTGCTGGCAGTACTTTGCGGTCCTGCCCGACATCAAGTCCGTCGGCGTTATGGGCGACGAGCGCACCTATCAGCGCCCGATCATCCTGCGTGCCGTCGAGTCCAGCGATGCCATGACCGCCGACTGGGCCAAGCTGCCCTACGACGTGCTGGCCCGCATCTCCGGCCGCATCGTTGCCGAGGTTCCCGGCGCCAACCGCGTGTGCTACGACATCACGTCCAAGCCGCCCGCGACCATCGAGTGGGAGTAGTAATAGAACATTTGCTCTTGTTTTTCATACGGTTTCATACGGTTCCGATGGCGACCGATGGGGACGTTTCGCAACCGCCGCACCTGCAAGCCGCATGGTTTCACAATCGGGCAAGAACTCAGAAGGCTCCTCGTGAAAAACGAGGAGCCTTCTGAGTTCTTCGGCGCGGGCGGATCACCCACTGCCGATCTAGAGGCACTCGGTCAGAATCTGGAACACCTCGCTGCGCTCCAGTTTCTTGGCGCAGCCGCCGGTGAACAAACAGGTGTCCGCAACCTTGTGCAGCGTCTCGTCGGACGCGTCGGAGCCCATCTCGGCGAAGCTCGTGGGAAGCCCCATCTCGCCGATGAACGTCTGCAGG
>CABUQV010000040.1 GCA_902493855.1 uncultured Collinsella sp.
AGATCATCTCGCCCAACGTTCCCTCACAGATTGCGCGGTCCATGAACCTCAGCGACCCCGCCATGCCCTTCTGAGTTCCCGCATGGACAGCCACGTCAATGAAGAGCTTGGGATAGAACTGCTGAGGGTAGGTGCCCACAACTAGGAGTCCAGCCTTGGTGACATTGCCCTGGGAATCAAGGATATTTAGGCGCTCCAGCTTCGTTTGTTTGTCCGGCGCACCGCGCATTGCCCGGGGCGTCAACGAGAAAGCCCGATCTATCGTACGGTCGACCAGTGTCTCGTCGAGATCGTCCGCGCCCGCACCCGCCACCGCGTCGCGATCGCTCGGAGTCGCTCGACCGTATGACCCCAATGCGAGCACCTCGGTCGATGAAAGCGGCACATCTTTGTCATCGATGCGCTTGTAGCTGCCGCCCTGGGCGCCTCGCTCTATGACATAGCAGGGCTTGCTCGACGGATCGAGCTCCTCAATCGTAATGACGAGAACGATGACGTCCTGAAGCTCCACTCGCTCGATCGTGTATTTGGGCGGATTGGCCAGCTTTCCTCGACCGCCCGCATCACCCATGCCTGACACAAATTGGTTGAGCACTTTCTCGGTCTCGAAGTTCTCAACCGGGACAAAACCTGCGCGCTCACTCACTCCGAGCACGATGATTCCGCCGGCAGTGTTCGCGAATGCGCTCACCGTTTCCCACACGTCGCGGGAAAGCGTCGTGGCGCTCTCCTTCACTTCGACGTTAAGATTATCCGAGCCCATACGCCTTAAAGACTCAAGCAGACCGGTCAGCTCGTTTTCGTTCATCTGCACGTCCTTTCGCTCGGTCCTGCGGAGAATGCCGCGGATAGATTTCCCTCGTCTCTCAGTTATCTCTCGTAATTATCTCTCATTTATCTCTCTATCTCTCGGCTTAGAGATAAGAGATAGATAGAGATGGAATGTCTACCATTTGCTTCATTTATACATATTATTGCTGGTAGAACAATCGGTATTGAGACAATACCATGATTGCCTGTCTCTTTGCTGCTCAGTTATCTCTCATATTTTTCTCTCATCTTCCTGTCATCTCTCATATTAGAGACGAATGAGAGACGAGAGATACGCGAGTGATGGACGAGCGAGGATTTTCGGACGGTCGGATATCGAGAGTGGATATTTGGACGGTTTTTGGGGCTTTTGCGGCAGATTCCGTCCAAATATCCACTCTCGTTTGGCGAGTGTCCAATTTTCCACGCTCGTGCGGCGGGCACGCGGGACCTATGCCCAATCCGCCAGCATCGTCTTCAGTTCGCCGCAGAGCCGCGGCCCCATATGGGTATACTCTCGAGGATTCGACTCGATTCGCCCCCGCTGGGGCGTCAAAGGAGACTGCATATGCCCACTGCCTCAACCGACCCGCGCGCCGCTGCCGCCGCACTGCTAGTGCCCGGCACTACCTGCCACGGCTTTGCCGTCGAGCGCCGCGAGACCGTGCCCGAGCTCGACTCGGACGCCTACGTGCTGCGCCACACCGCCTCGGGCGCTCGCCTGCTGTACCTGGCATGCGACGACGAAAACAAGGCCTTTGCCATTGGCTTTAAGACGCCGCCGGCCGATTCCACCGGCGTGTTCCATATTCTTGAGCACTCGGTCCTGTGCGGATCGGCAAAGTTCCCCGTCAAGGAGCCGTTTGTCGACCTGATCAAGAGCTCCATGCAGACGTTCCTCAACGCCATGACCTACCCCGACAAGACCATCTACCCCGTTGCCACCACCAACGAGCAGGATCTGTACAACCTGATGGACGTGTACCTGGACGCGGTGTTCAACCCGGCCATCTACACCAAGCCGACTATTTTTGAGCAGGAGGGCTGGCACTACGAACTGGACCTGCCGGAGGGCGCCGAGGGCGACAGCAGCTCCGAGAGCCTGCACGAGGGCACGCTGCGCTATAACGGCGTGGTGTTCAACGAGATGAAGGGTGCGCTGTCCGATCCCATGAGCGTGCTGGACGACGCCGTCAACGCCGCGCTCTACCCCGACACCGCCTATGCACACGAGAGCGGTGGCGACCCGCGCGCGATCCCCGCGCTCACCTACGAGCAGTTCCTGGACACGCACGCGCGCCACTACAATCCTTCCAACTCTTATATAACGCTCTACGGCGACCTGGACGTGGACCGCGCGCTGGCCTTTTTGGACGAGCGTTATCTGTCGCAGCCGAGTGCCGCGAGCCGCCGCATGGACGCTGCCGTCGCCGCCGGCGAGGACCCGTCCACGCTGGCGCCCAATCCGCTGGGCGTGCAGGCACCCGTGACCTGCGAGTACAAGCGCGTCGAGATGGCCACCACGACCGAGAACGCCTTGGTGGGCCTGGGCCTGGTGCTGGGCAGCGCGCTCGACCGCAAGCGCACGATCGCGGCGGACATCCTGTTCGAGGCGTTGCTGGGCTCCAACGAAGCACCGGTTAAGAAGGCCATTCTGGCCGCCGGCCTGGGCGGCAACGTGGTGAGCTACACCGCGGCCGAGAGCCTGCAGCCCTACGAGCTCATCATGCTGCAAAACGCGCAGCCCGGCGTGGCGCACGAGCTGCGCCGCGTGTTCCAGGACGCCTGCCGCGACCTATGCGAGCATGGCGTTCCGCGCGAGCGCCTGGAAGCCATCATCAGCAGCAACGAATACGACCTGCGCCAGCGCGACTACGGTATCGCCGACGGCGTGGCCATTGCGTGCGACGCACTGAGCACATGGCTCTACGATGACGACGCCGCGACGCTGGCGCTCAAGTACGGCCCGGTGTACGAGGAGCTGCGTAGCGAGCTGGACGGCAACTATTTTGAGGACCTGCTGCGCGAGCTGGTGCTGCAGAACGATCACATGGCACTGGTCGAGCTGGTGCCGTTGGACGCCACCGAGGGTTCGGAGGGTGCCGAGGCCGCCGAGCTGGCAGCCAAGCGCGATGCCATGACCGATGCCGAGCTGGCCGACGTGGTCGAGTGCACGGCCGCGCTGCGTACCGCGCAGGAGGCGGAAGACACGCCCGAGGCCAAGGCCACGCTGCCGCGCCTGCGCGTGTCCGACATTGGCGAGGCGCGCCCCGAGCCGCCGCTGATCGTGGACACGACCGCGCCCATCCCCTGCCTGCGCCACGGCATCCCCACCAACCGTCTGGCCTACGCCATGCAGTATTTCGACCTGAGCTGCGTCGCGTTTGAGGATCTGCCCTATGTGACACTGCTCTGCCGTCTGTTTAAGCAGCTGCCCACGCGCGAGCACTCGGCCGAGGAACTCGACAACTTGCTCGCTGGCAAGCTGGGCTTTTTGAGCTTTACGACCGAAGTCATGACGCAGCCCGAAGTGGACGGCGTGCGCCCCTACCTGCTGGTGAGCGCCGGCGCCCTGTCCGAGAAGATCGATGCGCTGGCGAGCCTGCCGCGCGAGGTATGGTCGAGCACGCTTTTGGCAGATGCCGACGCCGACCGCGTGCACGATGTGCTCATGCAGATTCGCATTGGGCTTGAGCAGGGCTTTATCAACAACGGACACTCGGCGGCGCTCGGTCGCGCGATGAGCTACAGCTCGCCTTCGGCCGTGGTGCGTGAGCAGCTCTCGGGCGTAGACTTCTACCTGTTCCTGCGCGATTTGCTCGAGCACTTTGACGAGCGCGTGGACGGGCTGCGTACCAAGCTTGCCGAGCTGGCGGAGCGCATCTTTGTGGCCGATGGCTGCATGGCGAGCTTTACCGGCAGCGACGAGGACTTTGACGCGTACTGGGATGCCGCGGGCGACCTGGGGCTGGACGCTGGCGACGGCGCCGATGCCGGCCGCGACGCGCTCGTGGTGCCGGCGCCGTGCGACCGCCACGAGGCTTTTGTCATCCCCAGCGACATCTGTTTTGCCGCGCGTGCGTGCGATCCGCGTCGCCTGGGCATTGACGTGACGGGCGCCTGGGCGGTTGCCGCCAACGCGCTCTCCTACGACTACCTGTGGAACGAGATCCGCGTGAAGGGTGGTGCGTACGGCTGCGGATTCCGCGCGGCCGGCGAGCGTCAGGCGGCGTTCTACACCTACCGCGACCCGGCAATCGACCCCTCGATTGAGCGCGTGGCGCGCGCAGGCGAATGGCTCGGCAGCTTTGAGCCCGACGAGGCCGCCTTTGAGGGCTTTATCGTGAGCTGCGTGAGCGGCATGGATGCGCCGGTGAAGCCGTACGCGCTCACCAAGCGCCGCAACACGACCTACCTGGCTGGACTCGATCCGCACGCCCGCGAGGAGCGCCGCGCCCAGATGCTCGCCGCCACGCCCGGTGAGCTGCGCTCGCTCGGCACCGACGTGACGCGCATCGCAGCCGAGTCGCCCACCTGCGTCTTTGGCGGCCGCGACGTCATCGCCAAGAGCAGCGCCGGCTTCACCGTAGTCGACCTGCTGGGCTAAGGCACCAAGGTAGATTTTTGGGACATGCCCGAAAATCTACCTTTTTTCTGCGGCTTGGGCGGGGTGCCGCAGCCCACCGCGGCGGTTTGTCTTAATCTGTAACATCTAGACGGCAATATCGGCTCCAGATGTTACAGGTCGAGACGTTCCCGAACGGCACCAGCTCTTTGTCTCAATCTGTAACAACTAGGTCCAATTTTGCCGAGTTACTGTGACAGATCGAGACGAACTGCCGCAGACGCCCACTCCACAGCACAGACCACCACAAAGATGCCTGTCCCCATTCTCAGTGGTGATTCGAACACTTGTTCTATACGCACACATGTTCTATAGTAGAGGTGCTTGCAACGACCTGAAATTGCAACTAGAATATAGTTGCAGAATGTGAGGCGGGATGACTCGATCCGATAAACTCATCGCCCAACTGTTTAGCTGCCCTTCAACTTATCGGTATGCGGATTTTTTAAAAGTCATGGCTTCATATGGCTTTGAAATGGACAGCAAAGGCAAGACATCCGGATCGCGCGTTCGCTTCTACAGGCCATCAGATGGCAGGATGTTCGTAATGCACGCACCTCATCCATCTGACGAATTGACGGCGGGAACCATTCGAAACATCGTTCGCTTTCTGCAAGATGTCGGAGGTAGTCATGAGTAACGTTTTGGCATACAAGGGTTATTTCGCCCCGGTCGAGTTCGATGCCGAACAGCATGTGCTAACAGGTATGGTCGCCGGCATTAGGGACGCAATCGTATTTGAAGGCTCCACGGCTGAAGAAGTGGAACAATGCTTCCACAACGCCGTCGACGATTACCTTGAGTTTTGCGCCGAGAAGGGCAAGGAACCCGAGCGGGCTTTTAAGGGCTCGTTCAACGTAAGAACGGGCTCTGAGCTCCACAAGCAAGCAGCGCTGGCAGCGGCAAAGAAGGGTGAGTCACTCAATAAGTTTGTGACTGAAGCGATCGCTGCGGCGCTGTGAAGGCAACGTCGAGTCGAAGCCGCCACAAAGGGCGCCTTTGTGGCGGCTTCGACGTTTGCCCAGATAAAACCTGCCAAAATAAACCTGTCCCTTTTTGGTAGGTTTGGGAGAGGGAGCCGGGATGGACAAGGCTGAGTTGCGGCGGGCGGTGATTGCCCAGCGCGATGCTCTTGATTTGGATGTGCAGGCGGCGAAGTCCGCCACTATCTGTGCGCGGCTTGTTGAGCTGTTGGATCGCTTGGGTGCCGCGGCGCCGCACACCGTTGCTGTCTATGCCGCGATGGGTTCCGAGGTCGACCCAGCCGCGTTTGCCGCTGCGGCCGCCAAACGTGGCTGGCGCGTAGCCTATCCGTGCATGCTCTCGGCAATTGATGCCGCAGCTTGTGGCCAGCGCATGTGCATGCGGGCAGTTGCCGCCGACGATGCGTCCGCGGCTCCGTTTATCGCCCACCCCACGTGGGCCTTCGCGGCCACGGACATCGACAGCGACCGCTTCCCCATCGTGCCTGCCGAAGCTCTCGACATGATCGTCGTGCCGCTCGTGGCCTTCGACCAAACCGGCGCGCGCCTAGGCTACGGCGGCGGTTGTTACGACCGCTACCTGCCTATGCTCTCGCCCGCATGCCAAATCATCGGCATCGCCTTTGACGAGCAGCGTGTCGACCACGTTCCCACCGACGCCCACGACCTGCCGCTACCCCACATCATCAGCGCCTAACCGCTGCCACATCAGACACGGCTACAGCAGTACCATCGCAGCCTAATGCTCCTCGCCGGCGCGGGCTAGGTCGTAAGGCGTGGTCTGGTAGACGTAGTAGTTGAGCCAGTTGGTGTAGAACAGCTGAGCCTGGCTGCGCCAGACGTTGCGCGGCTCGGCGGTGGGGTCGTCACCTGGAAAATAATGCGCCGGCACCTGGGGGTTGAGCCCGCGCTTCACGTCGCGCTCGTACTCCAGGCGCAACGTGTCGGTATCGTACTCGGGATGGCCAAAGACAAAGAAGCGACGGCTGTCGGTCGACTTGACGATGTACAGGCCCACCTCGTCAGACACGGCCACGACCTCAAGCTGCGGCTCGGCCTCCACGTCCTCGCGGCGCACATCGGTGTTGCGCGAATGCACGGCATAGAAACGGTCGTCGAAGCCGCGGACCAGCGGGCTTTGCGGCTTCACCAGATAATGCTCGAACACGCCACTCGCCTTTGCCGGCAGGTCGTGCTTCTGAATACCGTAATGATGGTACAGGCCGGCCTGCGCGCCCCAGCAAATGTGCAGCGTAGAGTGTACGTGCGTGGTGGACCAATCCATGATCTGGCAGAGCTCGGGCCAGTAGTCGACCTCCTCGAACGGCATCTGTTCCACCGGCGCGCCCGTGATGATCAGGCCGTCGTAGTGGATGTCGCGGATGTCGTCGAACGTGCGGTAGAACGTCTCCAGGTGGCCGGCACTCACGTGCGTGGCCTCGTGCGTTTTGGTGCGCAGCAGGTCTACCTCCACCTGCAACGGCGTGTTGGAGAGCTTGCGCATAATCTGCGTCTCGGTGGCGATCTTGGTGGGCATGAGGTTGAGGATGAGCACGCGCAGCGGACGGATGTCCTGGTGCAGCGCGCGGTACTCGGTCATGACAAAGATGTTCTCGCTCTCGAGCTGCGCGGCGGCAGGGAGGGCGTCGGGAATGCGAATGGGCATGGATGCTCCTTACGAGTCAGTTGCAGTTATGGTACAACGACCGGCCCCATCCGCGCGAGCACATCGCCCAGCGATGCCGTCAGCGGCCCAGATCACTCCAAAAGTAGAGATTAAGGCATGTCCAAAAATCTACGGCGCTTTAGCCTAGCAAAGTGGCAGCAGGACGCTACAATGGTTCGACGCGAAAAACTCGGCCGAAAGGATACATATATGTACCAGACGCGTAAGATCGGTGTGGTCGGCCAGGGCCACGTAGGAGCACATGTCGCCAACAGCCTACTCATGCAGGGCATTGCCGATGAGCTGTACCTGTGCGATATCAACGAGGCCAAGGTGACGTCCGAGGTCCAGGACCTGCGCGACTCCCTTTCGTTTGTCCCGTACAACACCAAGATCGTCAATTGCTACGACCACTACGAGGAGCTGGCCTGCTGCGACGTCATCGTCAACGCCGCCGGCAAGGTCGCGCTGGCCGCCGGCAACCGTGACGGCGAGCTGTTCTTTACCACCGACGCCGCCCGCACCTTTGCCAAGCGCATCGTCGACGCCGGCTTTGACGGCATCTTCGTAAGCATCTCCAACCCCTGCGACGTCGTGTGCACCGAGTTGTGGCACCTGACCGGCTACGACCCCAAGAAGATCATCGGCTCGGGCTGCGGCCTGGATTCCGCCCGCCTGCGCACCGAGATCTCCAAGAAGGTCGGTGTGAGCCCCAAGTCTATCGACGCCTACATGATCGGCGAGCATGGCTTTAGCCAGCTGGCAGCCTTTAAGGCCGCAACCATCGCCGGCAAGAGCCTTAACGAGCTTCAGGCCGAGAACCCCGACAAGTACGCCTTTGACCACATGGAGATCGAGGAGCTCGCGCGCAAGGGCGGCTACGTAACCTACCAGGGCAAGCAGTGCACCGAGTACGCCGTTGCCAACTCCGCCGCGCGCGTCTGCGCCGCTGTGTTACACAACGAGCATGCCGTGCTTTCGGCCTCCACGCTTATGACCGGCCAGTATGGCGAGGAGGGCATCTTTACCTCCCTGCCGTGCGTGATCGGTGCCGAGGGCGTCGAAGAGGTCTACACGCTCGACCTGTCCGAGCACGAGCTCGAGGGCTTCCACAAGAGCTGCCAGCACATCCGCGACAACATCGCACAGCTCGACTGGTGGGACGCCGAGGCATACGACGCGAAGTAGGCCGCCGGCCGCCGCGACCTTGCGAATCTAAGCGCGATACTAAGCGGGCCGCGCCGGAAATTCCCGGCGCGGCCCGCTTTTTGACTCAAACGACACGCTTGCGAATCGAAGGCGAATACTTTTCCCGGTACCTAGTACTGCTCGATGCCCATGTAGCGACGAACCTCGGGGCTGTGGTCGAACACCTTGCCGCGAGCGGCACGCAGTTCGCAGCTCATGTTGTAGAAGAAGATCGGCTCCAGGTACGAACGCACGCTGGCGGACACCTCGCCTACGCCGTACTCGAGCGCGTCGAGCACCATGACCGTATCGGTGTGCGTGTTGAGGAACGCCAGCGCGCGCTCCTCCATGGGGCGGCACTCGCCCGATCCGAGCTGCACAAAGTAGAACACGCCGGGCTCGGTAGCCTCGAAAGGACCGTGGAAATACTCGCCGGAGTGGATGTAGCAGCAGTGCTGCCACTGCATCTCCATGAGCGAGCAGATGGCCATAGCGTAGGTCTGGCTAAAGTTGGGGCCGGAGCCCAGGATATAGAAGAACTTGTGCTGCTGGCAGAGCTCGGCAAAGCGGGCGCCCAGCTCGGCGTTGACCTTCTCACGGGCGGCGGGCAGCAGCGCATCCATCTGCTTGAGGCCCTCATACATGTCGGCGAGTGCCTCGTAGCCTTCCTGCTGGTCGAGCAACTCGGCGGCGATCAGAGCGCCGATGCCCTGCGGCACCTCAGCCTGCGACACACCCTCACCCCACGGATAGACCCAGGTAGTCCACTTGCCGTTGTCGATCTTTGAGCCCTCGCAGTCGGTGAGGGCAACGACTTCGGCACCGGCGGCCAGCGCCATCTCGCAGCCGTCAACGACCTCTTGCGTGTTGCCGCTGTGGCTGCAGGCGATGACGAGCGACTTCTCGCCAAGACTCTTGGGAGCCATCAGGCAAAACTCGCGCGCCGTATAGACCGTCGAGGTAAACGTGGTGGCCTCGCGCTTGAGCAGTTCGTTAGCCGGCATGAGGTCGATCATCGAACCGCCACAGGCGATCCAAAAGACGTTCTCGACCTTGCCCTTGCGCTCGATGATTTCCTGAACCAGATCATGTGCGTTCATGCTGATGCTCCTCCTTGTGGGGCGGCTTTGAACGACGACAGCTCGTACCTGCTGTCGTTCTATGTTGTCCTATTTATAGCACGTGTAACAACGCCCGTGAAGTCATCTCAGCAAATTTGTTCTATGTTGTTCTATCTGTGGACGTTAGATGTCGAAGACGTAGCGCGAGCCCACGATCTTTTGGCGGCCGAGCAGTAGAGGGCGCCCGCCGGCGTCGGTAAAGTAGGCCTCCATATAGAAGAGCGGCTCGCCGACCGGCACCTCCAGCAGCGGGGCCGTCTGAGTATCGGCAAGCGCAATCTCCACGGTGCAGGGGTCGGACTTGAGCGGCGCGCGACCCGAATGCTCGGCAACGAGCGCAAAGATTGAGTTATCGGTGAGGTCCTCGTCGGCCAGCGTCTGCAGGTAGGGATGGTCGGCGAGCACAAAGGCGTTGTTCTCGAGCATGACGGGGATGCCGTCGGCCGTGCGCACGCGCTCGACCACGATAAGCTCGCAGCCGGGCTCCACGCCAAAGAACGCCGCATCCTCGTGCGTCGCCGCGACCACCGTGCGCGACACCAGACGCGCACCCGGCACCATGTCGTTGGCAGCACAACCCTCAGTAAAGCTCTGGACGTCACCCTTCTGGCGAATCTTGCGTTTGAGCTTGGGGGCGCACACAAAGGTGCCCCTCCCCTGCTGGCGGTTGAGATACCCCGCACGCGACAGCTCCTCGATGGCACGGCGCACGGTGATGCGCCCCACGCCGTAGGACTTCGCGAGCTCCATCTCGGCAGGGATGCGCGAGCCGGCAGGGTACACGCCGCGCGCGATCTCGCCCTTTAGGTCGTCCATGACCTGCTGGTACAGCGGCACGGCGGGCACGTCAGTGCGGTCGGTTTTATCGTCGAATGCCATCGTTACGCTCCATCCCGCGCATGCTCGGACTCAAATTCTTCAATCGCCGCCATAAACTGCTCGCCAAAGGCGTCGGCTTTTTTCTCGCCAATGCCGTTGACCTGGATCAGCTCCTCGCGCGTCTGCGGACGCAGGCGGCACAGGCCGCGCAGGGCCTTGTCGGAAAAGACCATATACGGCGCCATCTCCAGCTCGGTCGAGATCTCCTTGCGGAGGGCACGCAGGCGCTCGAACAGCTCGGCATCGTCGCCAACGCGCGGGCGCTGATCCAGCTCGGCCTCCTCGCGCAGCAGATCGACGGCGCGGCGGGCGCGGGCCGAGGCCTTGCGCTTGGACGCGCGACGCTTAACGGTAAAGACGAACGCCTCGTCCTCGACCTCGCCGGCACGCGGACCCAGTCCCACGACCGGGTACTGCCCCTGCGAGGTGGCCAAATAACCGCGACCGCACAGCTGGCCGATGATGTCCTTGATGCGCCCGACCGATTCGCTCGACAGCTCACCGTAGCCGCGGTCCTCGTCCAGATGCATCTGGCGAATGCGCTCGGTGTTGCCGCCGTGGAGCACGTCGGCGATCAGCGACTTGCCAAAGCGCATGGGACGCGTGGCCACATAGCGCACGGCGGCGCGGGCCATATCGGTGACGTCCTCGACCTCGAACTGTGTGAGGCAGTTGCTGCAGTTACCACAGCCCTCGACCTCGTCCGTAGCGGTGCCGCCCGCGCCAGCCGAAGCAGCATGCTCGGCCGCGGCCTCGTCGCCAAAGTAGCGCAGCATGTATTCGCGCAGACAGCCAGTGGTATTGCAGTAGCCCTCCATCTGGCTGAGCAGGCGATAACGGTTCTGAAGCGCCCACGCGCACTGCTCGTCGTCGAGCGCCTCGTCGGCCGCATCGCCGCGGTCGATCAAAAAGCGGCGCATACGAAAATCGTTACCGTTCCACAGCAAGTGACAGCTGGCCGGATCGCCATCGCGGCCGGCGCGGCCCGCCTCTTGGTAGTATGCCTCGATGCTCTCGGGCACGTTGTTGTGGATCACGTAGCGCACGTTGGGCTTGTCGATGCCCATGCCAAAGGCGTTGGTGGCAACCATCACCTGGATATCGTCGTCGATAAAGGCGCGCTGGCTTTGGCGGCGGGCGTCGTTGCCCATGCCGGCATGGTAACGGCCCACGCGAATGCCGCTGGGTCCCAGCGCCTCGGCAAGCTCGCCCGCCAGCGCATCGACCGTCTTGCGAGTCGAGCAATACACGATGCCGCTCTCGCTCGAATGCGCAATCACGTAGTCGCGCACCCAGGCAGTCTTGGCCTTGTCGCCCATCTCCTCGCAACCAAAGTAGAGGTTCTTGCGATCGAAGCCCGTCACCACCGTCGCGGGGTTTTGCAGGCCGAGCATTTGCTGAATGTCTGCACGCACGCGCTCGGTCGCCGTAGCGGTAAAGGCCGCCACGATGGGGCGCTGCGGCAGGGAATCGATGAACTCGCGAATCTGCAGGTAGGCGGGGCGGAAATCCTGGCCCCACTGGCTCACGCAGTGGGCCTCGTCAATAGCCACGAGCGGAACGCCGATGCCGCCTTCGGCCGCAGCTTCCTGCGCAAAGGCCAGAAAGCGCGGCTCGAGCAGACGCTCGGGTGCCACGTACATAAGCTGATAGCGGCCCTCGCGCGCCCGCTTGAGCACGGTATTTTGCTGAGCCGGCGTAAGGCTGGAGTTGAGATAGCTGGGGCGCGCACCCGCCGCGAGCAGCGCGCGGGTCTGGTCCTCCATAAGCGACAGCAACGGGCTCACCACAAAGGTGATGCCGGGCAGCATAAGCGCGGGCACCTGGTAGCAAATGGACTTGCCGGCGCCCGTGGGCATAACACCCAGCGCATCACGACCGGCAAGGATCGCATCGACCATGCGGTCCTGTCCCGGGCGAAACGAGGTGTAGCCAAAATAGGCGCCGAGCGTGTCGAGCGCCATCTGCTGCATGCTATCGGTCATGGTTTCCTAACGTCCAAGTCATCTGCCGCCGATTATACGCCGCCACGCGGACCGGCGTCGCCCGGCTGTCAGCCACAGGCAACGTGACCCGAAGGGAACGAGCGTAGATAATGTCCCGCTTTGTACCCGCCGCCGAGCCAAAAACGGTGGGTAGTCATTGGGGACGCTCTTGAATGAGTAGTCATTTATGAACGTCCCCAATGACTAGTCTGGACACTTTCCGGATGAGCGTGGAAACGTCGCTGGTTGAGCATAAGTCAGCGAAAACGCCCCTAAGCGAGCAAGGTGACGTGAAAGAGGAGGGAAGCGTACTTCGGTACGCGACCGACGATTGAACGTCAGATTG
>CABUQV010000041.1 GCA_902493855.1 uncultured Collinsella sp.
ATCTTGCTGCTCTGGCGATAGGTCTGTGCCGCTGGCCTGGGGCGCGCGCGTATTGAATGCGTCGACAAAGCCCTGCATGCCCTGCTTCATAAAGAAGGGCCCGTAGATGGGTGAATTGAACGCGATGGGGATGGAAAAGGCTACAGCGAGAACGAGCGTACAAATCCATACGGCCTTGTCTCTTAGGATTAGTTTGAGAAGAAGTCGACAGTACATTTAGAAGCACCTACATTCCTCAAAGCATCGTTAGATTAATGATGACAGACCGAATGGAGATGCGCGCGATGGGGGCGAGGCGAATGGCTGAGCGGTATCGATATGCGGGTTCAACGGTATTATATTGACCACATAGATTTTTAACTTGCATTTCTACCCGCCCTTTTCGTAGAGTCGCCGATACGTGCTTAGCGCACCCTCGGCGCGTCCGGCAGGCTTTGCGAAATGGGATCCAGGAGACTTCGGCGCAGCATCATCTTGCGGAATGCTTCTAATGAGCCTCCCATCCTTCAAAAACAGAATCTCATCGCACAGCCTATCGACCGAATCCAAGATGTGGGATGACATGATGATGCACGTACCAGAATCGGCCAGCTTCCTGAGAATCTCGGAATGCAAGTCCACCCTGCTGGGGTCGAGCGCGTTCATGGGCTCATCTAATAGAAGGTACCGCGCACCCGTCGCATACGCAATCGCCAGGGTAAGCTGCTGCTTCATGCCCTGGCTCAGAGTGCGGATCCTCATCTTCGCGAACTCGCCTATCTGCGTTTGTTCCACTATCTCTTCGATATCGCGAGCATGCGGCCACATATCGCAAACCATCTTGAGGTGATCTTCCGCACGCAATCCGGAATACAGCAGCGTCCCCTCACCAGGTGCATAGAAGATCATAGAACGGACCTCTCTCGCACCCGTACCCTGCACCTCATCCAGAACGATGCTCCCGTCCACGCGAGGACCCGGCAAACCTGCCATCGCACGCAGCAACGTCGTCTTTCCATGCCCGTTCGGAGCGACGAGACCGTAGACCGTACCCGGGGCAAACTCAGCGTCCACCGAATCTACGAGCACCTTCTTTCCATAAGAGATCGTCAGCGTTTGAAGGCCAATCATCGAGATCATCCCCTTTCGATCTTTGGAACACTCAGGCGCACCATCAACGGAGATACGACGCCCAAAACCACCAGCAGAGCGCCCGATGCGCCGACGACCTCTCCAAAAGGCATCGCGTTCGTCCCTCGCCCAAGGAACCCAATCGTCCCCACCTGGGAAGCGGGATCAAACGAGGCGAATGGAGCCAGCAGCGCGACGCCCATGCCCGCGCTTTCAACATGAGCGCTCAACGAACCCAACACCAGGAGAACCGCGCAAACCACTCCGGTGACAACGGGGTTGCGGCTAATCGCTGCTGTCAACGCAGCGACGACGGAAATCACGCCGTATGCCATGACCAGCAACGGAATACTGCACAACACCGCCTCCCCCACCATGGACGTTGTCGAAGCTCCCGCCCGAATGAGAGCGACGGGATACTCCGAACCACCCGCACCGTTCTTAATCAAGGACACAACCGCAGCGGGAACCATCGACACCAAAAGCAGCGCCAAGCCAAGCAGGAGAGACAGCGCAACAGCCGTCAGAAAACGCACATGCGCTGTTGCGGGGACTTGGAAAACCAGAAGGGAACGGCACCGCAGGTGGGTGCACGCAAGCGATGTGACAACCACGGGCAACAGCCAAAACAAGGAAGGAAGCGCTGCCTGGAGATAGGAAAGGAGGATTAATGGGGGCATCTTCGTACTTAACTCGTAAACCTTGGGGTCCGGCAAGCTCGCGATCGACTCGAGCAGAAGGGCGCGCGCCTCCACACGAGAAGGAGTCTCCGGCTCGATTCCGATCGATTGCAGGAGGGTCGCATCTGCCGCGCCCAGCTCGCCTCGAGCGCGCTCGTACGTCGCAAGGCTTCGAAACCCCTCCGCAGGCGTGGGCGCGTACACGAAACCCGAAAGAGCATCTCGCATGCCTTCCAGGGCCGCTTTGCCCTCGACGTCCATATTCGCAGCGTCCTGCTCTAGATACCGATCTATTGAACGGAGCTCCCCATCCCTATACCGAACAGCGGAAACGTCACCAGCGTCAGGAAACACCTCGACCAGAGCCGGGGCCAGCATCGCCGTCGACATTGCAATCGCGCATACGGCGAGGGCAGGAGAATGCAGGAGCAGTTTCCCCATCGTTCTTACGTATGCAACGGCGAAGGCACAAGCGCCCGAACGAGTCGTCGTTCTCGATGCGGTGAAGGAACCTCTCTCAAGACAAATCGGAGGCATCGGGCGCGCGCAGCCGCTCTTTCCAGCAACACAAAGCAGGCTAATTGCCAGCACCTCGATCCCGATTGCGCATACGAGGGTAATCGCGCCACGCTCGAAGCAAAGTCCAGGCAGATTCACTATCTGCGTTGTCGGGTACGGGCTATAGGCGCCGACGGTCAACTCGGTGTTCGCATACGTAAGGGGATTCAACAGGGCGAACTCACGTAAAGCGATGGATCTTCCGTAATACCCGGGAACCATCGTCACCCCCATCAGGGCACATACGAACACGATTCCAAGCGTAGGGTTATTGGCAATCTTCACGGCAAGGTGAACGACAAGCGAGATGAACGCCGCCACCAAGAATTGCAAGATGGCCGTCTGTGCGAACACCAGCCAAGCCGGTTTGATAACCGGAGTCGCATATTGAATGTAGCCTATCGGATAGAACAGCGAGCCTGGGCCATTCTTCACAAGTGCGGCGATTATCCCTGGAAGATTGACGGCGAAGACGGCAAGCATCGCAAAAACACTCGCCCATACGCTCGATGCAACAAGCCTGCCCAGCTCACCCATCGGTGCCTGGATGATGAGTTTTTCACGTTTGTTAAGACGCGCGGCAAGGAACGAGACGGCAACGGCCGTTGTGGCCCATAGCAAGTACTCCTTCGATCCGTCATAAAAGGAGTACGCTCCATCCGATACCTGCAGAAACGGAAGCAGAGGAGAGAGCGGCGCCAAGATAAGACGCCCCGCGGCAAGAGGGTACAGAAGTGCAGGCATGCTTGATGAAGAGGTATAGACGCCCTCCTCCCCCGCATTCACAAGCGCATCCGCATAGGATGCTGACAATTCCTGCTCAACACGGGTTATTCCCAACTCGAGGTATTCAACCCGTCCGTCGATGCCAGCCGCGCTCCTGAAGACGGGCAAAGCACAAAGAACCATCAACGCAACAACGGCAACACAGAGCGACCTGGAGGAGAGGAGCGACCTAAAGATTGCCTTCGAGATTTTGAGCATATTCATCGCCAACCTTAACCCCATCCACCTGGAACAGAGGGGCCGAACAAAATGCTCGGCCCCTCCTCGCATCTAGTAGGTGCTATAGACAAATTGCCATTTATCAGTTGTGCCAAGAACACCACAGGAACACATTGCAGCGAGGCGGGATTCCCTATGATGCGCGGATCGGCGATAGCCATTTCGGTAGGAGATCGTCTTGTAAGAGATGTTGAACATCGAGATGCTGTGCCCGCTTACGCCGCGAGGACAGCTGTAGCTCCAGTAGGTATCGACGACGTCGTCCGTATACCCGAGGGGCTCAACGAGGGCACACTGGCTGCTCTCCTGGGAAGGAGGCATCGGGGTATCCGCAAAAGCGGGGGCTCCCGGCAGCAACAGACAAAGAGCGAGGCCGAGGAAAACCAAGAGCTTACACGACTTAACAGTACTGAACATAATCCTCTCCAATCTAGAGGGGTTTCGGTTGCAGCATGCTGTGATTACTTGCCGGCAAAGTCAATTTAACATAAACTGTTAAAAAGTAACCTGAGTTTTTTAAATTCTTCGGAGGTTATTATGAGTTCCGACAATCGCACTCCCCGGCTTCATTCCTTCCGCATCGCATGTGCGATAGCCTCTACGGCCCTTTGCGTCACCGCCATCGCACAAGTGGCGTTCTCCTTAAAGCCAGCAATCGAAGTGCTCGACAACCCTGTAGTTGCAGACTCCCCCGCGTATCCAGCCCTTGCGATCTCGACATTGGCCCCTGCCGTCATCGGTATCGCTACGACCATCCTCAGCGCCGTTCTCGTGTGGACGATCAAGAGCGGAGACCCCTTCAAGAAAGGGTCTGCGACATGCTTGAAGGTGCTCGGCATTCTCTTCGTTGTTCAAGCTGCCACCAGCCTCTACGCCGGCTCACTCGAAACCTCCGTTTCGATGTTTGGCGGCGAGGGGGCCGTCGGCGCCCAAGAGATCGCTTCATCATTCGATTGGACCTCTCTGGTTCTCGGCATCGTCCTGTTCATGCTTTCCCAGCTCTTCTTGTACGCCCGAGAGCTGTACCTCGACTCCGACGAGATTGCGTAAGGAAACGCCATGCCCGTAATTGTTCGCCTCGACAAGATCATGGCCGAGCGAAAGATTTCCTCGAACGAGCTTGCTGAAAGGATTGGAACCACGCCCGTGAACCTGTCCCGTATTAAAAAAGGGCATATTCGCGGCATTCGCTTCAACACGCTCGAGCAGCTATGCCTCGCCCTTCGTTGCCAACCCGGAGACCTTCTCGAAGTCATGAGCGAAGAGGATGCCCGAAAGGAGTTCGGACTCGATTGGTCCGCCGAGGATTAGAGGGCGCGACGAGACTCGTCCCCGCGTTCAAGAGTCCATCGAGACGCTCCAGGCGTTCGGCTACGGCATCATCGAGCCGGACGACCGAAATATCGTCATACGCGACGTGAAGACGAACAGTTGGCTCTACCCCACCGAGTACGCGGCAGTGCTGGGCCCATCCCAACTGAGGTCACGGTGGTCCGATAGGGGCGCCGCCCGCGGCATGCGCCGCGGAGGGCATCCCCTACCGAAGGGCGGGGATGCCCTCCGCTTCCAGTTCGGAATCAGCCGTCGGAGGCGTTCGGCTAGCTGCGGGAACGGCCTATCCGCTCAAAGTGTTCGGCTGAGATCGAAAATCAACCCAACACGAGCCGGACGGGCGCCAGACGGCTCTTCCCCGTGTGGCCTGCCCCCTCACGCTCATGTTGCAGACGTGTAACGCCGCAGTAAGCACACCCCTTTTTGCGCCAGACAGGTACAATGATGAACACTGTACCGTAGCGGAGCGCCCCGCGCGCCGCAACCACGCGAAAGGGTTTCCCATGGCCGAGATCTCGTCCTCCCGCATCGTCATCACCGTCCTTGGCAAGAACCGCCCCGGTATCGTCGCCGGCGTCACCCGTGTTCTGGGCGAAGCCAACGTCGACATCCGCGACATCACGCAGTCCATTATCGAGGACATCTTCACCATGACCATGCTGGCCGACACCGCCGAGTCCAAGCTCGACTTCGCCGAGCTGCAGAAGGCCCTGGCCGAGGCCGGCGAGCTTTCGGGCGTCAACGTGTCCATCCAGCGCGAGGACGTCTTTAACTTTATGTACCGCCTGTAGCGAACAAGCCGCGTGGCGACGGCCCAAGGTGCGCCCAGGCGCAACGTCACCACATGGCCCGGAGAGGAGCGCGCATGGCCTACGACGCCAAGAAAATCTACTACCGCTTCGATGACCACCTGAGCCGCCTGGTTCTGGATTACGAGGCGAGCCGTCAGATTTCGCCCGAAAGCGAAAACCTCTACCACGGCCTGCCGACCGACCCTTATGACGAGGACCTGTTTGTCGAACACAATGTCAAGCGCGGCCTGCGCAATGCAGACGGCTCGGGCGTGGTCGCGGGCCTCACTCGCATCTCGGATGTGCATGGCTACAACAAGGTCGACGGTAAGGTCGTGCCCGATCAGGGCAAACTCACGCTTCGTGGCTACAGCATCGAGGATCTGGTCAACAACGCCCAGGCCGAGAACCGCTACGGCTACGAAGAGGTCGCCTATCTGCTCATCACGGGCTCTCTACCCACCAAGGAAGAGCTCGACGGTTTTTGCGGACGCCTGGGTGCTTTTAGGCACCTGAGCGACGAATACGTCCGCGAGTTCCCCATGACCACGGTGTCGTCGAGCATCATGAATGTTCTTCAGCGCGCTGTGCTGCAGCTCTACGCCTTTGACGCCGAGCCCGACGCCATTACACCCGAGCACGAAATCGACGTCGCCATCTCCATGCTCGCCCGTCTCCCCCGCATCGCCGCCTTCGCGCACATGGCTTCGGTCGCTAAGCGTCGAGGCTCCGAGGTGCATGTGCCGTACCCCACGCCCGGCCTGTCAACGGCCGAGACCATTTTGCAGGTGCTGCGCGGCGGTATGGCGTTTACCCACGACGAGGCGATGCTGCTCGACGTGATGCTTATGCTCCATGCCGAGCACGGCGGCGGCAACAACTCCACGTTCGCCTGCCGCGTTCTGTCCTCTTCGGCCACCGACCCATATTCCGCCTACGCCGCGGCTATTGGCTCGCTCAAGGGCCCGCGCCACGGCGGCGCCAACGCCAAAGTCGTGTCTATGCACGAGGATATCCGCGCGCATGTTTCCAACTGGGAAGACGAGGACGAGGTCGCAGCCTACCTGGGCAAGATTCTCGACAAGCAGGCCTTCGACGGCACGGGCCTCATCTACGGTATGGGCCACGCCGTCTACACACTGAGCGACCCGCGCGCCGAGGTGTGCCGCCGTTACGCGCGCACACTTGCCGCCAAGAAGGACCTGGGCGAGGAGTTCGCGCTCATCGAGCGCATCGAGCGCCTGGCCCCGCAGGTGATGCGCGATCACGGCATGACCAAGCCCATCTGCGCAAACATCGACCTGTACACGGGCTTTATCTACAAGATGCTCGGCGTGCCCGAGACGCTCTTTACGCCGCTGTTCGCCGTCGCCCGCATGGCCGGCTGGTCGGCGCACCGCATGGAAGAGCTCTTCTGCGCGCATCGCATCATCCGTCCCGCGTATCGCCCGGTTATCGATCCGCTGGAGTACAAGCCGCTCGCCGATCGCTAAGACGCGGACCGTTATAGAACCCGAACGTGGCCAGGGCATCACCGCCCTCGGCCACGCTTTTTATGCCAGTAGAAAGGGCTGCATCAAATGATTGTGTTTTCCGATATGGATGGAACACTGCTGACGAGTGATAAGCAGATGAGCGATGCCACCTGGGCGATGCTCGACGAGCTTGCGCGCCGCGGTATTGAGTTTGTGCCCTGCACGGGGCGCCCGCTGTCGGGTATCTTTGAGCCCATCCTCGCCCACCCCGCCGTACACTACGCGGTCTGCGCCAACGGTGCCAGCGTCTGGCAGCTCGACGACGGTACGCCCACCGATACTTCACGCGCTACGCGCATTTTGAGCCGACCGCTCGACCGCGCCATCGCCCACCGCATCCATAGCATCGCCGCCGGCCACGATGTGACCTTCGATATCTTCGCGGACGGGCAGTGCTTCCTCCCCCGCTCGCTCTACACGCGCCTGGACGAATTCTGCGGCGGCGATCCCCACATTGCGGCTTCGCTCAAGCGTACACGAACGCCGATCGACATGGATATCGACAGCAAGATCGACGAGGTCGAGACGCTCGAACGCATCGCCATGTACTGGCACGACCCGGTCGATCGCGACGCCATCGCAGCGGAGCTCGACACGCTCGGGGGCATTGAGGTCACGCGTTCGTACGCCATGAATATCGAGGTCATGGGCGAGGGCGCTACCAAGGGGACGGCCCTCACGTGGCTGTGCGAGCACCTGGGCGAGCGTCTCGCCGACGCCTGGGCGTTCGGCGACAACATCAACGACATCCCCATGCTGCAGGCAGCGGGACACGGCATGGCCATGATCAACGCCGAGCCCGAGGACCGCGACGCCGCCGACGCCATCACCGAGTTCGACAACGACCACGACGGCGTCGCCCGCACCATCATGGCCGCCCTCGCCTAGTCATTGGGGACGTTCTTAAACGACTAGTCACTGGGGACGTTCTTAAATGACTAGTCGTTGGGGACACTCTTCGCGAAAAAGCTGCAAGGACTGTCCCCGGTTGCCGGCAGAAAAGGAACGTCCCTAACTGCCGGATTAGGCGAGGCTCTCCAGAACACGGCGGAGCTCCTGCTGGACAGCGTGGTCGCGGTTACGACCCACCACGCTATCGGCCACCGCCTTGAGCGCGGGGCGCGCGTTTTCCATCGCGCAGCCCGTGCCGACAAAGCGAATAATCTCATAGTCGTTCATCGAGTCGCCAAACGCCATGACCTCGTCGCGCCCAATGTCGTAATGCTCCGCGAGCTGCGCGATACCCGAGGCCTTCGACACACCAGGCTGCATGGCATCAATCCACGCGTTGCCCGAAGGCGCAAAGGTAAAGAGCTGACCAAGTTCGCGCTGCAGTACGTAGGCGCTGTCCATAACGGCACCGTCATCGCAAAAGATACTCGCCTTGATGATATTTACGCTGGGATCGGGCAGCTCCCAAATGCGCTCGGCATTGGGAAGGTCCTTATCGACCTCGCGCACGAACTTGCACTCGTCATCGAGCAGGAAGGACTTGGTTCGGTCAAAAAGCGCAAGATGCAGATTGGGAAACGTCGCGACGGCCTGGGCGAGCCTTCGAATCGCCAGGTGCGAATACACCTCGCGGTCTACCATTTTGCCGTCGGCGTAGACCTGGGCACCGTTAGCTGCGACAAAGTCCATCTTGTCGCGAACGGGCGCAAAGAACTCGCACAGGCGATCGTAGCGGCGGCCTGACGATGCGGCAAAATGCACGCCATGCTCGCGTAGCGCCAAAATCAGTTCGTAGGTCTCGGGAGGCACCTGGCCGTTTTCGTCAAGCAGCGTGCCGTCCATATCGGATGCAATCAGTTTAAACATAGAAAAGCTCCCTTCGGGCTTGTTGGAATCGAACGTGTATCCGATTCCAACGTACCCAAAGGAAGCTCAAATAAGACCCCGCAGTCATAAACGTTACAAGGGCCTGGCGGATGCCTCACATACGCCAGGCGGTTCGCGTCCGCAGCATCCGACACGCCAAAGAATGTCCCCAACGACTAGTCGTTTAAGAACGTCCATTACAGTCGAAATTGTCAGCCCGGGACCGTCTCGGGCTACGATTGAGGCGCGCCCAGAACGGGCCGCCGACCG
>CABUQV010000042.1 GCA_902493855.1 uncultured Collinsella sp.
CAACAACATTGTCGCAGCCCCGACCCGCGGTCACGAGCGGGGGCTCCTGTCGTTTCCGTGCCCTTGGATTGGGTCATAGTGTCTGACTTATGCTCAACCAGCGGCGCCTTAGACGTTGGGGACGTTCTTAAATGACTAGTCATTCGGGAGCGTCCCAATGAGTATGTGGGGAAGCAGATTTTCCCGTCTGCCGATTTGTGTCTTGAAAAATGTATATAACGACTATAACGTAGTGTGAAACATATTGGAAACAATACCGAGGAGGCTGCGTTGAAGAAAAGCAATCTGGGCTATGTGCTGGTACTGATCGCCGCGCTTATGTGGGGCAGCATCGGAATCTTTGTAAACGGCATTGCGGCCATGGGCGTTTCGTCCCAGAGCATGGCTGCCTTTCGCTTGTTGGTCGGAGCGCTTATCTTGGCGCCGGTCCTGATGTTTATGGGCTGCCGTCCGGGTGAGGGGTCTACCGTGGCTCAGGGTCCCCTGGCGCTATTCAAAGCAAGCCCCAAAGAGCTCGTCCCCTGCGCGCTTGTCGGTATCGTCGGTTTGGCCGCCGCCAACACCTGCTATTACGAGTGCATGGGCGAGGTGGGTATGTCCACGGCCTCGGTGCTGCTCTACACCTCGCCGGTGTTTGGCGTCATGCTCGGCCGCGTGCTTTATCGCGAGGACGTGACCCCCAACAAGCTCGTTGCCATTGTCTTTAACATCGTTGGCTGCGTGCTTGCAGTGACCAATGGCGACCTTTCCGGTTTTCATTTTTCGGTTTGGGGCGTCACGTCGGGCGTGATTGCAGGCTTTTGCGGTGCGTCGCTCGCGGTGTTTAGCCGAATAGCAACCAAGACGGTCCACCCGCTGGCCGTCACGTTTTGGGGCTTTGTTTTTGGCGGTGCGGTTATGGCGGCTATCGCGGCTCCGTGGCCGGATGTCGCCGCGGCAATGTCGCCACAGCTGCTGCTGCTGTTCCTTGGCTTTGGACTCATCCCCACAGCCGTGGCTTACATCTTATATATGCAGGGTCTGTCCATGGGGCTCGAGACGTCGAAAGTTCCCGTCGTAATGTCTTTCGAGACGGTCGTCACCGTACTGGTGGGCATTGGTGTCTATGCCGAGCCCGCCGGCGCGATCAAGGTCCTGGGCATTGTGCTGGTGCTCGCGTCCATCCTGATTATGAACACCGACTTCTCCAAGCTGCGCAACAGTGTGTTTGTCGGCCATGTCGTTGAGAGCATGACCTTTAAGCCCAATGCGTGGTGGACGGAGAAATCGCAGGACATGGATCTGTTTAAGGAACGCACCGGCATCGCGCTGGAGCCCACCGTGCAGGAAAGCCCCTGGTACTTCGTGCGATAGGGGATTGGCAAGCCATTGGATCGGGTGTCGCCCAGCCAGCGCCGGCCTACCTAGCTCCAACGTTTCAAGTACGTTAAACCCGTCAACGGTCGATTTTCATCCGCGAACGGTCTTTATACTAATTAGCAATATAAGCAACGTATAAGACGTTATAATGACCATAACGAAAAGGAGGAGGCAAGATGAATCAGATCATTCTCGCATCTCATGGCGGCCTGGCCGCAGGCGCCAAAGACACGCTCGAGATGGTTCTCGGCGACGTGTCGAACGTCCACGTCGTGTCGCTTGCTCGTGACGACAAGGAGCCCATCACCAATAAGGTGGACGCCATGATCGCCACGTTCAACGCGGACGACACCGTCTATGTGCTGACCGATATGCTCGGCAGCTCGGTCAACAACAACATGGTCGAGCTTTCCAAGAACGGCACGAAGTTCACGGTTGTCAGCGGTTTCAACATCCCGTTGGCGCTCACGCTTGCTATGAGCCCCGCCCCCGTCAAGGGCGCCGAGCTCGCGGCCCTCATCAACGAGGCCCGCACCGGTCTGACCAACCCCAACGCACCGGTCGAGGCTGCCGCGGCTCCCGCCAAGAAGGCCAAGGCGCCCCGTCACAGCTCCGGTCCCGCCAAGATCGTCCTTGCACGTCTTGACTACCGTCTGCTGCACGGCCAGGTCGTCTTTACCTGGACCACCAAGGTTCAGGCCGAGCGCATCATCGTCGTCGACAACGCCGCCGCCAACGATGACATCAAGAAGGGCGCTCTTAAGCTGGCCAAGCCCCAGGGCGTGCGCCTGAACGTCTTCACCGTCGAGCGTGCCCTCGCCAAGATGGACAAGCTCAACACCCTCGGCGAGCGCGTCATGTTCGTCTTTGGCAACACGGCCGAGATGCTGCAGTTCTGCCAGGGCTACAAGCTCGACGCCATCAACCTGGGCGCCACCGCCAACCACGACGGTGCCGATCAGGTCGGCGGCAAGGACAGCTCCGTCTTCCTCGACGCCAACCAGAAGGCCGACGTCAACCAGCTGCTCGACGTGGGCATCAAGCTCTACGTCCAGCAGACCCCTACGTATCAGAGCGTCGACATCGACGCCAAGCTGTAATCAACCAGGCTTTTGCCTGACTGAAAGGAGAAGGGTATGAATACGTTCATCAGTGCGGTGCTCGTCGGCCTCGTCGGCGTGTTCTGCATGTGGGACTCCCGCCTGCTCGGTCGTCTTAACTTCGAGCAGCCCCTCGTTGGCGCTACGCTCGTCGGTCTGCTGCTGGGCGATGTGCCCACCGGCCTTGCCGTCGGTGCCGCCGTCGAGCTCGTGTCCATGGGCCTGGTACAGGTCGGCGCCGCCGTTCCGCCCGATATGGTCCTGGGCGGCATCGTGGCCGCTGCCTTTGCGTGCCTGACCGATGCTTCCGCCGAGACCGCCATGACGATCGCCATCCCGGTCGCCGTCCTGGGTCAGCTCCTCGGCATCGTGTTCCGTTCCATCATCGCCGCCCTCACCCATGTGGCAGATAGCGCGATCGATAACGGAAAGTTCAAGACCGCCTACCGTATGCACATCTGCGCCGGCTCCGGTCTGTACGCCGTCATGTACTTCCTGCCGATCTTCCTCGCCGTCTTTGTTGGCACCGACCTGGTTCAGGCCATCGTCAACATGGTTCCCGAGTGGCTGTCCACTGGTCTTAACGTTTCGACCAAGATCATGACCGCCTACGGCTTGGCCCTGCTGCTCACCATGATGATCAAGAAGGGTATGACTCCGTTCCTGTTCATCGGTTTCCTGCTCGCCGCTTACCTCAACCTGTCCGTCATCGCGGTCGCTCTGATCGGTGTGTGCCTGGCTGTCGTCTTCATGGGCTTCAAGTTCAACGGTTCCCATGCAGCCGCCGGTGTCGATTCCGACTACGATCCGCTCGAAGACGACGAAGACTAAGGAGGAACACACTATGGCAACCGCAACCAAGGACGTGTCCCTGAACAAGAAGGTCAGCCAGTTCTTCTGGCGCTCCTGGGCCATCCAGGCCTCTTGGAACTACGAGCGTCAGATGAACATGGGCTTCCTCTACGGCATGGTTCCCACGCTCGATCGCCTCTATCCGGACGAGTCCGACCCCAAGCAGCTCGCCGCTAAGAAAGAGGCTTACCACCGTCACATGGCGTTCTACAACTGCACCCCGCAGACGAGCGCTTTCATCCTGGGTCTCGCCGCCTCCATGGAGGAGGAGTACGCCAAGGATCCCGAGAACTTCGATCCCGATTCGATCAACGCGGTCAAGACCTCCCTCATGGGCCCGCTTTCCGGCATCGGTGACTCCTTCTTCCAGGGCACCATCCGCGTTATCGCCTTTGGCCTGGGCGTTCAGCTGGCTCAGCAGGGCTCCATCATGGGCCCGATTCTGGCCATGCTCATCTCCATCGTCCCCTCTGTGCTGATCACTTGGTTCGCAGCCAAGATGGGCTATCAGGGCGGCCACGAGTACCTGAGCAAGCTTCAGGGCGGCGACCTCATGGAGAAGCTCATGTATGTCTGCGGCATCGTGGGTCTTATGTCCGTGGGCGGCATGATCGCCACGCTGATCGGCGCCACCACCCCGCTGCAGTTCGCTGAGGGTACCGTCGTTATCCAAGACATCCTGGACGGCATGATGCCCCAGATGATCTCCCTCGGCCTCACCGGCCTTATGTACTGGCTCATCAAGAAGAACGTCAACACCGGTTGGCTTCTCGTGATCGCCATCGTGGGCGGCATCGCCCTCTCCGCGGCCGGCATCCTGGCCTAGTCGCGACCAAGCGCCTAACCGCTTTCCCCCGGGGGCCTGCCTGACATCCCATACCCCAGGCAGGCTCCCATCCCTAAATGTGTCAAAGGGACAGTTCCTTTGACACATCCTCAACGGGCCGGCGACTCGGTCCAAATCACGGTAACCCTGCGAGCGCCCGGCAATGTGGCGCCGCAAAAAATCGAAAGGAATGTGTCAGATGTACGAGATCGACCTTAACCTCCCTAAGCAGATCGTCGCTGACGTCCTGTCCAACCACGAGATCCACAGTGTCGCCTTCGTCGGCTGCGGTGCTTCCATGTCCGACCTGTACCCCGCCAAGTACTTCCTGGCCAACAACACGGACAAGCTGAACGTTCAGATCTTCACCGCTAACGAGTTCAACTACGACACGCCCTCCTGGGTCAACGAACACACCTTCGTGATCACCTGCTCCCTCGGTGGCTCCACGCCCGAGACCGTCGAGGCCAACAAGACCGCCAAGAAGCACAACTGCCCGGTCGTCTCCCTCACCAACAAGGCTGGCTCCGCTCTGACCGTCGACGCCGACCACGTCATCGTTCACGGCTTCCACGCCAACTACGCAGCCAAGTGCGAGAAGCCCGGCTATGCCATCGCTCTTGCTCTCGAGATCCTTCAGCAGACCGAGGGCTATGACCACTACGAGGACATGATCACCGGCCTCACCAACGTCTTCGACCTCTGCGAGAACGCCGCTCAGCACTGCAAGAAGCTCGCCAAGAAGTTCGCCGAGGACTTCAAGGACGACAAGATGATCTACTTCATGGCCTCCGGTGCCTCCGAGAAGATGGCTTATTCTCACGCCGCCTTCCTGTTCACCGAGATGCAGTGGATCGACGCCGCCGCCTACAACACCGGCGAGTACTTCCACGGCCCGTTCGAGGTTTCCACCGAGGGCAAGCCTTACGTCTTCTTCATGTCCGATGGCGCTACCCGTCCGATGGACGCCCGCGCCCTCACCTTCCTTGAGCGCATGGGTGCCAAGGTCGCTCTGATCGACTCCAAGGACTACGGCCTGGCCGACGCCGTGCCCGCGAGCGTCATCACCTACTTCAACCCGCTGCTGCACCTCGCCGTTATGCGCGAGTACGGCAACCAGATCGCCGAGGCCCGTCAGCACCCGCTGACCATGCGTCGCTACATGTGGAAGCTTTCCTACTAATCACAAGTAAGTAGACCTTACGGGTTGATTGAGAGGGGATGGGGTTTGCGCCCCATCCCCTTTTTTGCTCTGGGGAGGGCGTGTCTGTCGCGTCATAAAACCCCAGATAAAACCTACCAAAATAAACCTGTCCCTTTTTGGCAGGTGGGAGGAGATGCGTATGATCAAGGCAGTGCTGTTTGATATGGACGGCGTGCTGGTCGATACCGAGTGGTTCTACAACCGTCGCCGCGTGGCATTTATGGAAGAGAAGGGCTTCCACTTTGACGAGATTCCCGATCTTTCGGGGTCTAACGAGCCCGCCATTTGGAAGGCGCTGGTGCCCGACGATATTGAGCTGCGCGAGCGTCTGCGCGTGGAGTACAAGCAGGTCTACAGCCCGGATCACCCCGTTCCGTATGCCGCGCTGCTCAACGAGCAGACGGAGCCGGTGATGCGTGGGCTGCACGAGCGCGGCGTGAAGTGCGCCATCGCAAGCTCGTCCTATCGCGAGCTCATTGACGAGCTACTGGAGATCGCCGGTATCGCCGATGTGCTGGATTACACCATCAGCGGTCACGAGTGCAGTGCGTTTAAGCCCGATCCCGAGATCTACCTGCGTGCCATGGAGGCGCTGGGGGTGGAGCCTGCCGAGTGCCTGGTTATCGAGGATTCGCCTTTAGGAATCGAGGCTGGCAAACGTTCCGGCGCCCGCGTCCTGGCGCTGCGTCCGCACGAGGGCGTCAACCTCGATCAATCGCAAGCCGATGCCGTTATCGATAATCTGACCGATATTTTGGCCGCTTTGTAGTGTCAATCCGCCGCGAGAAGCACTGGTTCAAACGTTTTTTGCGGTGGACTGGCTCGATTTGGTTTCGATTTTGATCCGTTTGGCTTCGATTCGGGCTAAGTGAGTAGACTTTTTGGCGCAGGCCGAGCACAATGCATATCTTCCTTTGTAAAACCGCAGGTCACAGGGGTGGCGGTTTTGGGTGTGCTCGGCAGATCGTAAAAAGTCTACTCACTTGGAATTTTGCCCTTTGGTCGTGGGGGTTGCTGGTCCCGTTTTGGTTGTCGAGGGAGGTTGAATTGAAGCGCCCCCGCACGCTCCATGCTACAATCGCGGACATACCCCACAACTACATCTGCCTTCGAAAGGAGCCTGCGTGGCGAACGCCATCGATCAGCTCACGGACCGAGTGCTCGTACTCGGCCGCCTCACCATCGTCCGCCGCGCCATTACTGCCGTGGCGGTCACGATTTCCGCCGTTCTCCAGACATTCCTGATCCAGGCGTTCATTCAGCCCGCCGACCTGCTTCCGAGCGGTCTCACCGGCGTCGCGGTCCTGCTCGATCGCGTTACCTCGCTGGGCGGCGTTCACATCGACATCTCGCTCGGCATGCTTGCGCTCAACATTCCCGTGGCGCTCCTATGCTGGAGCGGCATTAGCAAGCGCTTCGTCATCTTCTCGATGATGCAGGTCGTGCTCTCGTCGCTGTTCCTCAACGTCTTTCACTTCGCTCCATTTTTGGGCGACAAGATTATGCTCATCATTTTTGGCGGCGTGGTCTCGGGTCTGGGCGCTGCCATCGCGCTAAAGTCCGGCGCATCTACCGGTGGCACCGACTTTATCGCGCTGTGGGTCTCCAACCACACGGGCAAGACCATCTGGGGCGTTATCTTTGGTTTCAATTGCTTTATCCTGGCGATCTTTGGCTTTATGTTTGGCTGGGACAAGGCGGCGTACTCCATCGTGTTCCAGTTTATTTCGACCAAGACCATCGACAGTTTCTATCGTCGCTATGACCGCGTGACGCTGCAGATCACGACGCGCAAGGCTGACGAGGTCATGACCGCCTATGTTGACCATTTTCAGCACGGCATTAGCTGCGCCGAGGTCATCGGCGGATACAGCCGCGAAAAGATGTACCTGCTGCACGCCGTTGTATCGACCTACGAGAGCCAGGACATTATCAAGCTGGTGTGCGACATTGATCCCGGCGCCGTGATCAATGTGTTCCACACGCTCAACTTTGTGGGCGGCTGGTGGGGCGGTCATGTCGACGAGCCCATGCCCACGGCCGTACCCGATCCCGACAAGCCCGCGCGTATGGCCAGCAGACAGGCGCGCCTCAGCGAGCAGGACAGCCTGCAGCAGGACGACAGCAGGTAGAGTGTTGGTATTTTGCCGGCACGGCGCAATCCTGTCCGCTTGAGCCTCCCGAAAGCCTCGCTGCTTTCGGGAGGCCTTCGTTTGCCCAGATAAAACCTACCAAAATGAAGCTGTCGCTTTTTGGTAGGGAGGGTGTATCGTTTTATCATTATGAGGTAACATGAAACTAGACGTTATATACGTATTAGAAATTTAGCTATTTTGATAAGAGTGATCAGATATGCCTGCGCCCAAAAATGCACCGCTTTACCAGCAGATTTATGACGAAATCAAGGATGCGATCGAGAAAGGTGTTTATGCACCCAAGGAGCGTATTCCGTCCGAGCTTGAACTAGCCGAGCAGTACGAGGTGAGCCGTATTACGGTGCGCCGCGCTGTCGAGGAGCTGTGCTCCGATGGTTACCTGGTTAAGCAGCAGGGCCGCGGCACCTTTGTCTCCACGCCGCACATCAATCGTCAGTTCCACGCCTCGACGCTGCAGACGTTTACCGCGCTGTGTTCCAACAACGGCATGAAGGCCGGTGCACATGTGGTCGATCGCCAGATTGTGCCGGCGCGCCAAAACGAGATGGAGTTCTTTGGCCTGCAGAAGGATGCGCTGCTGCTGCATATCAAGCGCGTGCGTACGGCCGACGGCGAGCCCATCTTTGAGGAGAACATCTTTGTGCCGTTTGACGCCTACCGTGAGCTGTTGACGGCCGATCTTGAGGACAAGTCGATTTTTGCCGAGGTCGAGCGTGTTGGCGGAACGCCGATTGTCTCGGTTGGCTACCGTACGGTCGAGGCCGTTCGAGCTAACGCCGAGCAGGCGGCCGAGCTGGGCATTGCTCCGCACGATCCGCTGCTCAACCTGCGTGCCGGCTTTACCGGTCCCGATGACGAGCCGGTTTTGATGGGTAAGCAGTACTACGTGGGATCGCGCTACGTTATGGTCATGTAAGTTACGCGGTTTTACCAAACCGCGTAACGGGCCGACGTTGCGCCTTTGGTTCCGCCGTTCTGACGAACGGCGGACCGGGCGACGCTGCAAACGCCCCTAAGCGGCAATCTGACGTTCAATCGTCGGTCGCGTACCGAAGTACGCTTCCCTCCTCTTTCACGTCACCTTGCTCGCTTAG
>CABUQV010000043.1 GCA_902493855.1 uncultured Collinsella sp.
TAGAGGTCCTCGCGCCAGAAGGGCATGCTCATGCAGCGCGGGCCGCCGCGGCCGCGGGAGAGCTCGGCGGAGGGCACGACGAGAAGGTCCAGGCCCTCCTTGTACAGCACGTCGTTGGTGACGGTGTTGCGGGCGTAGACGCAGATCTTGCCGGGCTCGACGCACAGGGTGTTGGAGCCGTCGTTCCACTGCTCGCGGGAGGCCGCGATCGGGTCGCCGCCGCCGCAGGGGATCAGCTTGACCTGGTCGACGCCGGTGGCGTCCTCCAGGACGTGCTCGAGGGTGTCCTCGATCAGGCGGATGTTCACGTCGCCCGGGTTCTTGCCGGCGGTCAGCTCGTAGACGCGCAGGGTGCCCATGATGGCGGGGTGGATCGTGAACTTATCGACGTCGATCTGGGTGAAGACCGTGTCGAGGTGCATGAAGGCGCGCGAGACCGGGATGTCGAAGGCCAGGATGCGCTCGACCTTGGAGTCGGAGTTCCAGAAGATGTTCTGGGCCATGACGTCGATCGCGGCGGCCTGGGTGCGCTGGGAGATGCCGACGGCGAGGGTCTTCTCGTTGATGTTCAGCACGTCGCCGCCCTCGGTGTGGAACTGGCAGTCGCGGCGGAAGTACAGCGAGACGTCCTTGTAGTCGGGGTGGTACTTGAAGACGTACTTGCCGTACAGGGTCTCGCGGTTGCGGGTGACCGAGTACATGCGGTTGAGGTTGACGCCCTCGCCGACGACCGCGAACGGGTCGCGGGTGAAGTAGAGGTTGGGCATCGGGTCGATGATCAGGTCGGACTCGGACTCGGAGTTGACCAGGGAGTCGAGGGTCGTGGACGCCGTGAGGGGCATGTCTATCTCGGACTTGGTCATGCCGGCCATGGTCTTCTTGACGAACTCGAGGTTGTCCTCGATGGAGTCCAGCTTCTCGCGGACGATCTGCGGCATGTGCTGGCCGCGGATGCCGGCCTCGGCGATGTACTGGTCGGTGAACTCGGCGCGGGCGCCGGGGACCTGGTCGAACACCTCGGCGACGAGGTTCTCGAGATAGAGGACCTCCACGCCCTGGTCCCTCAGGATCTGGGCGAAGGTGTCGTGCTCCTGCTGCGCGACCTCCAGGAACGGGACGTCGTCGAACAGGAGTCGCTCGAGCTCGTCGGGCGGCAGGTTGAGGAGCTCGTCGCCGGGACGGTGCAGGCAGACCTTCCTGAGCTTGCCGATCTCGGAAGGCACGTGCAGACCTTTCGTCATGGCCTCCTACCTTTCTTTCGGGCCTTTCGGCCGAATCTCTCAGCGCCCTTCCATAGCGGACGCTGCTTGCTGACAGGTCTAGTTATATCCAAATTCCACCCGCAATTCCACCTCGCCCCCGAACGGTCAACAAAGTGCGATGAACGGTATATCGCACGAGATTCCCCCATAATGTACTTCGGCGTTCTAAAGTAACTTTTCTAAGGTAAACGCTCTTTTTTCCTAAAAACTATTTGCAATTGCATCTCTAAACTTTTGATTCAGAATTGCATAGCTAAATCGGTTTTATGTATATAAATGATGTTTGTTTACGTTTCCGCCTGCATTCAATGATATTCAGCTATCCATCATTCTTATTCACACTTACGTACCAGTTGAGTGAGGATATAGACCGCTTGCAGACGAGCAGGACGTCAGTCCTATGACTTGTCAGCGTAAGAAGTAGGTAAAGATACCGTTCACGCGATACGTTCGTGCCAGCGGTCGACTAAATTGAGACAATAGTGAATAAGAGTTAGGCTACCGTCCCCTACGGGGACTGAACGGACAGATGCATATGCCGAGCAAAATCGAAAAGAAGCAAGCCGCTGCAAAGCTGCGCAAGCCGCCGCGCGACTTCTCGTACACGCAAAACCGAGAGCTTAGCTGGCTGCGCTTTAACAACCGCGTGCTCGACGAAGCCTTCGATGAGACCGTTCCGCTGTTCGAGCGTCTAAAGTTCGTGTCGATTTTCGAGTCTAACCTCGACGAGTTTCTCATGGTGCGCGTGGGCGGCCTGTCCGATCTGGCAGAGCTCAAAAAACAGCCTGTCGACAACAAGAGCAATATGACCGCCTCCGAACAGGTCGATGCTGTCATGGCCGAAATGCCCGGGCTCCTTACCCGTTGGGAGTCCATCTTTAAGAGCATCGAGGGCAAGCTCGACACCTTGGGCGTTCACCGCGCCCGCATCGATTCGCTTACGCCCGAGGAGCGCACCTTTGTAACCCGCTACTTCCAGGCCTACGTGTCACCGGTCATCTCGCCGCTGGTCATCGATCCTCGCCACCCCTTCCCCAACCTGCGCAATGGCGCGCTCTATCTGGCCTGTGGTCTGGACGGTGCCACCGACGAGGAGAGCCTGCTGGGCCTTATCGAGATTCCCGCCTCGATGAACCGCGTGGTCGAGATCCCCTCGCCCACCGGCACCTACTCCTACATCTTGCTCGAGGACGTCATCCTCGCCTGCCTGGACAGCTGCTTTGGCTCCTATAAGCCGCTGGATCGTGCGCTGATCCGCGTCACCCGCAACGCTGACATCGATCCGGACGGCGAGGGCGTCGAGGAGGAAGAGGGCTACCGCCAGCACATGAAGCGCATTCTCAAGAAGCGCCTGCGCCTGCAGCCGGTAGTGCTCGCGGTCTCGGGATCGCTCGAGAAGGCGACGCTCAAGACTATCCGCAAGGCGCTCGAGCTTTCGCGTCGCTCGGTCTTTACCTGCGATATCCCGCTCAACCTGGGCTACGTCTTTGGCATTGAGGGCAAGATTCCCGAGCACCTGCGCAACGAGCTGCTCTTTACGCCGTTTAAGCCGCAGCCCAATCCCACCATCGACATGACCCGCTCCATCCGCGAGCAGGTGCTGCAGCACGACAAGCTGCTCTTCTACCCTTACGAGGCCATGAACCCGTTCTTGGACCTGGTGCACGAAGCAGCCTACGACCCCGAGTGCATCTCGTTGCGCATCACGCTCTACCGCGTGGCCAAGCAGAGCCGCCTATGCGAGTCGCTGATCGATGCTGCCGAGAACGGCAAAGAGGTCACGGTGCTCATGGAGCTCCGCGCACGCTTTGACGAGCAGAACAACATCGAGTGGGCCGAGCGCCTGGAAGAGGCCGGCTGCACCGTCATCTATGGTTCCGAGGGCTTTAAATGCCACTCAAAGATCTGCCAGCTCACCTATCGCGAGGGCATGGCGCTAACGCGCCTCACACTTTTGGGCACCGGCAACTTTAACGAGAAGACGGCCAAACTCTACAGCGACTTTATGCTCATGACAGCCCATCCCGGCATCGGCGAGGACGCCAACCTGTTCTTCCGCAACCTGTCGCTGGGCAACCTGCGCGGCGACTACCGCTTCCTGGGTGTGGCGCCCGTCGGACTGAAACCGCTCATCATGCGCGGGCTTGACCGCGAGATCCAGCGCGCCCTTGCCGGCGAGCCCGCCCGCGTGTTCTTTAAGCTCAACTCGCTGACCGACCGCGAGATTATCGACAAGATCGCCGAGGCATCGTGTACCGGCGTGCGCGTAGACATGATCATCCGAGGCATCTCGTGCCTCAAGCCCGGTGTTCCGGGCAAGACCGAGAACGTGCATGTCCGCTCCATCGTCGGACGCTTTTTGGAGCACGCGCGCGTCTATGCTTTCGGCGTGGACTCGGACATGATTTACCTGAGCTCGGCAGACATGATGACGCGCAACACCGAGCACCGCGTGGAGATTGCCTTCCCCGTGCTCGACCCCACCTGCCGCGCCCTGGTGCACGAGTACATGGGCATGCAGCTGCGCGACAACGTGAAGGCCCGCAGCCTCACGAGCGACGGCACCTGGGTCCCCGTGGAGCGTGCAGAGGGTGAGAAACCCTTCAACTCACAGGAAGCCCTGCTGGAGCGCGCCTATCGCAACGCCGAGGCCGCGCCCGAGCCCGTCATTGAGGCGGAACCTGCCTCCGAGGCCGAGCCGCAGCCAGTAGCACCCAAGGTCCAAGAGGTCCAGGCGACTGTCATTGAGCCCGAGCCTGCACCTGCACCTCAGCCCGAGCCGCAGGTCACCAAGCCCGTATCCGAGACGAGCACCCGTCGCGATAAGCCCGCCGGCAAGACCAAGGCCATCGAGCGCCATCGCCCCGGTCGCGTGCGCATGGGCCTGGGCCTGATCGGCCTGGGTCTTAAGACGCTCATTACCGGCAAGACGAAATAGTCGTTTGTAGAAGCGCCCCGTATTTGAGGAATGCCCCAGATACGGGGCGCTTTTCCCTGCTACCATGGTTGCGAACAAAACCGCGAATGGCAGGCAGGAATATGAAGCTCACCATAGAATCGATGACGTACGGCACCGACGGTCTGGCACATGCCGACAACGGCAAGGCCGTCTTTGTGCAGGGCGCCGTGGCAGGCGACACCGTCGAAGCCGAGGTCGTGCAGGACGGCAAGTCGTTTATGCGCGCCCGCACGACCGAGATTCTGGAGCCGAGCCCCGATCGCATTCAGCCCCCCTGCCCCTTCGTGGGCATCTGCGGTGGTTGTTCGTGGGGCAATCTCTCACGCACGGCACAGCTCGCCGCCAAGGAGCAAAACCTGCGCTCCACGCTCGAGCGCATCGGCAAGTTCGCTCCTGAGCAGGTCGATGAGTTGGTACAGCCCATCTGCCACACCAAGGACGACTGGGGCTACCGCAATAAAATCGAGCTCGAACCGACCGTCGTCAACGGTCGCGTGCGCCTTGGCATGCACGGTGTCGACCCCAGCAAAATCGTGACCGTCGATATGTGTCCGCTGTTCGATAAGCGCTTCCCGAAGGCACTCAAATCGGTCGTCGGCGCACTTAACTATCTAAGCGGCAGCCATGACTTGGGGCTCGAACGCGTGGGCATTCGCGCATCGCGCCGCACCAAGGCACTCGAGGTCGCACTCTGGACGCCGACAGGCTCTTTTCCGCGCTCGCAGGTCTCCCGCGTGCTGGCGGACGCCGCTCATCCCACGAGCATCGTGCGCGTGATGAGCAAGGGCGAAAAGAAGGCCCGCCGTGTCTCTAAGGTGGAGATGCTCGCCGGTGAGGGCTCGTGGACCGAGAACATCGCTGACGGCCAGATGCGCCTGTCCGCCCCATCGTTTTTCCAAGTCAACACCAAGGGCGCCGAGATTTTGATCGAGCTCGTTATGGAGGCGCTCGATCCGCAGGAAGACGAGCTTGCCGTGGACCTGTACTGCGGTGCCGGCACCTTTACCTTGCCGCTCGCCCGCCGCTGCGACTTTGTCGCCGCCGTCGAGGCCTACGGCCCGGCCGTGCGCGACCTGCGTCGCAACCTGGAGATCAACAAGCTCGATAACGTCGACGTCATCGGCGGCGATGCCGTGCGCGAGTTCCCCGACCAGGACGCCGATGTCCTGGTGGTCGACCCGCCACGCGCGGGCTTGGCGCCCGAGGCCATCGA
Organism: uncultured Collinsella sp.; assembly: GCA_902493855.1. Taxonomy (GTDB): domain Bacteria; phylum Actinomycetota; class Coriobacteriia; order Coriobacteriales; family Coriobacteriaceae; genus Collinsella. The sequence goes on from CABUQV010000043.1 coordinate 5,435, forward strand.
CCTCATCGCCAGCGCGAGTGCGCGCGATGTCGCCTATGTGAGCTGCGACCCTGCCACCCTGGCGCGCGATCTCAAGCGCTTTGTCGAGGAAGGCACCTTCTCCCCCGTCAAGATCACACCGGTCGATCTGTTCCCGCAAACCTTCCACTGCGAAACCGTCGTCCACCTTAGGCGCAACTAGCCGCTTAATCATTGCTCAGAAAATCATTGGGAAATCGAGCGTGGCAAGCGGAGGTCTTCGGGGTATAAGACGGCTAATTGTATGCCGCCTATGAAAGGAACCCTCATGCCCAGCGTTGCCGTTCTCGCCGCCGATGGCTTTGAAACTATTGAATGCTTGACCATGGTCGATGTCATGCGTCGCGGCGGCGTGCGTGCCACGCTCGTCTCGATCATGCCCACGCGCGAGGTCGTAAGCTCGCTGCAGATCCCCGTGACCTGCGATGCGCTCTTTGATGAGATCAACTTTGACGAGTACGACTGCGTCGTGCTGCCCGGCGGCCTGCCCGGTGCCACCAACCTGCGCGCAGATCAGCGCGTCTGCGACGTGGTCTGCGAGTTCGCCGCAACCAAGCACGTCGCCGCCATCTGCGCCGCCCCGTTTATCCTGGGCGAGCTCGACCTGCTCGAGGGGCGCCATGCCACGTGCTTCCCTGGCTTTGAGAAAAGCTTCCCCGAAGGCGCCTATACCGGCGAGAAGGTCACGCAAGACGGCAACATCATCACTGCCAGCGGCATGGCACAGTCCCTCCCCTTTGCATTGGAGCTGCTGCGCACGCTCGCCGGCGACAAGGCCGTCGAGAAGGTCGCCGAGGGCATCCAACTATGATTTTGGCTTCGCAATCGCCGCGCCGCATAGAGCTGATGCGCGAGGCAGGCTACAACATTCGCGTGATTCCCGCGGATATCGACGAAACGCCCTTTGATGGCGAGGCCCCGCTCACGCTTGTCGAGCGCTTGGCACGCGCCAAGGCGGCTGCCGTTGCTGCCGAGTATGCCGAGCCCAATGAGCTGACGGTCGCGGCCGACACCATCGTCACCTTTGACGGCAAGATTCTGGGCAAGCCGGCAACCGAGGACGAGGCGCGCACTATGCTCCGTGAGCTTTCGGGCCGCACGCACCAGGTCGCAACCGGCGTCTGCATCGTTAAGGCAGGCGATACGGCCGCCCCGCATGCCGCCGAAAGCCTGTCCTTTGTCGATGTGACCGACGTGACGTTCTACGAGCTCACCGACGAGCAGATCGAGCACTACGTCGCCTCGGGTGAGCCCATGGACAAGGCCGGCGCCTACGGCATTCAGGGCACAGGAGGACGCATGCTCGTGCACGATATTTCGGGCGACTTCTATAACGTGGTGGGCCTACCCATCGCCCGCGTCGCGCGCGCGATTCAAAAACTCTCGTAATTGCATCTGGCGCTGGGTATCCCCCGGCGCCTACAATTTTGGCGTACCGTACGGATCCCGACCGGGCACAAGGCGCGGCGGAAAACCGATAGGAGTTAAACATGGATACACTGCTCGAGGCCATTGACGTCTGCGATGTCGATGGCTTTTGCTATGGCAACTATACGGACGAGGAGGCCGGCACCGGTTGCACCGTAATCGTGGCACCCGAGGGCGCCACCGGCGGCGTTGACGTTCGCGGCGGTGCTCCAGCATCGCGCGAAACCGACCTGCTGCGACCCGAGAACACCGTCGACAAGGTCCACGCCGTCTGCCTTTCGGGTGGATCGGCCTTTGGCCTCGAGGCTGCAAGCGGCGTCGCTCGCGAGCTTGAGAGCCGCGGCATCGGCCTTCCTGTCGGTCCCACGCAGGTGCCCATCGTTTGCTCTAGCTGCATCTTCGACCTCGCCTTTGGCGACCCCACCGTACGCCCCGACATTGAGGCTGGCATCTCCGCCGTGCGCGAGGCGCTCGACAACACCCCCACCACGCTCGAGCAGGGCAATGTAGGTGCCGGCACGGGTGCCACCGTCGGAAAGCTCATGGGCCCCGCCACCTGCATGAAGGCCGGCCTAGGCGCTGCCGCCGTGGCACTCGGCCCTGTTAAGGTGGGTGCCGTGGTCTCGGTCAACGCCTGCGGCAATATCGTCGACCCCTTCACCGGTGAATGGGTCGCTGGTATGCGCGCTGCAGCAGACAGCGACCAGATCGTCGACATGGAGCTCGCAGCCTTTGCCGCCGCCGGCTCCATGCAAATGCCACTCGACCGCACCAACACCACCATCAGCTGCATCGTCACCAACGTTGAGCTCACCAAGGCGCAGGCCACCAAGGTCTCCCAGATGGCAGCAGATGCCTACGCGCACGCCATTCGCCCCACACACACCACCAACGACGGCGACACCATCTACACCCTCGCCAGCGGCAA
>CABUQV010000044.1 GCA_902493855.1 uncultured Collinsella sp.
CCCGTGGGAGGCCAGGGCGCCGCTGACCGGTGGACGGCACCGAGCCGTCGGATGACTTGAAGAAGGGGGAGGCCGCGAGGCCTCCCCCTTTTTTGCGTTTACGGGCTTTTGTCTCACATAGTAGCTGTGTTTTATAACCCTCGTTTGTCGCATCTTCTGCGAACGGGCTACAATAACTTAGTCTGTGCGATATGGAGGTGAACATGGCTGAAGCTGGTATCGGCGTTGATATCGTCGAGATTTCCCGCATGAAATCAATTCTTGAAAAGACGCCGTCGTTTGCTCGGCGTGTGTTTACCGAAGAAGAGCGTGCGTATTGCGATGCATCATCGCGTCCCGCTGCTCACTATGCGAGCCGCTTTGCTTCGCGCGAGGCGGTACTTAAAGCTCTCGGCACGGGTTTTAGTCAAGGCGTGGGTCGCAAGGATGTTTCGGTTACGCGTGATAAACTCGGCAAACCGAAGGCGCTGCTTTCGGGCCGTGCTCTCGAGATCGCTCAAGAACTGGGTGTTGTTGAGGTCGCTCTTTCCATTACGCTTACAGGAGACTTGGCCGTTGCGAATGCCATCGCGATTACCGAAGATGCTCGGCCTAAGCCAAAAGAGGAAAAGGTGAGCACCAAGAAACGCGTAGCGCAGACATTTAAAGAGGCTCGCTCTGTTTTAGATGAGCTTGAGCAGCTGCAGAATTCAGCATTGACGGAGCACCTGGGCGATGCTTCGCAAGATACGCTAGGAGCATAGATGAAACCGGTTTTGAGTACCGAAGAAGTCGTTCGTCTCGAGGATATCATCGAACGCGAAGGGACTTCGAAGGCCGAGCTTATGGAGCTAGCGGGTGAGTTTGCCGCCAACGAGGTCTTGAAGCTCAATCCCGATCGGGTTCTCGTTCTGGTCGGTTTTGGTAATAATGGCGGCGACGGTTGGGTTGCCGCCGATATCCTGAGCCATAAGGGTGTGGACGTGGATATCGTTTCTCCGGTTGAGCCGGATGAGATTCCTGCTGCTCTGGCACGTCATGTTGCTCGTCGTACTGCCGGCCGCGATGTGCACGTTTGCGTCGGCCCCTCGCGTGACGAACTCGAGGTTTTGATCGATAAGGCCGATGTTGTTGTCGATGCCATTTTTGGTACCGGTTTTCACGGGAATCTGCGTGCGCCGTTCTCCATCTGGATTCCTACGGTCAATGAATGCGCCGATTGTGTCGTATCCATTGATGTCCCCTCGGGCCTGAATGCCGAGACGGGCGTTGTTGATGACGACTGCATTCGTGCCGAGCATACGGTGACGATGATTGCGCCCAAGATTGGTCTGTATAGCGCTGATGGCCCTGAGTATGCTGGCGATTTGATCTGCGGCAATCTTTACGACCGTCTTGACGAGGTCATCGATGATGTCGACCACGCCGCCGAGATTGTCGAGCCCGGTGACTTAGTTGATTACTTTGCTCCACTACCTACGAATATCGATAAGTATTCCCGTGGCTCTGTGCTTATTGTCGCCGGATCTGCGCAATATCCTGGTGCTGCCATTATGGCGGCCAAATCTGCAGCTCGCGCGGGTGCTGGTTACGTGGCAGTCGCGGCTCCTGACGCCTGCGCCAATCTTATTCGCATGGCACTTCCTTCGATTCCCGTCTTTGCTATTCCGTCTGATTCCCGCGGCTCCTTTGGCGCCGCTGCGCGCATGACTGTGTGCGAGATTGCAAAGAAGTACAGCTGTGTACTGTGCGGTCCCGGCATGACGACATCTGCCGGCGCTATGCAGGTGGTTTCGGGCTTGCTCGAGCTTGATGTACCGCTTATTTTGGACGCCGATGCACTCAACTGCCTTGCTAAGATTGCCATTGACGGTATTGATAGTAATCCCGAGATGTATCGTCGCGAGCAGCCGTTGGTTATGACGCCGCACTATCGTGAGCTTTCGCGTCTGGTTGCCGGTGACGAGGTGAACGACCTTGGTACCGCGATTGCGGCCGCGCAGAAGGTTGTCTGGGCTGCAGGCTCCGACAATCTGGTGGTCATTGCCAAGGGGCCGACGACGGCTATCTGTGGCGTTGAGCGTGTGCTGCTGCCGCTCTCGGGTCCGGCTTCTCTGGCAACTGCCGGTTCGGGTGATGTTCTCGCGGGTATTTTGGCCGGCACGCTTGCCACCATGCGCGACGAGATGGATCGTTGGGAGTTGCTGTATTCGTACGCCGTCGCACTTCACAGCTACGCCGGTTTTGCTGCGGCGACGGAGTATGGTGAGAAGAGCGTCATCGCGACCGATCTTATCGACTTGATCGGTCCTGCCATGGAACTGGCGGCAAAGGATGCGCTCGAAGATCTGGGAATCATGGACGAAGGGTCGGATGACTAATCATGAATAAAGCCGATTTGACGCGCTGGTCCTGGGTCGAGATCGACCGCGGGGCGCTCCGTCGCAACACGAGGGCCTATAAGAACTTGCTGAATCCACGTCAGCGCCTGTGCTGCGTGGTCAAGGCCGATGCTTATGGTCATGGAGCTGTTGAGTGCGCCAAGATCATGTATTCGGCCGGTGCCGACATGTTTGCCGTGGCGACGGTTAACGAGGGCGTTGAGCTCCGACAGGGCGGGATAACGAAACCCATCCTCATCCTAAGCGAGCCGCCTATCGAGGCCATTCCGACGTTGCTCGAGTTTGATATCATGCCCTCGGTCTATACGTCTGACTTTGCTCTATCGTATGGCGAATGTGCCGTCGCGGCGGGCAAAGTGGGCAAGTATCATCTCGCCATCGAGACGGGCATGAATCGTATCGGCGTTCACTACACGCAGGTGCTCGACTTTGTCCGCGGTATAAATTTTCATCGCGGTATTCAGTGCGACGGCGTATTTACGCACTTCGCCACGGCCGATGAACCTTCGGGCTGGGACTACAAGCTGCAGTGCCAGCGCTTTACCGAGGCCGTTCAGGCCATTAAGGATGCGGGTTTTGAGTGCGGTATCGTGCACTGCGCCAACACGCCGTCCTCGATGCTCGACCCCTCGATGCATTTTGATATGATCCGCGCCGGCGTTGGCTTGTATGGCATGCAGCCGTGCGAGCTGAGTGGCCGCGTGATGCAGCTTGATCCCGTTATGAGCGTCCATGCGCGTGTGACGCGCGTGGCGCACCCTGCGATGGGTGAGGGCGTGGGCTACGGTTTTACCTACCGCGTACCGCGTACGCGCGTTCAGATCTGCACGCTGCCGATCGGTTATGCCGATGGCCTATCGCGTACGCTTTCCAATCGTATGGATGTGCTGTATCGCGGCGAGCGCGTGCATCAGGTTGGCAATATCTGCATGGACCAGTTTATGGTCGCCATTCAGTCCAACCCGGCACACGTGATTCCCGAGGCCGAGTATGGTGACGAGATGATCATTGTCGGCCGCGATGGCGATGCCGAGATCACTATGGACGAGATGGCCCGACTGCGCGGAACGATTAACTACGAGGTCGCCTGCGGCTTTGGCATGCGTCTCGACAAGGTCTACGTGTAGGAGCCGCTATGGGCGTCATGCACATCCCCGGTCATAGTCATCAGGCGCCACGTGAGGTCGCACTCGAGGAGATTGAGGCCGTTCTGGGCGATTGTCACCTCTGCCAGCTCTACCAGTCGCGTCACAATATCGTGTTTGGCGTGGGAAACCCCCGCGCTCGCGTCATGTTTATCGGTGAGGCGCCGGGTCGCAACGAGGATTTGCAGGGCGAGCCCTTTGTGGGGGCGGCAGGCGAGGACCTCAACGGCATTTTGTCGCTGGCGGGGCTCAAACGCGAAGACGTCTACATTGCCAACGTGCTTAAGTGCCGCCCGCCGGGAAACCGCAATCCGCGTCCCGAGGAAGTGCTGGCTTGCTCGCCGTTTTTGCGTGAGCAGATTCGAAGCATCTGGCCTGATATTATCGTGACGCTCGGCAACCCCGCGACGCACTTTGTGCTTAAGACCGAGATTGGCATTACTAAGCTGCGCGGCAGGTTCCACCAGATGGGGCATTTTGTAGTAATGCCCACTTTTCATCCGGCAGCAGCGCTGCGCAATCCGGCGTGGCAGGAGCTGCTGGAGGAAGACTTTAAGATGCTGGGCGATTATCTGGAGCGACATCCCGCACCAGAGGACGCCTCGGAATAATAAGGAGCATATATGTCCCTGGAGCGCCTGGGGGTAGGTACTTACAAAACGACTTGCGCTGCCGATACGGAGTACTTTGGCGAGCTAATTGCACCGTGCCTTGAGGACGGCGATGTGCTCATCCTGACCGGTGGCCTGGGAGTGGGCAAAACTCACTTTACCAAGGGCGTCTCGCGCGGGCTGGGCGATGGGCATATGGTTACGAGTCCTACGTTTGCGCTCATGGCCGTTCACGATCAAGGTCGTATTCCGCTGTTTCACTTTGATCTATACCGCCTGGAGCATGCCTACGAGCTCGAGGATACGGGCATTTTCGATGTGCTGGGCTATGAGGGTGCTTGCCTGCTGGAATGGGGCGAACAGTTCCAGGACGAGCTGACGGATGAGTATCTTTCGGTGACGCTCAAGCGTGATGAGGGCGACAGCGATGTGCGAACGATAACACTTGAGGCGCACGGTGACCGCGCAATGGAGCTTTCCCATTTGATTGATAAGGCTGTACAAGATGAGCTTGCATAACGACAACGCGCTGGTGGTGGCGCTCGATACCTCGACCGACATGCTTGCCTGCGCGGCAAGCTGGATTGATGGGCAGACGGGCGAGACGAAGCTCGTGAGTGGCGACCACATGTGTCGCCGTCACGCCAACGTTGAGCTCGTGAATACCGTTGATGGCGTGCTGGCTCAAACCGGTCTGGATCGCAGCGATGTTGGTTGCTACGTGGTCGGCCGCGGTCCGGGGTCGTTTACGGGTGTGCGCATCGGCATCTCCACTGCCAAGGGCCTCGCACGTGGTGCCAATGTTCCGCTGCTGGGCGTGTCGACGCTCGACGCTTGCGCTTGGACGGCGTGGAAGGCTGGCGTGCGCGGCAAGCTTGGTATCTTGGCCGATGCTATGCGCGGTGAGGTATATCCGGCGCTGTATATGCTGGTCGATGAGGGCCCCGAGCGTCAATTTGAGCGCGAACACGTGGTCAAGGCCGCCGTGGCGCTCGATGAGTGGCGCCAAGCAGCGGACTGGGACCAGGTTCAGCTGACCGGTGACGGTCTCGTGCGCTATGGCAAGCTGCTGGGTGAGGACGAGACCGCCCGCTGCGTGGAGTGCGACCTGTGGTGGCCTTCGGGCGAGGGCTTGCTGCTCGCGCACGCTGCGGGTGACGGCGATCCGGCCCGCGTCCTGCCGATTTACACGCGCCTTTCGGATGCCGAGGAAAACGAGCGCAAGCGTCTTGGTCTTGCTGAGAGTGCACAGAGCGAAATTACGGGCGTTGCCGATGAGCTCGCCGGTCGTCATCTGCAGTTCCGTCCCATGGGCGCGGCGGATGCCGAGGGCGCGAGCGCGCTGGAGGCTGCCTGCTTTGAAGGTGCCGGACACGAGGCGTGGACGCCGGGCATGTTCCTGTCCGAACTGGGCGAGGACGTCGCTGCGCCGCGTAGTTGGTGGGTGGCACACGACGACGGCAAGCTACTGGGCCTTGCCGGCGGTATGGTCGTGGACGGTGATGTGCAGATTCTGGATGTCGCCGTCGACCCGGCACATCGCCGTGAGGGCATTGCCCGCAAGCTGCTGTCGCATGTGAGCTATGATGCCCAGATGCTCGGCTGCACCACGGCTTCGCTCGAGGTTGAGGACGGCAATGAGGGCGCGATTGCGCTCTATAACGCTCTGGGCTTTACCGAGGCTGGCCGTCGCCGCGGCTACTATGGTGCCGGCAAGGACGCCATCGTCATGACGGCCCCGCTGCCCCTGGTACTTCCGGTCGACAATGCTTCGCCCGAGCCGACGGCGGCAGAGCAGCGCGTATGGCCGCTGCCTGCGCCTGGGCGCTCCGAGGGGGAGCGTGCCGAAATTGAGCGCCGCCGCCTAGTGCTCGCTATCGAGAGTTCCTGCGACGAGACGGCCGTGGCGATTATCGATGCGGATGGCAATATGCTGGCCAACCAGGTGTCGACACAGATTGATTTCCATGCCCGCTTTGGCGGCGTGGTGCCCGAGATCGCCTCGCGCAAACACGTTGAGGTGATTGTGAGTGTCGTGGATGCGGCGCTCGAGGATGCCGCAGCATCGCTTGGCCTTGAGGGTGGAGCCATTGCTCCCAGCGAGCTTGCCGCCGTGGGCGTGACACAGGGTCCGGGCCTGGTGGGCGCGCTCGTGGTTGGCGTCGCCTTTGCCAAGGGCTTTGCCTACGCTGCCGGCAAGCCACTCGTGTGCGTCAATCATCTTGAGGGTCATCTGTTTGCCAACCTGCTGGCGCAACCCGACCTCAAACCGCCGTTTATCTTCACGCTTGTCTCGGGTGGGCACACCATGCTCGTGCACGTGAAGGCGTGGGGCGACTACGAGGTGCTCGGTGAGACGCTCGACGACGCTGTGGGCGAGGCCTTCGACAAGGTAGCCAAGGCGTTGGGTCTGGGCTATCCCGGTGGCCCCATCATCTCCAAGCTGGCCGAGACGGGCAACTCCAAGGCGATCGATTTCCCCCGTGCGCTTAACAGCAGGGGAGACTATCGCTTCTCGCTTTCGGGCCTTAAAACCGCTGTGACGCTCTACATTGAACAGGAGACCAAGGCCGGGCGCACGATTCACCTGCCCGATCTGGCAGCTTCGTTTGAGGCAGCTGTCTTTGACGTGCAGTACAAGAAGGCCAAAAACGCATTGCACGCTACCGGATGCAAGGAATACTGCATCGGTGGCGGCGTCTCGGCCAACCCGCATCTGCGCGAGATGATGATCAAGAAGCTTGGGCGTCAGGGGATTCGCGTAACGGTGCCGCCCTTGTCTGCCTGTACCGATAACGCAGCCATGATTGCGGAGGTCGCTCGCCGTAAATTCGACCGAGGTGAAATCTCGCCGTTCGACGTCGACGCCGATCCAAACATGACGCTGTAGCTGGTACGGCGCGGTCCCCGGACGGAGGGGCCGGATATAAGGTTTCCTGCTCTACAGTCCTGCGCAAGACGAAGGCCACATTAAGTGGCCTTCTTTGCGTGCGGAACTCGCGATAAACCTTATATCCGGCCCCTCCGTCCGGGGACCTTTCTGTATCGATATAGCTTCTGGGCTGGTTTGGCGTCGACAACGTCCG
>CABUQV010000045.1 GCA_902493855.1 uncultured Collinsella sp.
GATCGACGACGCCCATGGGTACTCCTTAACAAGCAAAACGGATACGTGAGTGCCGTTTATGTCGGCACCCAACCGTCCGCTATTGTCCCACATGCGACAAGGCCCACCGCCCATCGCAGAATGCGGGCATCTATTTAGCGGTAAAGTACCAAATCCTGTCAGGTATTGCCCTCCACCTCAACTCTCCGTTTACCTACCGCTTCGCGACCATTCCATTCTTGCCCGTCCGTATCATTAAAGGACTGAACATTCGTCGTGAGGAATGCAAATGGACCATTCAGTCACACGCCGAAAGGCCTGCCGGTTGGCAATCTCGGCAGCCGGAGCCACACTGGCAGCTGTGGTACTGCCAGCCTGCTCGAACAGTAATTCCGGCATGTCCGGCAAGGCCAGGCTGAACGTAGGCGTCCGCTCGGATATCGTCGGGTTTAGTGAGCGTAATCCCAACAACGGCAAATACTACGGATTCGAAATCGACCTCGCTAACGAGTTGGCAAGCCGTCTTGGCTATGGAGGCTGTTCGTTTACATCCGTAACGCCCGAGACACGCGAAGAAATGCTTTCGTCGGAAAAAGTCGATTGCCTGATCGCGTGCTACTCGATAAGCGACGAACGCAAAAAGCTGTTTGACTTCTCTGCCGCCTATTACACCGACTCGGTAATTCTTGTTGTCGAAAATACATCGCTCATTCAATCCTTCTCCCAGCTTAAGGGCGGAACAATTGGCACGGTATCCGGAACAAACGCTGCACCTCAACTTGCCGCGAAGTTTTTGGAGCTGGGGCTTTCGGACGGCATCCCCCAGCAGCAGGATGCCAAGAGCGGCAACGTTGACTACGACACATGGCATCTGAGCCAATATGCAAGCTACGCTGAGCTTTCTTGTGCATTGGAAGCCGGCGACGTCGACGCCATGGCAACCGATGGCGCAATTGCCAAAACCTATCTCGATGGCGAGCGCACCGTCCTGCCCGATTTTGGCATCAACCCACAGCGCTACGCCGTCGCAACGCAGAAGGGCTCTGAGCTTTCACCCAAGGTTGCCGCCGAAGTACGCTCAATGCTCAAAGACAAAACAATCGATACGCTCATCGAGAAATGGAACTAAGGAAGTCCACCCATGTCCAAGCGACTAAAACAGAAGTCCGTGGCGCTTGCCATTGCCGTAGCCGTCTGCACGTTAGCAATGGGACTCCTACTCGCCTCAATGCAAACGCGTCTATCGCAAGAGGATTACGCTTTGGAATTCGATCGGGTTGCCGCCGAACTCCCCGATCTCGTTAAAACGGCCCAGTCGGAAACGAAAGACAACACCCAAACATTTGATGACTTGTATCGCACGCGTGCCGCAAGCATCGCATTTATGGCGGCCAACGATGCCGGTTATGAAGCGACCGACGCCAAAATGGCCGAGTTCAAGGACCTGCTCAAGGTCGATAACGTTCTCATTGCCCGACGTGACGGCTCCATCATCGCCAAAGCGGCTGACACCAAAGCCGATTTTAGCCGCGCCCGCTTCAACCAGCTACGTCAGTGCTTCGAGACCGGCAAGCCCTCCGATCCCGTTGAGGTCAATCTTCCCGATCAAGACTGGCTCATGCGATACTATGCCGCCAAAATCGATGACGACACCATGGTCATCGTAGAGCAAAATCCCCAAGAGCTGCACGCCCTTGTCAAGGACACCGGCTCGGCCGAGAGCATACTCAAGAACATCTCGCTCGGCAGCCACGGATATGTCCTCGCCGTATCGGCAAAAACGCACCTGATCACCTACCATCCCGATCAGAACATGATAGGTACCGATGCACTCGACAACGGCATCGACGTGGGCAATCTTGAGGACGGCAAGACATTCGTCACTTCCGTCAAAAACACAAGCCTGTATTGTCGCGTCAAGTTGGTTGATGACACCTATTACATTCTCGCCATTCCCGAAAGCGATACCGCCTCCGCGCGCAACATCACCGTGGGCGTCATCCTCTTTGCCTTCATAGCAGTCGTCGCCGCCGTGGCACTCTATGACCTGTTTGTCTTAGCGGATGACGAACATGACGACCACGACCATCACGAATACGTCAAGATCGGTCGCGGCCTTCGGTTTAGCCCCTCCGTGGGCAGGCGCGCAACAGCCTTGTCCATTGCAGGACTCGTCTTACTTTTGGCAGTAACCTTCTATATGCAAACGCTCTTTGCCCTTTCGAGCCAGGCGACGGTCAATCGGGAGCGCTTGGAGCAGATTGATCAAACGCTCAAAAATAATGCGCTGCGCGAGGATGAGCTTACGAAGCAATATAGCGAGCACTATGCCACTGCCTGCCACATTATCGCCTACATCGTTGAGCACAATCCAGAACTCGCCACGCGAGCCGACCTGCACAGCATGGCAAAAACGCTCAACATCGAGTCAATTTATCTCTACGACGGCGACGGCAATATGACGAGCTCGAGCACGTCGCAGCGATCCTACAGCCTTTCGACCAAGTACGGTGACTCCTCCTACGAGTTCCGCTCGCTTTTGGGCGGCAAGGATGAATATATACAGCCTCTCTCTATCAACAGAACCACCGGCGAGACATATCAGTACATCGGAGTCGCACTCTACGATCAAGATGGCATTGCAGACGGAATCGTGCAGATTGCCGTGCGCCCCATGCGCTTAGAAGAAATGCTCAAAAGCACCAAGATCGACGCAGTGCTCGATGGCATCAAGGCGGGCGCCGGAGGCTTCGCCTTTGCAATCGAGAAAAAAGACGGTACCGTCGCATATCATCCCAACGACCTTCTTTTTGGGAAAAAAGCATCCGAAATAGGACTGACTGACGAGCAGCTTGCAGACGGCTTTAGCGACTTCGTCTACATCGACAACCAAAAACTCTACGCCTCCTGCCTGGAGACTGGCGACTATTACGTTTACGTCGCGGCACCCGAAGACTCCTTTATGCACCAGCGCGTTCCGCTCACCATCGTAACCGGAATTGTCGCCGCCATTTGCTTTGCCCTTATCTACCCGCTGCTGACACTCGACACCCTAAAAGTCGAAGAAAAGCGTTCGAAGCACGAAGGCGATTTCGCGACAAGACGGCAAAACATCACCGTCACGACGTCCGACGGCCGTGTCAAACACAGCGAAAGCGCCATTAGCCGATGGCTCAACATCTCCTTTAAATGGGAGGACAAAACCCCCGAGCAAAAACTCGGCACAGTCCTTAAATGGTTTATCGGCATCGCGGTGTTTATCGTCTTTTTGGCCGTCTTGTTTAAAGACGCCCTGTTTGGCCCGCGTTCGGTATTTACCTATATCCTGGGTAACGACTGGCAGCACGGTCTCAACATATTCGCGCTCACCGCTTCAATCATGTACGCCTGTGTGGCTCTCACAGTGTGCGCAATCGCGCAGGCACTTCTTCGCATGTTGTCCAATGTACTTGGAGCGCGCGGCGAGACGATATGTCGACTTCTCTCGAGCCTGGCAAAATACGGGACTCTCATCGCTATGCTCTATTGGTGCCTCGGTGTTTTGGGCGTCGACACCGCAACGCTTTTAGCCTCGGCAGGTATCATCACGCTCGCCGTCTCCTTTGGAGCCAAAGACCTCATCACGGATATCTTATGCGGGCTCTTTATTATCTTTGAAGGCGAGTTCCGCGTTGGAGACGTCATCTCGGTTGGCGGCAATACCGGCACCGTTATGGAGATTGGTGTGCGAACCACAAAGATCAATGACGGCAACGGCAATGTTCTGCTCCTACGCAACAGCTCGATTTCGAATGTCACCAACATGACCAAACTTAATTCTTTTGCCAGCATAGACATCACCATCCCGGTGGGAGAATCTCTACCCTATGTCGAAAAGGTGCTTAAAGACGAGCTCAAAAGCGTGCATGACCGCGTTCCCGCCATTATCGATGGCCCCTTCTACAAGGGCGTGGTTGACCTTAGCAGCACCGCTATGACCATTCGCGTCGTCGCCACCTGCAAGGAGACCAATCGCGGCAGCGTTATGCGTTCTTTGCGCCGTGAGGTAAAGCTCATGCTTTCCCGCCGCGACATCGCCCCCTATCAACTCGTTTTCGATCATTGCGATGCCGACGAGTCCGCTCCAAGGGCAGCTACCGCCGAAGAACTCGCCGAAGCGGACGAGTTTAGCGAAGAACAGAAACTCGCTTCGCAAGACCTGGGTAACGAACCCACCAATCAGTAATTCATGGCACCGGGCAACACCCGCACGGTGCCATTAAGGCTCAAGGGAAAGGAACCGAACATGAGCAACAACCGTAAAGTCCTAAAGGTCATGTCCATCATCTATCTATTGGGAGGTATTTTTAGCATCGCCGCGGGCGCGTTGGCACTCACTGCGGCTTCGGGCGACGCCAGCGGCGATCTCTCGGTTTACAGCGTTGTCGTCATCGTGATGGGCATCGTCGAAATCATCGCTGCCGTGTTGGGCATCCGCGCCTCAAATAACCCCAGCAAGATTGGTGTCGTTTGGGTCTGGGCTATCATCTGCCTGGTATGCGCCGTTGTGAGTCTGCTGCTTTCCGAGCCCTTCTTGGGCGGAGTCGGCACCAGCGCTACCGATGTCACCGCCGTGGTCGTAAGTGCCGTGTACTTCGTTTTCGCCAACCGCGTTAAAAAGGAAAGCCAGGAGCGCCTGAGCTAGGGTATCTGACCCGCCTGCACAGATTGCTGTATATGAAAGCCGCCCTCCGTTTCTCGAGCAGACAAGAAACGGAGGGCGGCTTGCTGTGGATAGTCTTTGCATTCACTCGATTGCCACGGCACGGCACAATCGACAGCATAATGCCAGACACAACCGAGCCGGCAGCGGCAAGCGCGTCAACGGATGTGCTAGCGAGCAGCAGACCCGTTGGTACAGCCCACCATGCGAATCAAGTAGTTCTCTACGACGTGATAAGCTTGGGACTTTTCATCTTTAAGGGAAACTAAGCACACCGGAACCGTCAGGGCCCCTTCGCCCACTATGGGAACAATCTCAAACCCACTAGCGACCTGACCGGGAACGGGAAGAATGGCATTTAAGAAATAGCCGCGCTCGACCGCCAAAAACGCCCCAACTTGAGCGGGGCTATCGATAACGCGCGTCTCACCTAGGACATCGCGGCTTTTGTACTGCCAAAAAATCGAGTTGTTAAAGCTATCGAACGCAGTCGACTGTCCCACCGGATAGGAGCTCAGATCAGCCACAGTCACAAAGGGCCTCTTGCCGAGTGGATGGTCGGCGGCGACGAAAATACCCGTGGGCAGGGTTCCCAGTTGTTCGCAGTCATCATTGGTATTGTCATATGTACCCACCGTAAGCAAGGCATCGAGGCCTCCCTGCTCGAGCTCCTGCTGGGCAACTCCGGGATGCACAGTGCAAAACTTCACCCGCACGCGCACACCACGCATGATAAGCGCAGATAGCCCCTTATATAGCTTATCCTCGTTATCGAATGCGGGGGCGCACAGGCCAATCGAGAGTTCCGGTATCGTTTGCGGACCAGAGGCCGACGAGACGGTCAGGTCGCATCCAGACGGGTCAAAGTTTTCAACCTCGCGATATGCTTCGACGGCGGGGCGAGCCTTGGCATAAAAGCTGCGACCGGCCTGAGTCGGCCTGACACCGCTACTTCCACGCTCAAAAAACTGAACGTTAAAAAACTGCTCGAGCTCGCTAATTGACTTGGAAATGGCCTGAACAGTCACGTTGCGCTGGTGCGCCGCAGCAGTAAAACTCTTCGTCTCGAATACGGCGACAAAATAGCCGACCTGCTTGATATTCACCATTCGCCCCTAAAAAAATGCACAGTTTAATCCAGTTAAACAAAAACCTAGCACAGCGCAAGTGCCACCCCCGTCATGAGCGGAGCATTCAACTATTGGATGAACGTACACAGCACCTTGTTGAATTACAATATGCTTCGCGACATGCGTCATGCGTGCGCATCAAATACGTCATGTCCACTTCGGTGCCTTTGTCATCGTGGTCTACGACCTGTTCTTTGTTCAGCAGGCACACGCCGTTAAGGTCGAGAACAAGGACCGCCTGTAAGCGCCCACTTCTCACAACCTCTGCTATCAAGCAGCTAAAAAGGGCCGATCGCGTAGCAACGCGGTCGGCCCTTTACGTTTGCCCAGATAAAACCTGGCAAAATAAACCTGTCCCTTTTTGGCAGAGGCCGTTATGGCCGACTGCGAAAACCGCGGACGCCGCGGGCTGGCCTGCTACAAATGCGAATACTGCGGTGGCTGGCACCTGACATCGCACCCTTGGAAATAGGGACCGCATCGGCACGGCACTAGCGAAGCCCCGGTAA
>CABUQV010000046.1 GCA_902493855.1 uncultured Collinsella sp.
ATGAAGGAGACCGAGAAGATCGAGATCATGCACTTCGACCAGGAGGGCTACCTCGAGGACGGCAGGAACGTCTACGAGGCCGGCAAGCGGATGACCGCCCTGGCCGACCGCGTGCACGAGGAGGGCTACGACGCCGTCTTCCTGATGGGCGTCGGCGGCACCTGGGACGAGTTCATGCAGCTCGAGTACCTCATGAACAAGTTCGGCGACCGCGACCTCGAGGTCTACCTGATCCACGCCGCCGAGTGGAACGTCATGGGCCACAAGCGCATGACCGACAGGTCCGTCGTGCTGACCGCCTCCGAGTCCGGCACCACCCCCGAGGTGCTCGAGGCCGTCGGCAAGATGAGGGAGATGGGCGTGCGCGTCTTCGCCATGACCAACCCCGAGGGCAAGATCGGGCAGGCCGTGGGCGCCGAGAACTGCGTCATGATGGCCTCCGACCACGGCGCCGGCGGCTGCGAGAAGGGCTACTACCTCGCCGACTGCTTCGGCCTGCGCCTGCTCAACCGCCGCGGCTGCTTCCCCAAGTTCGACCTGTTCATCGAGCAGACGAAGGACGTCTGGAAGGACATGCTCGACATCCGCAAGCGCTTCGAGCCGCGCGCCGAGGAGCTCGCCAGGAAGTACGCGCTGGCCGACTACACCATGTTCATCGGCTCGGGCGCGCTGTGGGGCGAGACCATCCTGTACTCCATGTGCCTGCTCGAGGAGATGCAGTGGAAGCGCATCCGCCACATCACCTCGCACGACTTCTTCCACGGCACGCTCGAGCTGCTCGAGCCCGGCGTCCCGGTGTTCCTGTTCATGGGAGAGGACGAGTGCCGCGCCCTCGACGAGCGCGTCCGCGCCTTCCTCACCAGCGGCGTGACCGGCGACGAGGACTACGTCATCATCGACACCGCCGAGTACGCGATCCCGGGCCTGGACGACGACTTCCGCGTCATCGTGTCGCCGTGGATCCTGTCCGTGCTGACCACCGACCGCCTCGCGCGCAACTACGAGCTGGTCACCAAGCACAACCTCAAGTACCGCCGCTACTACCACCAGTTCGACTACTAATTTCATTTGGGGGAAACCGCAATGAGGCAATACATCTTTGCCAGCCACGCGCATTTTGCGACCGGCATCAAGGAGAGTACCGAGCTGCTCTCGGGCGCGCGCGATAACGTCCACGACCTGTCGATGTTTGTCGACGGCCGCACCGATGTCGCCGAGGAGGCCGCCAAGCTCCTGGCGACCTTCGACCCCGCCGACGACGTAATCGTGTGCACCGACTTGTTTGGCGGCAGCGTCAACAACGAGTTCACCAAGATCGTCCAGACGCGCCCCAACACCTACCTGGTTGCCAACATGAATCTGCCGCTGCTGATCCAGCTGCTCTTTTCGGACCAGGAGGCTCCCGCCGATCAGGTTATCCGCGAGATCCTCGCGGCTGACGACACGCGCGTCAAGTTTGTCAACGACCTGCTGACCGATGCGGATGACGAGGAAGAGTTCTAGTCACCGCCTGCTATTAATGGGGCCGGGTTTCCGGCATGAGACCTTTGGGGGTCAATCATGATTCAACTGCTTCGCGTCGACCATCGTCTGCTTCATGGCCAGGTGGCCGTCTCTTGGGTCCAGGGCTTGGGTTCTGACTGCATCTTCTGCGTTGGCGACAAGGTTGCCAACGATCCCGTCTGGAAGACTACGCTCAAGATGGGAAAGCCGGCCAACGTCAAGCTCGTCATCAAGGACATGGAGCACGCCATCGAGGCCATCAACTCCGGTGTTACCGATAAGTACAAGATGATCATCTGCGTCGCCAGCATCGCCGAGGCCAAGCAGCTTGTCGACGGCTGCCCGCAGATTACCTCCATCAACCTGGGCAACACCAAGTCCAAGGACGAGCAGCGTCCCGATGCCCGTAAGATCTCCCGCCAGATCTTTGTGACTGCTGCCGAGGAAGAGGACATTCGTGAGCTCGTCGGCCGCGGTGTCGAGGTCGAGATTCGCGCTCTGGCCGACGACCCCAAGGTCGATGCCCTAAGCGCCCTCTAATTGAGAACCACGGGCGGCGCGCACGGCGCCGCCCCTATTCGTGGGCGTACCGGATAAACGCTTTACCCGTTACCCCCATCTACCGTTCACCGGGAGTACACGCCCGTTGAGCGATTGGTATTAAATAGTTTTCTCATGACTATATAATTGGTATCAAATCATTTGCACCGGTTTAGGTGTTAACAGCACACCGGTACAAGCTGGATCTGTCTAGGCGATTGTCGGCATGGAAAAGGGCGCGCTGACAAGTCGGGAATCGCCGCGCGGATCCAAGAGGGATCAAAGGGAGGAACAATGCTTGTTCAAGCGATCCTCATCGGACTTATCGCTGCCTTCGGTAAGCTCGATTATCAGCTCGGTACGCTCTATGCGTTCCGCCCGATCGTTCTGTGCCCGCTCGTCGGCATAGTCCTCGGGGACCTGCAGTCCGGCCTCGCCATCGGTGCGAGCCTCGAGCTGCTCTTCATGGGTTCAATCTCCATCGGCGCTTACGTGCCGCCCGATGAGTGTATTGGCGGTGTGCTCGCCTGCGCCTTCGCTATTCAGCTGGGTCAGAGCACCGAGGCCGCTATCGCGCTCGCGATGCCCATCGCCACTCTGTGCCTGGCCATTAAGAACGTCGTCAACGCCGGTATGCCCCTTCTGGTCGACCGTGCCGACGTCTTTGCCAGCAAGGGTAACCTCAAGGGTATCTACGCTATGCACTGGATTATCGGTCTCGTGATTGTCGTCCTGGCCTTTATCCTGTGCTCGGTCTCCTTCTATCTGGGTGCCGACGCCGTTCAGGGCCTGCTCGACTTCATCCCGACGTTCGTCCTCGATGGCTTTGGCGTCGCAGCCAACATCCTGCCTGCCATGGGCTTCGCCATGCTCGGCCGTCTGGTGCTTACCAAGCAGCTCGTGCCGTTCTACTTCCTGGGCTTCCTGCTGTGCTCCTATGCCAACGTGCCCGTCCTCGGCGTCGCCCTGATCGCAATCATCATCGGCATCGACAAGTACGACCTGCTGGGCCTTGGTGGCGCCCAGTCCCAGCTTTCTGTGGAAGGGGATGAGGACGATGACTTCTAATTCCGAGAACCAGATTACTCGCTCCGACCTCATTAAGAGCGCCGTGAACACCGGCGCCCTGGGCATGGAATTCTCCTGGACCTACTACAAGCAGATGAACATTGCCTTCTGCCTGATGGTCGCCAACATGCTCAAGAAGATCTATGCCGGCCGTCCCGATGATTACGCCGAGGCCTTGCACCGTCACAGCGCATTCTTCAACATCACCCCGCAGCTCGCTCCCTTCGTGGGCGGCATCGCGATGGCCATGGAAGAAAAGGTCGCTCGTGGCGAGGTTGAGCCCGAGAGCGTCAACGACATCAAGGCCGCCCTCATGGGTCCGCTTTCCGGCCTGGGTGACTCCTTCTTCCTGTCCACCCTGCGCGTCGTCGCCGCTGCCGTGGGCATCAGCCTGTGCCAGGCCGGCAACGTCTTCGGCCCCATCGCCTTCCTGCTCGTCTACAACATCCCGGCGTTCCTGATTCGTATCTTTGGCGCTATCAAGGGTTATGAGCTAGGCATTGGCTTCCTCGACGAGGCTCAGAAGACCGGCCTGATGCAAAAGATCATGGCCTGCGTCGGCATTGTCGGCGTTATGGTCGTCGGCGCCATGAGCAAGGACATGTTCTGGGCTTCGTTGCCCATCGCCATTGGTCAGGGCGACTCCGCTCAGACTCTCCAGGACATCCTGGACGGCATCATGCCCGGTATGCTCGGTATGGCCGCCTTCTGGCTCTACTACTGGCTGCTCTCCAAGAAGATCAACCCGATGGTCCTGATCCTCTGCACCATGGTCGTGGGCATCATCGGCGCTTACTTTGGCGTGCTTGCCTAATATGTTCGAATCGCGCTTCCATCGCGTCTAACGGTTGCGTCGATCTTTGGGGGGCTTGTCGCATCTGCGGCGGCCCCCTGTTTTTTAAAACTCCGTACGAAAGGGGAGGGCTATGGTCGTACCCGAGCTTTCGCTCATGAACATCAACCATCGTTACTACAGCATCGAGACGTTTTTTAAGGCTGCAGGTGAGGCCGGCTATCGCAATATCGAGCTGTGGACCGGCTCGATGCACCTGTATGTGGATTGCCATGAGCACGATTCGGTGGATAAGATTCGCGATCTTGCCGCCCAATACGGTATCAAGATCGTGTGCGTGTGCCCCGAGCAGAACAACCCCAAGCCGTGGAACGTCGCGGTGCGCGGTGAGGCGGGCCAAAAACGCATCCTCTCGTACTTTAAGAATGTGATCGACGTTGCCGTTGAGTTGGGCGTGCCGCAGATTCTGGTGACGAGTGGTTGGGCCTATCTGGACGAGCCGGCTGAGGACGCCTGGTCCCGCAGCGTCGCCATGCTGCGCTCGGTGTGCGACTACGCTGACACACGCGGTATTCGCGTCGCGCTCGAGGCACTGCAGCCGTCGGAGTCCGTGCTGGTCAATACGGCACAGGATGTCGCGCGCATCCTCGAGGCGGTCGATCGCCCCAACCTGAAGGCATGTATCGACTTTGGCGCCATGGAAGTTGCCGGCGACACAATCGACGGCTACTTTGAGGTTTTGGGCGACAAGATCGTTCACACCCACTTTGTCGATGTGGGCGGTGGCACGACGCATCTTGCCTGGGGCGACGGCGAGCGTGATATGCGTGCCGACCTCGAGGCACTCATGCGCCACGGCTATACGGGCTATGTCTCGGCCGAGACGTGTGACGGCCGCTACTATCAGGATCCGTCCAAGGCGACGACTCAGGTTATCGAGATGTATCGCCGTGTGACAGCGGAGATGGAAGCCGAATAACTAAACTGCGCGGTTGCGCCGGAAACGCTTGGGCGGGTCTGGCGCAACGCTTTTATAGCTGGCGAGTTGTGGGGAGCCCGTTGGCAGTAGCGCTCGAAATAGACAACTATTGGCGTTGTAATACCACTCGGGCGAGGAAACCGACCGTTCGCCGCAAATCTCCGTGAGTTTGGATTGGTATTAAATAACAAGCAATCGTATGGCTATAATTGGTATCAGCAAGAAGCGCGATGTATAGAATTGCGCACATGTGATGTGAGGACACACATGAAGGAGACCGAGAAGATCGAGATCATGCACTTCGACCAGGAGGGCTACCTCGAGGACGGCAGGAACGTCTACGAGGCCGGCAAGCGGATGACCGCC
>CABUQV010000047.1 GCA_902493855.1 uncultured Collinsella sp.
ACGAACAGGAGGCCACTTAATGTGGCCTCCGTCGTGAGCAGGACTGTAGAGCAGGAAACCTAAGCCGGTGTCCCCGCTCTCCCGGGGCCGGCGGAATCTAATTGTTCAGCATGCGGTCGAAGCTTCCCGAGTCGCCATCCCGATAGTCTGCGGTCATCAGAATCTCCTGCGGAATGCGCCCGCCTTCACGCAGCACGTTGCGGAACTGCACGCGCGTGACCATGGGCAGATCCTTGATCGTCGCTGCCAGGTTCTGTGGCACGCCCTGGTTGGCAGCCGCGGGCTCGCACTCGCCGCCGGCCTTCACGCGACGCTTATGCTCGGCGAGCATGGCGCGGTACATGCCGGCATGCAGGCGAATCTCAACCACATTGGCATTGCGAGTCTGCTCGACAATGCGCGCGCCCTCGCGATCGATATCGCCTACGTAGTAGACGTAGTTAAAGCGATAGCCAATCTCGGCCAGATAATCGTCCAGGGCATGCGAGACGCTCGCCTTGCATCCGCCGCCAAAAATCACGCCGCCCACCTTGATGCCAAAGAGCTTGGCGTGCTTGCGGCCACGCAGCAGCTTGACGATCTCGTCGTAGGTGTCCAGGTTCTCGACCATAATGAACGGCTTGTCGGCGCCCAGCGTAAAGAAGCCCGTAAAGTGCACGGGGCGATTGGGGGCGACCTTGATCGCCTGCATGCTGATGCCCTTTTCGGTCATGCGTCTGATCAGGCGCTCACCGTGCTTGCCGTCAAAAGCCTTCTCGTCGTTAAAGATCTGGTAGGCACGCTGGCGGCGCGAGGCAACCGGCGTATCGGCACCTCGGTTCTGCTCGATCCAAGCCTGGATGATTGCGATTTCCTCGGCAATCTTGCGGTTGGACATCTCGTTGTGCTGAGTGCGCTGCGGAGCCTTTTTGCCGTCCTTGCCCTCGACCTTTACGATCTGTGTCTGCTGCTCCTTGATCTTAGAGAGCGCCGTAGGCGTAGGGACAACTTTGAGCAGCTGCCTGCCTAAAACGCGGGCAAGGGCAAACGCCGAGACCTCGCCGTGGACTGCCGACTTGGGCTGCTGGGCAGCAGTATCTGCTGCGGTAGACTCCGGCTTCTTCTGAGACTTGCGCTTAGAATCGCCTTGGGAATTGCGCTCGCGCTTCGGCATAGGCGCCTGCTTCTGCGGACGATTGGACTTGCTCTCCTTCGCCGGCTGGCGCTTAGACTGCCCCGAAGAAACCTCGACCTTCGCATCTTCGTCCTGCGGCGTGGTCTTCTCGGCTGCAGTCTCGGCATGGGAACTGCGGCCCCCACGATGGCGGCGGCGGCGAGGCTTGCTCGACGCGCCCTGCTCCGCCTGCTCATCAGTAGGCTGCTGGCCCTTGGCCTCGGCATCAACCTCAAGCTGCGGCTCAACAGGCTTTTGCTCGCGAGCCGCCGGCTCAACGGCCTTCTCGTCCTGGGTGGTCGAAACCGACTCGCCCTTCTCCTGATGCTTTACGGGATACGCGCGTCCCGCAAAACCGCGGCCGGGACGACACGAACCTGGAGCCTTCTTGGCAGACTCTTCAACATCGTCTGCAACCTCAGAAGACTCTTCAACCTCACGCACGGCATCCTGCTGTGCAGCCTTAAAGTGAGCACCGCGACGGCGCTTGGGCTCTTGGGCCTCCACGGGCTTTTGCTCCTTCGTGGGCTTCTGCGACTCGGCAGCAACCTCGATCTCAACAGCCTCAGCATCCGTCTCACCCTTTTGAGCAACGGCGCGACGGAAGCGCTCCTGCTGGGCGCGGCGCTGCGCATCGCGCTTGCCGCCCCCGCCAAAACCGCCGCGTCCTGCCTTGGCCGTAAAGGCACGCACGACGTTCTCATCGAGCAACTCATCGGTATCGACATGCTCACGCGGAGCAGCTTCTTCCACAGCAGGCACGTCAGCGGAATCCTCGACGACAAAATCCTCGACGGACTCGGCAGGCTGCTCCTGGGCATCGCGGATCTCGGCATTGATGGTATAGAACGCCGGGCGCCCGTTAATGCCGCTACCCTCGATCTTGGTCACAATATTTGCCGCGATAAGCTCATCGCGCATCGCCTTGGTGTCACATTCCTTATCGACGGAGCGAAAAATTTGCGCCAGCGCACTCGACTTAATCTTGAGCGCCTTGCGGCAAAGCAGGTCGTAGGCAACCAGCTTGGCACGCTCGGCAGAAAGCGACGTCTGGCTGCTCAGACGCTCAGCCAGGGCATCGACATTATTTTGGTTATCGGAATATACCGTCTTGGCCACGGGGCCCCTTTCATATGCACACATATACGTCCATATGGTACAACGCGCGCCCTTATCCATGCAAAACATCTGCGAGAACACTCGAGCGTCACCCGCTTTTGCATGAAAAAAAGACCGAGCCCGCGAAGTCGCGGACCCGGTCTTTCCGAGTCATATAGATGTGACGTTCAACTCGTCAGGTCGACTAAGCCTTGGCGGCCTCGGCGTCGACGGGAGCCTCGGCGGCAGCGGCGCGGCCGTACTCGGCCTTGCCCATCTCGGACCACTCGGGCTCCTCGTCGGGCATGGAGCCGGCCTCCTTGCCGAAGAACTCCTTGAGGCAGTTAACGGCAACGATGAGGCCCAGGACCATCAGCAGAACGGCAAAGACGAGCTGCAGGCCCTTGGTGGCGGCAACGGAGACGGCGGCCGTGGTGGCGGTAGCCGGGATGGTACCGAAGAAGCCGTAAGCCTGGACGGCGGTCATGCAGCCCATGGCGCTCTGCACCAGCGAGGTGAAGGTGCAGCAGAGCAGGAAGACGACGGGCACGTAGAGCATCCAACCCTTGCGGCCGGTGCACTTGCAGAACACGGCGAGGGTGATCATGGTCATGCCGCCGAGCAGCTGGTTGGAAGCACCAAAGAGCGGCCAGATGTTGGCATAGCCACCAAAAGCGAGGGCGAGACCGGGAAGCAGGGTAACGACCGTGGCGAACCAGGGGTTGCCGAGGACCTTCATGTAGCCGGCCTTGGACTCGATGGCCAGGGCATCGTTGGTCTGGGCAAAGAACTCGGAGAACGAAGTGCGGGCGATGCGGGCGACGGCGTCGAGCGAGGTCAGGGCCAGAGCGGAGACGTTCATGGTCATAAAGACGGTAGCGAGCGTGCCGTCAACACCGAAGGCCTGCATACCGCGGGAGATGCCAGCGGCGAAGATCTGGAACGGGGTGGAAGCGACACCGGCGTTGAGGGCGCCGGTACCGGCGGTGTTCATGTCGGAGAACATGATGCCGGCGACGATGATGGCAAGGATGCCGACGAAGGACTCGACGATCATGGCGCCGTAACCGACCTTGACGGCGTCCTGCTCCTTCTCGACCTGCTTAGAAGAGGTGCCGGAAGAAACGAGGCTGTGGAAACCGGAGAGAGCACCGCAAGCGACGGAGACGAACAGGACCGGGAACATCATGCCGGAGGCAGTGGAGAAGCCGGTGAAGACCGGAGCGGTGATAGTGGCCTGACCGTTGACGCCCAGGACGACGATGCCGAGGACAGCGCAGACGATCATGACGATCATCATGATGGAAGTGAGGTAGTCACGCGGGGTCTTGAGCATCTGGATGGGCATAGCGCCAGCGAAGACCAGGTAGACCATGACGACGGCGAACCACTGGAACTTATCCAGGTAGAGCGGGAACTGCATGCCGACGGCGAACATGAGAACCATGAGGACCACGCCGGTGACGAACTCGGCAGCGCCGGTGAGGTTGAACTTCTTCTGGGCCCAACCAAAGGCGATAGCGACGAAGGTGAACAGGATGGAGATGGTACCAGCGCAGCCGGCGGCATAGGACTTGGTGAAGTCGATGGCACCGGTAGCAGCACCAGAAGCGTCAACGGCCGGGGTGAACATGAACGTCTTGCAGACCATGTCGGTGAAAGCGGCGATGACGATGATGCAGAACAGCCAGCAGAACAGCAGGAACAGGCGACGGCCGGTCTTGCCGATGTACTTCTCGATGAGCTGAGCGAGCGACTTGCCGTTGTTCTTCATCGAAGCGTACAGGGCACCAAAGTCGTGGACGGCACCAAAGAAGATGCCGCCGACGAGAACCCAGAGCACGACGGGCAGCCAGCCAAAGGCCATGGCGACGATCGTACCCGTAACAGGGCCAGCACCGCAGATC
This sequence comes from uncultured Collinsella sp., assembly GCA_902493855.1. GTDB lineage: Bacteria > Actinomycetota > Coriobacteriia > Coriobacteriales > Coriobacteriaceae > Collinsella. Next base: position 4,159 of record CABUQV010000047.1, read on the forward strand.
GAGCTGAACTGGTGCGAGAACGCGGTGAAAGCGGAGACGGGCGAGAAGCTCTTGCCGTCCTTCATGCGCTTGGCCGGCGTGAGGACCTCTTTGTCAACGCCCCACTTGTTGGCCAGCCATCGGCCATAGCCCAGATAGCCGCAGGCAAGCACCGCCGCGGCCACAACCATGAGCAAAACTCCGTTCATTACATTTCCTCCTCTAAAAAGAACTTCCTAGACATAAAAAATGAGGGCCGTCGGTTGCGCTCGACGGCCCTCATCTTCATCAGCCGCCCGTTATCGTACGGGCTAGCTGTATGTGCTAACCCGCATCAGATAATTACTACGCTGATAATGTTTAGCTGATGCGTGAACATGTCTAAGAAATCCTCTTCAATCATGATGTGAACGATCCGTGCGTGTTCACATCCCCCAGTGGTTGAAAAGGAGTATGAAACTTTAGTTACCTAAAGTCAACGCAAATATGTAATGAATTTTCAACTTTTTTTGAATTTCTCGGTATAAAACGCCGCTGACCTCGGACTTTACCGAACGACAGTTTTTGCTTGAGAGATGCTCCTCGGGGGCGGGTCGGGCTCCTGCCGCCATATATGAACTTTCCTGCTCAGACAGTCCTGCTCACGACGGAGGCCACATTAAGTGGCCTCCTGTTCGTGCGGAACTCGCGATAAACCTTATATCCGGCCCCTCCGTCCGGGGACCTTTCTGTATCGATATAGCTTCTGGGCTGGTTTGGCGTCGACAACGTCCG
>CABUQV010000048.1 GCA_902493855.1 uncultured Collinsella sp.
CCCCGGCCACGACGCCTTCCGTGTCCACGGCTACGAGGAGAAGGGCTCCACGACCACGCCGTTCGACATGCTGCGTCTGAACAACATGGACCGCTGGGCGCTTGCCACCGACGTGCTGCGCATGGTCGACGCCGGCAAGTTTGCCGAGCAGATTGACGAGTGGGAGGCCTTCCGCACCGAGGCCTTTGAGTTCGCGTGCGACGAGGGCGTCGATCACCCGGCCTTCACTGACTGGGTCTGGCCCGACGCCGCAGCCGCAACAGCAGCCGACGGCGCGCTTTCCGCAACGCAGATGACCGCGGGCGACAACGAATAACTAAGTTACGCGGTTTTACCAAACCGCGTAATGGCTCGACGCTGCGCGGGTCCCAGGCACCCCATCTCGCCGTTCAAACTGTCGCTCGCGTACATAAAGTACGCGTCGCTCCTCTTTCACGGCGACCTGGGGCACCTGGAACCCGCTCGCTGACTTTTGTGCAACCAGCGGCGAGCGGTTGCTCGGGGAGCGCTTGTGCTGGACGGTCTCGCGCTGGGGTCTTGCCCGGCGGGGTTGCCTTGCTCCGGGAAGTGGGCTTCGCGAACTTCCCGGAGCAAGGCAACCCGCCCGGAGCAGGCCTTCTCGACCGTTTCGATATGCGGGGGCTGATTCTTTTTAATGTAATAGGGACTTTGCTCACGCTGCCTTGCGGACCGTGCATCCAACTATGGTCAGCCAGGGTTACATCGCCAGGGCCGGGGCGCCTGCTTTGTTTTGAGAAGTTCGCGAAGCCCACTTCTCAAAACAAAGCAGGCGCACCGGCCCTCGCCCGTATTACCCCGCTGAGCGAGCTATAGATGCCACGCACCGACACGCTACAGCATGAGCTTGAAATTGGTGCTATATTCAGCTTGAGTTGTTTAATGCTAGTACGGGAGGGTGATATGGGGCTGTTCAAGAAGAAAAACCCGCAGGATGCCTTTGATCCCGATGTGTTTACCATCACGGATACGATTTTGGACCCACCGCGGTTTACGTTTTTGCCGGCTATCTACCAGGATGCCACGCGCCGCAAGTGGGCCGTGCATCAGCGCGGCGGCGAGCCGAAGATTTTTGACTATGCGGATGTGCTGCAGTGCGAGATTGCCGAGACCGGAAATCCCGAGGATGTGCCGGAGCTCAGCAAACGCGAACTGGCTCAGCAGATTTTGATTAATCCAGCTCAGGCTACCAAAAACAACGCTGCCAAGCGTAATATGTGCCTTGGTATGGGTGTCATCGTTGTCGTGCAAACCGGCAAGGATGAGATTTCGAAGCTTGAGATTCCGGTGACCGCGGGCGAAGTCAAGCGAGACTCCGGCCTATATCGGTCGTATCGGAACGTTGCGGAGCAGATCAAAGAAGCCTTCGACGCCATGAGGCGTCCGGAGCAATGATTCCTGCAGCATCAAGCAGTTGAGGAGTCTTGCCCATGTCGAGTGAACCATATGCGATTCCGCCCAAAGACCGCGCCTTTGAGGGCATTCTTTGGTATATCAAACATTATGACCTGCAGGGTGGCGACCGGCTGCCCGCCGAGCGTGTGCTCTGTGAAGAGCTGGGCGTGTCGCGCACGGCGTTGCGTGCTGCGATCACGCGCCTTATTTCGTGCGGAACTTTGGAAAGCCGCCGCGGTTCGGGCACCTATGTGTGTCCTCCCAAACCGCTGAACATCTTTCAGGAAACATGGAACTATACGCAGGCGGTGGAGAGGGTTGGCTCAAAGTCGACCGCGCGCCTGGTTTGGTCCAAGGTCGTGTATGCCGATATCGATCTTGCCCAAAAAGCCCAGATCGACCTGGGCATGCCGCTCTTCTGCATTCGGCGCGTGCGTGTGGTCAACGGTTCCCCGGCATCGATCGAGACGGCTTACGTCAATCTGTCTTTGTGCCCCTCGCTTCCCGATCACGATTTTGAGCAGGAAAGCCTCTACGACGTTTTGCTCAAGGAGGGGAATGTCCATGTGACGCACGGCAAGGAGCATATTTCCATCAGCCGTCTGAACGCCGACGAGGCCAAGTTGCTGAATGCTCAGGAGGGCACGCCGGTGTTTTACAAGGCTTCGCACGAGCGCGACGAGACCGATGGCTTTGTCGAGTATTGCAAGTCCGTGATTCTGCCGACCAAGTATCGTTTTGCCGATAACGGCGAGGCAGACGGCGTTGCGACGAAGGTGGGTGTCGAATGGCTGATGCAGTAGAAGACTTGCCGGTTTACAAACAAATTCGCCGCTGCATTGCGGAGCGAATCGAGCGCGGCGACTACCCGACGGGCTCGATGATTCCGTCCGAAAACGAGCTGGCCGAGGAGTTTGGCACGACACGCCTGACAATCCGAAGCGCCATGGACGAGCTGGTCAAAAGTGGCCAGATTCGTCGCGTGCAGGGCAAAGGCGCCTTTGTGGGACACAAGTGGTTTGACGAGCACGAACGCAAGGGCGGCTTCCGCCAGTCGGTTTTGGCATCGGGCGCGACGCCGTCGGTGCGCATCCTGGCGCGCTCCAAACGCTACGCCGGCCCGTATTATGCCGACTTGTTTGGCATCGCCGAGGACGATCTGCTTTACTCGGTGCGCCGCCTCAACTGCATCGATGGTGAGCCCGTATCGATCGAGATGACACTGATTCCGTGCCTGCTGTTTCCGGGCATCGAAGACGTGGACATTTCGGTCTTCAGCCTGTTCGAGACCTACGATATGTTGGGACGCAAGCCAGATCAGTCGGTAGAGAAACTCGATATCGAGGCGCTGGGCGCACGCGATGCGAGTTTGCTCAATCTTGAGCCGGGCGATCTGGCGCTCGTGCTGGAAGGCCTGACCTATGACTCGAGTGGGCAGGCAATCGAGCATGCCAAGTCTTTTACCCGCGGCGACGCCGGCGGATATACCTACAACTATTAGCGTCTAGAGCGTCCCTGCGCATGGCGGGGGCGCTCGTTTTTACGGATATATGTCGCTTGACCGATGAGCGGCAAAAACTGACCGTCTACCGAGAGGGGAGGATGAAATCATAAAATCGGTATTAAAAACGGCTAACCTGTAATCGTTCACTGGTATTAAGAACCTTTGAATTGTTGAGCTTGGGGCCAAGATGTCCACAAGGTTAAGCGGTGCGACGGGGCGGCAAGCCCGTTCATTCCGTGCGACAATTCAAACTGCTCGTGAAAGGAGCGGGAATGAAGGAGACCGAGAAGATCGAGATCATGCACTTCGACCAGGAGGGCTACCTCGAGGACGGCAGGAACGTCTACGAGGCCGGCAAGCGGATGACCGCC
>CABUQV010000049.1 GCA_902493855.1 uncultured Collinsella sp.
AGGTGACGTGAAACGAAAGGGCGCTGACCTTCTGGTCGCGCCCTTGAAGTTGAACGTCAGATTGTCCAAATGCGGCCCGCGCAGCGTCGAGCCGTTACGCGGTTTGGTAAAACCGCGTAACCCCTAAGGCCGCTGGCCCATGCCACCCTCGAGGGTGACGGTCTCGCCGTTCATGTACTTAAAGTCGGGACCGCAGAGCTGAACGACAACGCGGCCGATCTCCTTCTCGACGTCGCCGTAGTGACCCGCCGGCGGCATGTGGACGTTGGCCTTGAACGCCTCGGGATAGGCATCCTGGAAGTTCTCGAGCGCAGCGGTCCAAGCAAGCGGGCACACGATGTTGACGTTGATGCCGTCCTTGCCCCACTCGTTGGCGGCAACGCGGGTCAGGCCGCGGATGCCCTCCTTGGCGGCGGCATAGCTGCACTGGCCATAATTGCCAAACAGGCCGGCGCCCGAAGCGAAGTTGACCACGGAGCCCTTGGTCTCCTTCAGGTGCGGATAGGCCTTCTGCATGTACAGGTAGGTGGCATACAGGCCAGAGTAAATGGCCAGGTTGAACTGATCCATGGTGTGATCGGCGATGGTCACGCCCGAGGCGCTGGCCTGAGCATTGTTGACGACGGCGTCGATGCGGCCGAACTCCTCAATGGCCTTGTCGATGACGTTCTGGACGACGGCCTCGTTGTCCTGACCAGCCGAGACATCGGCCTGAACAGGCAGAACCTTGACGCCGTACTCGGCCTCGAGAGACTCCTTGGCGGCCTCGAGCTTGGCGACGTTGCGGCCGGTGATGACGAGGTTCGCGCCCTCCTTGGCAAATGCGATATCGATGCCGTAGCCGATGGAGCCAGCGGAACCGTCCTTAAGCGTGGCCTTGCCGCCGCCGGTGACGATCACGGTCTTACCAGTGAAAAGTCCCATACAAAGTCCTTTCAAATCGCGACGGGCACGCCCGCCGACTGCGCGCATCCAACTTCACGCGCCAAAAGCTGAAATGCAACTTTAGCTTCTTCAAGTGAAAAATAAAGCCCATGGCAGGCGAACGGCACCACGTCGTTCGGCGAAGGGATTGTCAAGTACAAACTGAATAAAGCGATCGAGTTATTGCTATCAGATCGAGCCATCGAACACGTTTTGAAACTTTGCTGCGGCGCGCGGGATGTCGGCGCGAGACTTTATCATAGGGTGACAAACAACGATGAGGAGCACATGCCTATGACAGACGAGCTGGACCCCCAGACTCAACAGCATATTGATGATTCCGCAGACGTCACCGCAGATACTGACGCTGTGACCTGCGATGGTATCGACATCGACGACCCCATCTTGAACGAAAGCGCTACGGCGGAAACCCCCGAAACAGAAAACGCCGATGAGCAAAACGACGATGCGCCCGCTCAGGACGACGCCCCTGTACAGGACGACGCCCCGCAAGCAGCGGGCCCCATCGAGGTGTCTTCGGAAGAAGAGCTCGATGCCGTCATGGACTCCATGATGGATGCTGTCAAAGCGATGAAAAACGCCGTCGCCGATGCCGATATTGATGCCGAGGAAGAGGAGGCCGCCGAGGCGGCCTCGACCTTTGTACCCGGCGAGACCCCCGTTGCCGACCAGGGCAGCACCATGCCCTCGTTTCTGCAGCTCGAGCACCCCACGATTGGCGCCGATGCGGTCGATCCGCACGCAGCGGGCTTTTCTGTGGTCGAGGGCGGTACCGGCAATATCGCCGCGCCGCAGGCTGCCGATGCGGACGCTGTCGACACCGCTCGCCCGATCGCCCCGCACTCCCCCGACGCGAACCGCGATCTGGGGACCGCTGTCTCGAACACCGCGAACGCCGTGGGCACCTTTATTGCCCAGGGCGCCTCGGCCATGCGCGAGATGAACGCCGCGAAAAAGGCACTTGCCGATGCCCGCGCCCACCTGGCCGAACTTGAGCAGCGCATTGTCGATCAGGCCGAGGAGCTCGAGACGCGCCAGGATATCGCAGGCCGCTACGACCAGATCGTCGCCGACCAGCGTCAGGCGATCGCCACAGCGCAAAAGACCGCTGCGGCAGCCGAGATTGACCGTGATGCCCACGCCGCCAAAGCGACAGAGCTCAAGAGTCAGCTCGAACAAATGAAGACAGAGGATGACGCGACTGAGCTCCGCCTGAAGGCCGCGCTCGACGCCGTGGAGGCCCGCGAGGCAAGCTCGCGCGAGACCGGCAACCGCCTCGTTCGACGTCTTGAGGATTCCAAGCGCATCCGCGACAAGGTGCAGGCCGAGCGAGACGCCGGCATTGCCGCCGCACAACAAACCGTCGACGCCACGCGCGCCCAGCTCGAGACGCTGCGTCATGAGTATGCCGAGCTGCAACGCAATCCCTCGGCAAATCCCGCCAACTATACGGTGCGCACCAGCGAGCTCTCGATGCAGATCTCCGACACGGCAGATGCCCTGCGTAAAGCCGAAGAAGATGTCCCGCGCATCACCGCCGACCTTGAGCACTCGCTTGCCGCAGCCGAGCAGGCCGTCGAGCAGGCTCAAGCCCCCATTGCCGAAGCCAAACGCGCGCACCAAGCCGTGACGACTGAGGCTGATGCCGCGCGCGACGAGCTGCAGACGGCGAAGACTGCCGCCGCGACGCGCCAGCGCGAACTGCGCGAGAAGATCGCCGCCGAGGACAAAGCACGCCGCGACCAAGAGCAGAGCATCGCCAACGCCCAAGCAGATGCCGCACATGCACAGTCGATCATCGAACAGGCGACCGAGGTACACGACCACCCAGAGATCACTGAGTCGCTTGCAGGATCCTTGGCCCGAGACAAAGCCGAACACGCCGAGACCGAGCGAGAAGTCGCCCAGCTCGAGGCCACCGAGGACGCGGTGCGCGAGCGTACCCGCGACTCACGCATCAAATTCACCGGCGCCATCGTCTGCATCGTCGCCGTGATTCTGGTAATCATCCTGATCTGGCTGTTCGCGAGCAAGTAAACCAGCTGCCAAAAAACGCTCAACGCAGTTGCGGTGAGATAGTTCCTGTTTAGCCTCAAAAAAGGCCAATTCAAGAACTATCTCACCGCAACTTATTAGATTGATGCAAGGTAGTCATTGGGTGTTCCTATAGTTTTGTCAACCGTCGGGGCTACTCCCGGTAGGGCACCCGGTCGCGCATCACGGCGTATATCGCCCTGAGCCGCTTCC
>CABUQV010000050.1 GCA_902493855.1 uncultured Collinsella sp.
GAAGCGGCTCAGGGCGATATACGCCGTGATGCGCGACCGGGTGCCCTACCGGGAGTAGCCCCGACGGTTGACAAAACTATAGGAACACCCAATGACTAGTCCGGCAACGCCGATGTTTCGGCAACGGCAGCGAACGGGCCGCATTCGGAGCAAGACGACGCCGCAGGTAGAGAACGGACAGCGAGCGAGTCGCATTTGAGACAAGGTGACGTGAAATGAAAGGGCGCTGACCTTCTGGTCGCGCCCTTGAAGTTGAACGTCAGATTGTCCAAATGCGGCCCGCACAGCGTCGAGCCGTTACGCGGGTTGGTAAACCCGCGTAACTACTACTCCCGAGCTCCGTACTGCTCGTAGTAGGCGTCGATAGCGGCCTTGAGCTCATCATCGATGACGACCTTGCCGTCGATCTCGTGGTTGTAGAGGGTCTCGACGACCTCGGCCATGGAAACGATGCTCGCGACGGGGAAACCGTACTTTGCCTCGATCTCCTTCTGCGCGGTGGTCACGCCGCCCTTGCCGACCTCCATGCGGTTGAGGGACACGATCAGGCCCTTGATTTCGACGTCGGCAGCAGCCTTAACCTTGGGATAGGTCTCGTCGATGGACTTGCCGCTGGTGGTGACGTCCTCGACCATGACCACGCGGTCGCCGTCCTTGGGCTCATAACCCAGCAGGTTGCCCTTATCGGCACCGTGGTCCTTGGCCTCCTTGCGGTCGCAGCAGTACTTGGCCTCCTTGCCGTACAGCTCGTGGTAGGCAATCGCGGTCACGACGGCCAGGGGAATGCCCTTGTAGGCCGGCCCAAACAGCACGTCAAAGTCGTCGCCAAAGTTATCGTGGATGGCCTGGGCGTAATACTCGCCCAGCTTCTTGAGCTGATAGCCCGTCACGTAGGCGCCGGCGTTCATAAAGAACGGGGACTGACGGCCGCTCTTGAGCGTAAAGCTGCCAAACTTAAGCACGTCGGACTCGACCATGAACTTGATGAATTCTTGCTTGTAAGCCTCCATGGGTCTCCCTTCCAATAGGCGCGTCCAGCTTGGACGGGCGCGTGTGAATCCGGTTCTTAGCTTACCAGAAAGCACCTCAGCGAACCGATGCCGCTGAGGTGCCTGCCCTGCTTCTATGTGATCGCTCTCCGGAGTGTTATTAACCGTTCTCTGCACACCTCCATAGCGCTCTCGACGCCACTCCCCCGTTGAGGGTTCGTGTTTGACGTATTGAGCGCCGATGTTTTGACGCTTTGTAGGTTAAACGTTTATCCACATTGGACTGAGAGCCCTTATATCCGCTGGCGACAAGCGGTCCCATACCGTCGAGCAAACGGCGGCGTTTTGTTACTCAGGTCCTACATATGGATAATATTGCCTGTTCAGCGGCGTAGTTTATAGGCTGGGCACATGGAGTCCATCGCGGCATCGCGCATGCGCTACAATCTCAGTTAACCTGTTAACCACTCGCAAACAGCAGGAGGCCCCATGCCCACACCCGGCAAGCGCTCGTCCATGCGCCAGATTGCCGCAGCGGCCGGCGTATCCGTCGCCACGGTCTCCCACGTCATCAACGGCAGTGGCCGTTTTTCCGAAGACACCCGCGAGCGTGTTGAAGCCGCCGTCGAGGAATACGGCTACGTCACGAATATGGCGGCGAAGAGCCTCCGCATGGCCCAGTCCCGGACCATCGGCATGATCGTGCCGGACATCTCGAACGACTTCTTTTCCAAGATCGCCCTGCATGTGGAACGCGAGCTCGCCACCGAGGACTACTCGGTCTTTGTCTGCAACAGCGCCAACGACCCCGCCCGCGAGCGCGATTACTTCCGCACGCTTGCGAGCAAACAAGCCGATGGCATCATCTGCATCTCCGGCCTGCGCAGGCTCGACGGCGAATTTGTCCCCCACGGCATTCCCGTGGTCTGCATCGACCGCGCGCCCGAAAACGACCTCGGTTTCCCGCACGTGGGTTCCGACAACATCGGCGGCGGCTACATGGCAACCGAGCACCTCATCGAGCGCGGCTGCAAGAACATCCTGAGCATCTCGAGTTTTACGGCCAACTACCCCGGAAACGAGCGTCAGATGGGCTACGAGCGGGCGCTTGCCGCGCATGGGCTGCCGCTGTGCCGCGACTACCAGCTGTTTGTCTCGGGCAAGCAGCCGAGCATCATCGAGTCTGAGGAACTCGTGACCGACTTCCTCTCCACGGGTTGCCCCGTCGACGGCATCTTTGCCCATAGCGACCACGCTGCCGTGGGTGCGCTGCGGGCGCTCGTTGCGGCCGGCAAGCGCGTACCCGAGGACGTCCGCCTCATCGGTTTCGACGATTCCGTGTATGCGCAGATCCCGACGCCGCAGATCAGCACCATTCGCCGCTTCCCCGAGCGCCTCGCGCACGAGGGATGTCAGGCCCTGCTCGCCCTGCTGCGCGGCGAGAAACCCGAGATGGAGACGCTTGTCCCTGTCAAGCTCGTGCAGCGCGCGAGCAGTTAGACCGCGGATGGTAAATGGTCCCAACGTGATGCTCAGCCTATCCCCCGAGGGAGTCGGTTTCCAAAACTCGGCTGTTTCGGACGGTTTAGGGACGACCTGCTGAGTAGCGGATGGATGACAATGGAAGAAACCACAGTTAGGCGATGTGCATGATCTCGGTCTTCTCAGGCACCCCCTCCAACACCGTCCGAAGCAGCCGAGCTTTCCTCTCGCATGCGCTCTATCCCACGCGCGATATGCAAAAAGCCCGCCACCACACTGAACTGCCTCCCATTTCTTGGACATGAGAAATGGGAGGCTTTCTTTATGCGCGTTGATTTGAGGGTGAAGCATGATGTCGAGGCCAGGAAGGCGGCCA
>CABUQV010000051.1 GCA_902493855.1 uncultured Collinsella sp.
CAGGTGTCCGCAACCTTGTGCAGCGTCTCGTCGGACGCGTCGGAGCCCATCTCGGCGAAGCTCGTGGGAAGCCCCATCTCGCCGATGAACGTCTGCAGGCGGTCGATGCCCTCGAGTGCCACCGTAAGGTCGTCTTTGCCCTTGGCGTCGACGCCCCACACCTCGCGCGCCCAGCGGGCGAACTGCGCGGGTGCCTCGGGGGCCAGGTGGCGGTAGAGCGCAGGATGGATGACCGCGAGGCCCATTCCGTGGTTGGTGTGGGTGTACGCGCCGTACTGGTGCTGGATCATGTGCGCCTGGAAGTCCGTTGACTTGCCGATCTTGAGCACGCCGTTCTCGGCCATGGCGGAGTCGTATACGAGCTCGCTGAGCGCCTCGAGGTTCTGATTATCGTCCGCGATGATCCGCATGTTGCGGATGACGTTACGCTGGATGGCGAGGTTGATGTCGTCGGTGACGTTGCGTCCGCGCGGGCTTCCGAAATAGCTCTCCATGCAGTGCGAGAGCGTGTCGAACGCGCCGCTCATGAACTGCGCGTGCGGTACGGTGAGCGTGAGCGCCGGGTCGAGCGCCGCCCACATGGGCATCGCCCCCAGATAGGCGCCCTTCACGTGCGTCTCCTCGTTGGTGATGACGGCGCCGTTGTTCTGCTCGGCGCCCGTGCCGGAGAGCGTAACGATGCAGCCCATGGGGATGAACGAGCTCGGCATCTTGCCGTCGGCGTGCTCGAATTTCTCGATGCCCTCGTCAAGCATCGCCTGCGCGGAGACCACCTTGCAGCAGTCGAAGACCGACCCGCCGCCGACGGCGAGAATGAAGTCGACCTGCTCCTCGCGTGCGAGCGCGGAGCCTTCCTGGCACTTCTCGTAGGTCGGGTTGGGCATGATGCCGCCGAAGTCCACCACGCGCTTGCCCGCGCTCGTGAGCTTATCGACCACGTGGCCGTAGACGCCGGTTCGCTTGACCGAGCCTCCGCCGTAGGCGAGCATCACTGTCTTGCCCATGGCGCCCATCTCGGCGTCGAGTGCCTGGTCCATGGCCCCCTCGCCGAAGTAGTTCCTGACCGGGTAGTCGTACGTGAATGAGTTCATGGCAATTCCTCCTAGTAAGTTATCAGTGCGGTCTGACCGCTCGTCTACACGTTGCGCACGAGCCCGGACATCCATTCGATGGTGGCGGGGTCGTGGTGGTCGAAGAACGCGCTGCGCCCGGTGTCGAGCGCGGCGATGGCGACCATCTCGTCGTCGCCCAGCGCGAAGTCGAAGACGTCGAAGTTCTGCTCCATGCGATCGCGGTGCGTGCTCTTAGGGATGCAGACCACACCGCGCTGCAGCAGCCAGCGCAACACGACCTGGGCGACCGTCTTGCCGTGCGCCTCGCCGATGCGAGCGAGGACCTCGTTGCGGAAGAGGTCGTTTCTGCCCTCCGCAAAGGGCGCCCAGCCCTCCATGGCCACCTCCTTGCCGGCCATGTACTCCTGCGCCTCGCACTGCTGGAAGAACACGTTGCACTCGACTTGGTTCACGGCGGGGGAGATGCGGTTGAACGAGATGAGGTTTGCGAGGTGATCGGGGTAGAAGTTGGCTGTGCCTATGGCGCGGATAACGCCCTGCTCGTAGAGCTCCTCCATGGCGCGCCACGCGCCGAAGACGTCGCCGAACGGCTGATGGATGAGGTAGAGGTCGACGTAGTCGAGCCCCAGCCGCTTGAGCGACGCGTCGAAGCCGCGCTTGGCCCCCTCGTAGCTCACATCCGACATCCACAGCTTGGTCGTCACGAACACCTCGTCGCGCGGCAGGCCGCTCGCACGAATGGCGGCCCCGACCGCCTCCTCGTTGCCGTAGCTCGCGGCCGTGTCGAGCAGCCGGTAGCCGACCGAGAGCGCGTCCTCCACGGCGCGCTGGCATTCCGCGGCGTTTGGGATCTGATACACGCCGAAGCCGAGCTGCGGCATCCTGACGCCGTTGTTCAAGGTGATGTAGTCCATGGTGCCTTCCTTCCTCGCAACTTGACGTATCCACCATACGAGGGGCGCCGCGCCGGCGGAAGTTTCCGTTGGTGAGGGTTCTATAACGCTGGGGTGCGCACGGGG
>CABUQV010000052.1 GCA_902493855.1 uncultured Collinsella sp.
CAGATGCCAGCAAGAGAAGGCAATCGCTTTATAAAACCCCAGGTCATTTACCGCCAATTCAAAGATTGGCCTAGAGCTTCCAAACAGGGTACGCACTTCGTGCGTTTTTCTGCAATGACATTGCGAGCCTTAAGGCGCAAGGCGGCGCTCCATACGAGACGATATGAGCAGGACATAGCAACATTGAGAGCCCCTGCTGCATGCAATTCCCGTGGATTAGGCCGACAATGGCGAGTGTCTGATTCGAACCGGTGGCGGCCACGCCACAAGCATGGAAAGGGGCTCTCTCATGTTGAATACTACCACCTTCGTCGGCCTCGACGTGCACGCGCGCTCGATAAAGGCCGTCGCCCTCGACGCGATGACCGGCGAGGTCCGCTCGGCCACCTTCGGCTACGACGCCGCCGAGGTCGCGGGCTGGGTGTCGTCCGTCGACCCGTCCGCCAAATGCGTCTACGAGTCGGGCGTCACCGGGTTCGACCTGCAGAAGAGGCTGGCCTCGATGGGGATCGACTGCGTCGTCGGCGCGGTGTCCAAGATGATCAAGCCCCCGGCTGACCGCAAGAGGAAGAACGACCGCAACGACGCGGAGTTCCTGGCCCGCATGCTGTCGGTAGGCAACGTCGTGGAGGTGTGGGTTCCCGACGACGGGTGCGAGGCGGCCCGCGACCTGTCCCGCGCCCTCGACGACGCCCGCGAGGACCTGAAGCGCCGCAAGCAGCGGCTGTCGAAGTTCCTCCTCAGGCACGGATACGTGTTCAGCGAGACCACCCCGACCGGCCGCAGGAAGGGCAACTGGACCGCCGCGCACTGGGCGTGGATAAAGTCGATATCGTTTCCCGAGAAGGCGGACAACGACGTGCTCGCGTACTACGTCGATGCCGTCAGGCAGGCGATGGAGGACAAGGCCCGCCTCGAGAGGCTGGTCGAGGCCGAGGCGTCCAAGCCCAGGTGGAAGCGCAGGATCGACTCCATCAGGTGCCTGAAGGGCATCGACGTGACGAGCGCCGCGGACCTGGTCTTCGAGGCCGGCGAGTTCTCCAGGTTCAAGAGCGCCAGGTCGTTCGCGGCGTGGCTCGGGCTCACGCCCTCCGAGCACTCCAGCGGCGAGAGCGTGCGGCAGGGCAGCATCACCAAGGCCGGCAACAAGCACCTGAGGCGCGTGCTCGTCGAGTCGGCGTGGCACTACCTCGGCTGCTCGCCGCACTCGAAGGACCTTGCCAGGGGGCAGGTCCCGGACCCCGCGGCGAGAAGGCACGCGGCCAAGGGCGTGAGAAGGCTCGTCGAGAGGCGGGCAGCGATGCTCGAGCGCGGCGTCCACAAGAACAAGGCCAACGTCGCCACCGCCCGCGAGCTCGCGTGCTGGTGCTGGGCGGTGGGCCGCATGATCGAGAACGGCTAGCCTTCGGGAAGGCCGTGCCGGCATAGCGCGATCCATCCCATCCTGCGGCCATATCCGAGGCCGTTGGGGCGAACCCCAGTCTCTTTTTCTGCGAGCGCCCAAGGCGCCACCCGCGACACGAGACTGTCGAATCGACCGAGGCAACCCCAGCCGTAGCAACGGATTGCCCAGCGCAGAGATGCGCCACGGGCGGATATTAAACTGCAAAGACGAGCGTCGGAGAGACACGCCGAGGTCGCCGCAGGAGGGTTGAGATAGAGGAAGGGCCTGACCCAGAAAACCTGGGCCAGGCCCGATTTTGCCTATTGACAATGTCCTGCTCATATTAAAAAAGCGCCCGCAGAAACGAACGCTTTTCTGTTTAATTATGCAACGGCGACTTAGAAGGTTACCTTCGGAGCAACTTCTGCACCGGCCTGGGCGTGTTCCCCGTAGGTGCGAACCATGATATAAGTGCCCATAAATTCCTGCGTATCTTCGTAGACTGCGTCCGCGGCAGAACTGTCTGTGCTGTCTGCCGCTGTGCCTGTTGATGCGGAAGTGCTGTCCGAAGATGCCGTACTGGTGCAGCCCGTCAGGCAGAGCAGTCCGGCA
>CABUQV010000053.1 GCA_902493855.1 uncultured Collinsella sp.
CCCGATATTGCGGGAAGTCTACGAGCGCGATTTGAGGATGATGCAAGAGTATCTCGTCGCGCACGCGGTCGATTTCGGCGTTCCAGCCCCGGCGTATAAGCATAAGACTGTGATTGTGGAGGTCGTCGAATGTGACGATGTCGCGTTTGGCGAGTTCGCTGTCGACGGGAACGGCGCACCAGAGCGGCTCGCGCGAAAGCTCGAGGCCCAAGCACCCGCGCTCTTTAAGAAAGGCATCGTCGAAAATCCCCACCACGATATCCATGTCTTGCCCGAGGTTCGCCAAACCGCGCGCCGCCGAGGGTGTGTTTTCAAACGTGACCACCTGAAGGCTCATGCCGGGGCAACGTTCCTTCACCTTCGGCCACAGCTTCGTGAGCGGCGTGCTGGGCGTCATGAGCGACACTCCCACGCGGATGATGCGCTTCTCTCCGCGCTCGGCGACGCGGGCGCGCGCGATTGATTCTTGAGAGTACTGCACGATATGGCGGGCGTCAGCGAGCAGCGACCTGCCTGCTCGCGTAAGTGAAAGCCCCTGATGCGATCGGTGGAACAGCGTAAGGCCTAGCCGCGACTCCAGCAGGTTCATCTGCTTGATGACGGCCGTGGGCGTGATGAAGGACTCTTGCGCCGCCTTGGAGAAACTGCCCGCCTCCGCCACGCGGATGAAAGTGTCAAGCTGTGGGTTGTACATCGATCCTCCTGTCACGCATTATGTGCCGTATATACCCCATGGTTATATCCATCATTCCAACGTGAACTTCTCGCACCTCAGTAAACGCCGTAGCCTTGTATTCGAAAAGTCACCATTAAGGAGGAGACCATGGAGTATCTGAAGCTCAACAACGACGTAGAGATGCCCATCGAAGGTTTGGGCACCTTCCTCATGACCCCGGCCGAGGCCGAGGCGGCCGCAACCGCCGCGCTCACGGCTGGCTACGAGCACATCGACACCGCCAACGCCTACATGAACGAGCGCGCCGTGGGCCGTGCCATCGCCAAGAGCGGCATCGCACGCGACAAGATCTTCGTCTCCACCAAGCTCTGGCCGAGTGTCTACGACGCGGGCATGCCGGCGGTGGACGCCACGCTCCAGCGCCTAGGGCTCGACTACGTCGACATGCTCATCCTGCACCAGCCGGTAGGCGACTACCTGGCCGCGTGGTGCACGATGGAGGAGGCCTACCGCGCGGGCAAGGTGCGCGCCCTCGGCCTCTCCAACTTCCCGCAAGACAAGATCGCCGAGGTCATCGAGGTCGCCGACATCAAGCCGCAGCTCGTGACCGTTGAGTGCCACCCCTACCACGCCCAGCGCGACCTGCGCGCCTACCTCGCGCCGTACGGCACGGTGATCGAGGCGTGGTACCCGCTCGGCCACGGCGACAAAGGTCTTCTGGAGGAGCCCGTCTTCGTCGCTCTCGCCGAGAAGTACGGCAAGACCCCGGCCCAAGTGATCCTGCGCTGGCACGTGCAGATGGGCACCTCCATCATCCCCGGCTCCAAGAACCCCGCCCACATCGCCGACAACGCGAACATCTTCGACTTCTCCCTCACCGAAGACGAGATGGCCGAGATTGCCAAGCTCGACGGGACCATGACCTACTACACCGCCACTGAGGAAGCACTCGCGGGCTACCTGGCCATACGCCCCGATTTCGACGCGCAGGAGTAGCGCTCAGACGATAACGGACCAACCAAGCCGCCGCCGAGGACCAGTCGGCTGTCGAGGACGAGCCCGCCGCAGCGCCCGCCGCAGACGGCAACGTCCTCGTGGCCTACTACTCGGCACAGGGCCACACCGCTGTCGTAGCTCAGGCCATCGCCGACGAGCTCGGCGCCGATCTCTTTGAGGTGACGCTAGAACCCGCGGGTTATAGCCCCGTGCGCACCCCAGCGTTATAGAACCCTCACCAACGGAAACTTCCGCCGGCGCGGCGCCCCTCGTATGGTGGATACGTCAAGTTGCGAGGAAGGAA